>JBBSMD010000065.1:0-10433 GCA_038233355.1 Propionibacteriales bacterium
ACGCAGCGGAGGAACTGGACCGGGCGGCCCGAGACCTCGACACGCTCGACCAGCCCGTCGAGCTGGCTGCGGCCTGCTACAACCTGGGGTTGGTCCGCCACGCGGCAGGCGAGCTCGAGGGGGCTCGGGCCGCCTGGAGGAGAGCGCGCGAGCTGTTCGAGACCACGGGGCACCTCGCCCGCGCCGCGGCCGCGGCCCGCGACCACGGCGCCTCCCTGTTGGCCACCGGGGAGGTGGACGCGGCGCTCGGCGTGCTCGAACAGGCTCTCGGCCTGGCCGAGCGTGCCGGCGACGTAGCCGGCGTCGGGTCGGCCGCCAACGCCCTCGGCCTCGCCAGGTTGGCCGGCGACGAGCCGGCAGCCGCCGTCAGCGATCTGCAGCTGGCCGTCGACGCCTTCCCGGCGGCGACCCGGCCGTCCGAGCATGCGATGGCGAAGGCCAACATGGCGCTGGCCCACGAGCGGGCCGGGGATGCTGCCCGCGCCCGCCTCGCCGCCGCCCAGGCGCTGGCGGTCGCCAACGCTGCCGCGCCAGTGCGCGGCCAGGCGCAGGCGCTGCTCGCCCGGCTTGGCACGGCTGGCCCGGCTGATCTGTGGTCGGTCCTCGATGACGAGGCACGAGACGGTTGGACCGGAGTTATCCGCTTGGAGGCCCGCCGCTGGCTGCAGCTGCCGGAGCGTGCCCGGACCGCCGCCGTGCGTGGCTTCCTCGATGGCGTCCTCACCCGAGCCGGCACGTCGTACGACCTGGTGCACAGCCTGCTCGAGGTGGTGGTCGAGCAACCGCCACCAGCCTACGAGCGACTCGTTCGAGCCCTTCGCGACGCCAGCGCGGACCGTCCGCAGGCGGAGAGTGACCGGCTGCGGGCCGTGGTCGCCTCTGCGATGGCGCGGTTCGCCGTCCCGCAGTGGCAGCGGCTCGCGGCCAGCCTGCAGGCCGCGGAGCGGGCCGGCGGCGGGAGCGCGACGTGGGCGTGAGCCCCGACCTCGACCCTCAGACGGTGGCCGACGCGCTAGGCAACCGACCGGTGCGCAGCTATCCGGCGCTGCTGTCCACCGAGGCCACCGCCATGGCATGGGCACGCGCAGGTGCTCCGTCGGGTGCGGTGGTGGTCGCGGACTACCAGGCCTCGCCGCGCGGTCGTGGGGGACTGCCGTGGACTGTGCGGGCCGGACATGGCCTCGGCTTCACGCTGCTGGTCCGGCCGGGGCTGCCGCCGCAGCGCGAGGGTTGGCCGTACGTGGCCGCCGCCCTCGCGGTCGACGACGTCCTCGGAGTCGCCGACGGCGGGCTGCGCTGGCCGGACGCCGTGGTCGGTACCGCCGGAACCGAGCTCGCCTGCCTGGGGGTGCATGCCGAGCTGGGACCCGCTGGTACCGACTGGACCAGCGTGACGGTGCTCGCCCCAGGGGCCGACCCACCGCGGGCCCCGCTGCTGCACCGGCTCGCCGGCGCAATCGAGGAGCGGCTGAAGGCGTCGCCGGAACGGGTACGCGCCGACTACCTCGCGCGCTGCTCAACCGTGGGCGGTCGATGGCGAGCCCGCCTCATCCCGATGGGCCCCGGCGGCCCCGAGGTGAGCGGTACGGCCGTCGACGTGCTGACCGACGGGGCCCTGGTGCTGCTGACCCAGCAGGGCAGCCGCCTGGCCGTACCCCCGCACGACCTGGGGCTGCTGGAGGACCCGGCCGGCCCGGCCGCACCGCCGAGGCAGCTCTTCGGCCGACCGGTGTCCTAGGGGTACCCGCCGGGGGTGGCCTCGATCGCCTGCACCCGGTCCAGCCCCTCGAGCAGCGTCCACCACAGACCCCAGTCGCGATGGTCCATGCCCTCGCTGCTCGGGCTGTCCGCGATCGCTCGACGCACCCGGTCCCGGAGCGAGAACGTGCGACCCCACCTGCCATCGTGGGCGGCCCGCGCCAGCTCGGCCACCAGCTCGCGCATCGCCGACAGTGCTGCCGAGTCGTCCAGCCGGTCGTCGCCCACCAGCTCCCCGAGCTGGGTGGCGAGAACCAGCAGCGGAGCACGCCGGGACTCGGTGCGCACCAGTTCGAGCGCCAGCTCGAGCCCCGTGGCGGCCGACGGGCTGAGACCCTCACCAGGGCCGGTCACCTCCGGTTCCACCTCGACCGCGACGGTAGCCCTGGGCAACACACCGAGGGCAGCGGCCACGTCGACCACGAGGTCCGGGTGGACGTAACCGGTCACCGCGTCACCGACGGACGTCTGCACGTCGGCCGGAGTCAACACCGGCGGGTCCACGCGGATGCGCTCGACCGTGCCGGGCACCCGCCCGCGCACGACGGCGCTCACCAGCACGAGGACATCGGGGTTCAGCTCCTCCAGTCGTTGCGCCACGGCGATCGCGCCGTAGTGCAGCTCCTCGACGACCACCCCGGGCGCCGGTGGTTCTGCCAGCAGCCGCTCGACAACCAGGCGGCCCACGTCGAGGTCGTGCTGGAAGAGCTCGCTGACACCGCCGACGAGCACCGCGACAGGGCCCGACTCCGGCCCCGTCGGAAGGGTCGGTCCGGGAGACGGTGCCCCGGCGGGCTCAGTCACCGCCGCATGAGCAGGTGTTGACCTCGCGGACGACCTCACCGGCACCGGTGTGCGTGTGCGTCGTGCACGGCATGCACGGGTCGAAGCTGCGGATCGCGCGCAGCATGTCGATGCTCGTGAATCCGGCCGGATCGGAGACGTCCTCGATGATCGGGGTGTTCATCACTGCCTCCTCGTAAGGGCCTGGCTGCCCCCACGGGTCCCGGGGGGAGGCGTTGATTGTCGACGGCGTGCAGATCTGGTAGTTGGTGATCTTGCCCTTGTCCATCACCAGGTGGTGGGTGAGCCAGCCCCGACCCGCTCCCCACCAGCCCACCGACACCCGCTCGTCGGTGGGGATCGCCTTCTCCAGCTCGGAGGGGTCGAGCGTCGCCACCCGACGCTCACCCTGCTGGAAGAGCCGGTAGGCCTCGAAGAGGCTCTCAAGGCCCACCAGCTGGCTGAACAGGTAGTGGTAGGCGCGTCCCCGGTTGCGCTCGAAGGCGTTCCAACGCTCCGGCACGTGCCACTCGACCTCTCGCTCGCCGGTCTCGCCCTTGGGGACCAGGAAGCGCATGCCCGAGCCGGTCGAGGTGATGAAGTCGCTGGCCGGGGTCTTCTGCGCCAGCGCCGACGTCAGCAGCCGGGTGTAGCAGCCGGCTTCGACCACCTGCCGGTCCCAACGCGGCGCGCACGCCCAGGTGTACTTGTCCTTCCAGTCCCGCCCGCCCGGCTTGGGCAGTGTCCGCTTGTTCCACGGATGGTAGGGCGACAGCGGGTTGCCGAGCTCGTCCTTGTCGTAGCGGGTGGTGGAGGACTCCTCGTAGTAGGAGTGGGCGACGAACTCCTCCCAGCCGATGTTGATGTCGGTCAGCCGAGTGGTGACCAGCTCGCCATCGATCACCACGCCAGGAGTCGACCAGCGCTTCTCGCCCCACGCGTTGCAGTTGGCGTAGGTGGCGTCGTATGCGTACGGGTCGTCCCAGTAGCCGGGGTCGATGTGGTTGGTGGGGCGGTAGCCGACGTACTGGTAGCGCTCGTCGGCCTCGTAGAAGAACGCCGGAATGTCGTCCCAGACCGCCATCATCTTCTGCGCGTAGTCGAAGATCTTGCCGAGCTTGGAGTGGTACTCGTTCAACGTCTGCAGCGTCAGCGTCGTGGAGACGCCACCCGGCACCACGTTCTGCGGGTGCGGATACTTGCCGGTGAGCACGACCACCATCTCGCGCGACAGCCGCGTGAAATCGAGCCCCTCGCGGTAGAGCGATCCAGTGAGAGGATTGAGCGCCGTCATGAGGTCGGCCATGGTCTTGAAGCCGTGGATGTGCTCACTGGGGCACGTCCAGCTCTCCGCCCTGGGCCACAGCTCCGGGTTGGATGCCCGGATGACCGACTCGGAGTAGTCGGGCCCGGCGAGCAGGTACAGGTGCAAGGGGTTGTCGTAGCCCATCTCGGCCGCCTCGGTCAGGTTGCGCACGACCGTGCCCAGCGGTGGCGGTGCGATGCCCATGGCCTGCTCGATGGCGTAGGCGGCGGCGTGGGCGTGCACCCCACCGCAGACTCCGCAGGCGCGGGAGGAGACGAAGATGGCGTCTCGCGGGTCGCGACCCATCAGGATCACCTCGTACCCGCGGAACAGCGTGCCCTGCGCGTGGGAGTCGAGGTACTCGCGCCTGTCCAGGTCGGCTGTCACGTGGACCGCGAGGGCACCTGCGACGCGGGTCACGGGGTCCATGTTGAGGTCCTTGATGTGCCCGTTGCGTGCGACCAGCCGTTCGATGCGTTCCCGACGCTCGGTCTCGTCGAGGGCAGCGTCGGGTTTGACGACGGTCACGTCGTACGGGTTGGGGATGCCGCCGCGCAAAGTGGCGTTGCCACGTTCGTCGAACTGGACCGGCAGTGTCTTGAAGCACATGCAGGGGCTCCTCGGAGGGTTGTGAGCTCAGACTCGGACGTGCGGGCTGCCCCCGCTGGGGGCCTCGTCGGGCCGCTTGCCCCAGGCGTCACCGTCGTTGCGGGCGGTGTCGCTGGCCCGGCGCATCTTGTCGTAGAAGCGGTGACCCACGTCGGCCAGCGGCGACGGTTCGGCCCTCTCGCGCGAGTACGCGCTGGGTGCCGCGCCCTGGCGGTCCCAGCGGACCTCGCGGTTGAGGTTGTTGTTGCTGAACTTGCGCAACGGCCGGATGACGCTGCCGACCATGCGCGAGACCGTCGTCGAGGCGAGCGAGCCGGGGGGGCGCTTGTAGAACGGGGTGAACTTGTCGGGAAAGCCCGGCATCGTGCACCCGATGCAGGCGCCCCCGGCGTTCATGCAGCCGCCCTGGCCGTTGATCGCGCCGCGGGAGGTGATGTTGCAGTTGACCACCGGGCCCCAGCAGCCGATCTCCACCAGGCACTCCGGGTCGCCGAACTCTTTGGCGAAGGTGCCCTCCTCGTAGTAGGCACCGCGGACGCACCGGCGGTGGACGGTCTCTCCGAACAGCCACGCGGGGCGACCGAGCTCGTCGAACTCCGGCAGCGGCCCGAAGCCCTGCAGGAAGTAGAGGACGGCGGCGATCGTCTCGGTGAAGTTGTCACCCACCGGCGGGCAACCGGGCACGTTGACCACGGGGACACCGAGCGAGGAGCGGTAGTCCTTGCCCAGGAAGTCCATCAGGCTCATCGCACCGGTAGGGTTGCCCTCCGCAGACGGGACGCCTCCCCACGTCGCGCAGGTCCCGATCGCCACCATCGCGGCCGCCCCGGGCGCCAGCCTGGCGATCCACTCCGTGGAGGTGACCGGCCGCATCTCACCGTCGGCGCCCCACGGCTCCTCACCGGCCGCCGACCAGTACCCGCCGGCCGCGTGCGCGACCAGCTCGTCGGCGATCGACCCTTCCAGGATGACGACGTACGGAGCGCCCAGGGTGCCCGCGATCGCCTCCTCGGAGGGGCGCAGGTAGTGCGGGCCCGACTCCATGTTGATCACGGGGTGGTGCAGGATCACCCGCGGGATGCCGGGGTGGGCGCCGAGCAGCATGCTCTCCACCGACGGGTTCGTGGCCCCGGTGGCGGCGACGCTGCAGCCGTCGCAGCTCATGCCGGCGAACCAGAACGCGTGCACGCGCTCCAACGGCCCGAACCTGGTCGCCTCCTTGGCCTCGGCGTCCCCCGACAGCATGTCCTCGGTCATGGCTCCCGACGGCATCCCGAAGGCGCCCAGGTGCTCGGTGGGGTGGAAGCCGGTGACCGGTCCCAGCTCGTCCAGCAGCTCCTGGGCCGGCGTCCTCGACACGAGCGCTGGTTTCGGGGTAGAGCGGTGTGCCATGGTGCCGCCTTCAGTACTCGGTGCTGGCTGGAGCGTCGCTGTTGGCTGGAGCGGATGTGCCACGTGTCACCCGGCGCTGTAACTGCAAGATACACTTAGCCGCCGACCCGAGGGACGGCCCGCGAAGATCATCGGAGGTCGCATGAACGGTTGGCTGCTCGGCTACCTGGTCGGGGCGGTCGTGGTGCTCGTCGTGGTGTGCGTGCTGCTGCTGATGATCCGTGGTGCGCGGCGGACTGCGCAGAAGGCGGAGGCCATCCTGGCCGGCCTGCAGGACGTCCGCGACCACACCGCCGGGCTGTGGCGGCTGGGTGACACGGCCTCGACCGCCAAGCGGATCACCGAGGCGGCGGCCGCTGCCCGAGCTGCTCTGACAGCGGGGGAGCAGGCATGAGCGACCATGCGTACTGGTGGCTGGCCCTCGGCCTCGGGCTCGTCGTGGCGGTAGTCGCCGTCGTGCTGCTCGAGGTCTTCCTGCGCGAGGTCCACCGGGTCGAGCGAGGCGCCGGAGCAGTCTGGGTGGCCGGT
The DNA here is from genome assembly GCA_038233355.1 of Propionibacteriales bacterium. Taxonomy (GTDB): domain Bacteria; phylum Actinomycetota; class Actinomycetes; order Propionibacteriales; family Nocardioidaceae; genus DASQMN01. The sequence goes on from JBBSMD010000065.1 coordinate 6,377, forward strand.
AAGCAGGTGGCGCGTAACACGGCCACCACCTGGCTGCTCGACGAGACCTCGCAGCGGCTGGATGCGCTCGCCGACGAGACCGCCCGGCACGCTGCGCTGCTGGCGCCGGGCGAGCCGCACGGCGCGACGCAGGCGGCATCGCGGTGACTGCCCTGCTGGCGGCCCTGACGATCCTCGAGATCGTGCTGGTCGTGGTCGTGCTCGTCTACTACCTGCTGCGCATCGCCGCCAGCCTGCGGCGCACCTCGACGCTGCTGGGCAAGGTTGCCTTCGGTGTCCGCGCGATCGAGACCCAGACCTCGGCCATCGGTCCCGGCGCAGCCGCCGTCAACGAACGCCTGCGCGGCATCGGCACCGCCCTCGCAGAGCTGACTCGGCGTGCCGGCGCGGCGGCTGACCCGGGCACGGGCCAGGGCTGAGCCGTGACCGGGGAGGAGCTGCACCCACCCAAGTCGCAGTCGCTGCGTCACCTGTACTGGCGCAGCGAGATCCTGCAGGTCATGTACTGGCTGCGCGGCGAGGGGCTCGGCGACGTGGTCGACGCAGCACTGTTGGAGCGCTTCCTCGGCGTGGACGCCGCCGTCGGCGTCGGGTACCTCGACCAGCTGACCTTCGACGGTTACCTGGAACGCCGTGCCGGTGGATACACGCTCTCCGACAGCGGGCTCGCAGAGGGCAGGACCGAGTTCGCGTTGTCCTTCGCCGACCTGACGCGTCCGGCGCACGGTGAGTGCAGCGCCGACTGCTGGTGTCACAACTCCGTCGAGGAGGCCGTCGCGTGCGCGGCCGAGCGCCAAGCGCGGCTGAGCCGATGAGCCGCGCCGGGGAGGAACCCATGGTGGGCGCTCCCCGCCATTACCTGCGGCCATGCCTCCTGCTGTTGCTGGCCGAAGGCACCGCACACGGCTACGAGCTGCTCGAGCAGGTGGGCACTCTGGGTCTGGGCCGGGTCGACCCGGGTGGTCTCTACCGCTGCTTGCGCGCCATGGACGAGGACGGCCTGGTGCGCTCGTCGTGGGAGCCCTCGTCCTGTGGTCCCGCGCGTCGGACCTACGCGCTCACCGACGAGGGCCGTGAGTGGCTGCACCTGGCCGCCGGTTCGCTTGCGGAGTTGTCGCGCGCACTGGAGCGCTACCACCGCCGCTACGAGCAGGCGACCGACCAACGGGAAAGGCACCGATGAGGTTGGCCGTCGCAGGCAAGGGCGGGGCCGGCAAGACCACCATCAGTGCCACGGTGGTCCGGCTCACGGCCCGCGAGGATCGCCCGACGGTGGCAGTCGACGCCGACGCCAACCCCAACCTGGCTACGGCGCTCGGGGTTGACGTCGGTTCCGGCGGCCTGGTTCCCGTCCCGCCCACGCTGGTGTCGCGCCGTATCGGCGGGTCGGGGCTGACTGTCCCGGTCGAGGAGGTGCTGGCCCGGCACGCGGTGAGCGGTCCCGACGGCGTGCGCCTCGTCGGCATGGGAGCACCCGCGCACGCCGACGAGGGCTGCCTGTGCTCCGCGCACGCCGTCGTCTCGGGACTGCTGGAGGACCTCGGTTCCCCCCAGCGCCTGGTCGTGGTGGACATGGAGGCCTCGCCCGAGCACCTCAGTCGCGGCACCGTACGCCACGTCGATGCGATCTGGCTGGTGGCCGAGCCCTACTACCGTTCGCTCGAGACGGTGGCCCGGATGGCGGCGCTGGTCGCCGAGCTGCCGGTGCCGCAGGTGGCGGTCGTCGCCAACAAGATCCGTTCACCAGGCGACGAGGAGGCGGTGGCGGAGTTCTGTGCCCGGCACGACCTCGCGCTGGCCGGCGTCGTCCCATGGTCCGACGAGGTGCTCGCCGCCGACCGCGCCCGGACGCCGGTGGTGGACTGGCCGGCGGCCGGCGACGTCGTCGCGGCGGTGGCGGCGCTGGCGGAGCGGCTCGAGGATGCCCCGCGCGGGGTGCACGCTGCGGAGCCGGTGCTCTGAGATGTGCCTCGGCATTCCCGGTCAGGTCGTGCGTACCGTCGACGGAACGGCCGGTCAGGTAGCCCTCGTCGATGTCGAGGGCTCCCAACGCAAGGTCAACGTCGGCATGCTCGACCATCAGGGCCTCGACCCGGGTGACTGGGTGCTCATCCACTTGGGGTTCGCGGTCGAGCGCATGGACCCTGACGAGGCCTTCGAGGCGCGGGCGGGTCTGGAGCATCTCGGCCGGGGAGCCGCCGAGGCAAACATCGCTGCCCCGGCGCGTACCCCGCGCACGTAGTGTCGCGTCCGATGCCAGGTCCGCCAGGTGACGTGTCGGCGCTGCTGGACGGTCTCGGCTCGGCCGGCTCAGGCCAGGGTACTGCCGGCTCGGGTCGCCTCGGCCCCGATCGCCGCGGCCACCGCGGGTACCTGCGCCTGGTCGAGTCGCGACAGCGGGGCCGACACCGCGATCGCACCGCGTGCCTCCCCGAAGGCGTTACGGACCACCACGGCGACCGCGGCGATGTCTGGTCGCTCTCCCCCCGGTTCGCGGCGTACCCCTGTTGACGCGCCAGATCGAGCACTACATCCGCCGCAACGAGCACGTGAACCCGCTGACCGCCGAGCTGCTCGACTCCGCCCTGGCGCCGCCGCCTGGACCAAGAGTGAATGATAAGGTAATCTTATGACCCTGGTTGCGGAGTATCGCGACGCGCGTCGAGACGAGGACGTCGCGCGGCTGCGTCGCGCGATTGCGCTGCGCGCGATGGTCGTGGAGGGTTTGAGCCAGCGGGAGATCGCCGAGCTGCTCGGTGTCTCGCAGCCAGCCATCAGTCAGCAGCTCAAGTTCGCTCCCGACATCGACGGCGCCCACCCGGAGCTCCTTCTGGAGGCCGCTGGCCCGGTGCTCAAGGCGCTCGCGAGTGAGCACGGGTATCAGCGGCTTGCGGTGTTCGGCTCGGTTGCTCGTCACGAGGCCCGTCCGGAATCCGACATCGACTTGCTCGTCGAAGCCCCCGCTGGCACGTCGTCCTTCGAGTTCATCCGCTTCAAGCAGCTCATCGAGCAGGTCCTCGGCCGTGAGGTCGACCTGGTGGACTACGGCGGCCTCAAGCCCAAGCTGGACGAAGACATCCGGCGCGAGGCGGTGCTTCTGAGATGAACCGCAAGGCGGCCAAGGAGCTGTTGCACATCCACGCGTGGCTCACGCGGGGCCAGGAGATCGTCGCCCGCGGCAAGGCGGCCTATCTCGCTGACGACCTACTGCAGGAAGCAGGTGACTCGCTGATGATGAAGGTCGGCGAGGCCGCCAACCGTCTTTCGCGGCTGGGAGTGCTTGCCCCGGAGGGGGTCGACTGGGCGTTGGCCGTCGCAAACCGCAACTTCATCATCCACCAGTACGACGAGATCAACCGCGACCTCACCTGGGAGACCCTGTCCCGCGATCTGCCGCGATGGCACCAGTCGCTCCAGGCTCTGATTGGTCAGGCCGATGCGCTGCTGACGGATGACGGCGCCGCTGCCGAGTGACGGACTCGACGAAGGCGTCGGTCTCCACGACGACGCTGAGGAACAGCTTCCAGTCGTCGGCGCTCAGTTCGCGGGCCACCCGCTCCGATGTGTAGTGCTTGGACCAGCCGCTGAGTTCCGCCCACATCCCAACCGGAAGGACCGCAGGGACCGGACGGCGTTGGCGGCAGCCGAGGCCCGTGCCCAGGTCCAAGGTGCGCCAGCGTCGTCGCCCATCCCCGCCGTCATAGCCCCGACAGCAACGGCCACACCACGAGCAGCGGCACCGCCGCCGCACCGTCGGGCGGACCTTGGCCACGACGATGTCCTCCCCCCGCTCGGTGACCAGCTCCACGCCCACGATCACCGTGTGCTCGACCCCAAGCAGCCGCTTCCATACCCTGACCCCAGACACGCCGTTCCCCGCCCTGAGGTTGCTGACCCTGAACAAGCCAGAAACCTAGACGGGGCGCGGCGTGTCGCCCTCACCAGCGCTCAACCCGCTCACGGGAACAGCAGGAGAGCCATAAATCAATGTCGCGCTCTGCGGGAGCAAGGACACGTCGTCACGCTCTTGGCAGGGCGATTGAAGGAAGACCTAGAG
>JBBSMD010000066.1:0-10335 GCA_038233355.1 Propionibacteriales bacterium
CACGTCGGCCACCTTGGCCGCCGCCTCGGCGCTGGGATCGACGAACTCGCCACCGACGCCGACGTTGGCGACCGACAGGCTGCCGGCCTGGCTCGCGTCGGCGTAGCCGATGGCGCCCTCGCCGGCCCCGACGGCCTGGACAACGCCGGACGTACCGTCGGCACCCTCCCCACCCTGGATCGGCCAGGTCTCGACCACGCCCTGACCCCAGGCGTCCGACGCGACCGCGGCCAGGTAGGACGTGAAGTTTTCGGTGGTGCCCGACTCGTCGGAGCGGTGCACCGGGGTGATCCTGGTGCTCGGCAGGTCTGCGTCGGGGTTGTCGGCGGCGATCGCGGGGTCGTCCCATGTCTTGATGTCCCCGGCGAAGATGCTCGCGATCGTGTCGGGAGCGAGGTTGAGCTGGTCCACGCCCGGGAGGTTGTAGATCAGCGCGATCGGGGAGATGTAGACGGGGACCTCCACGACCTCGCCACCGCAGCGCTCCTGGGCCTGCTTTAGCTCCTTGCCCTCCAGGTAGGCGTCGGAGCCGGCAAAGGGGACACCGCCGGCGATGAACTGCTCGCGTCCGCCACCGGAGCCGACCGGGTCGTAGTTGACGGTGACGTCGGGGTTGTTCTGCTGGAAGCCGCTGCGCCACCCGCTCATCGCGGCTTCCTGCGCGCTCGAGCCGGCGCCGCTGAGGGTGCCGGACAGGTTCGAGCCGCTGGCACCGGAGGCGGCGCCAGCGCCGCCGGAGGTGGTGGAGGTCTCGTTCGAGGCGCCACAGCCGGTGAGGCCGAGCGCCAGGATCGCCGCCAAGGTGGCGCGGCGCAGGGGGGTGCGGATCACAGTGGTCCCTTTCGGTGGGGATCGCAGTGCACGTCGGACCGGCGGAGGCCGGCTGCTACGCACGGTAGGGAGAGCAGGTGACCGGTCCGGTCAGCGATGGTGAACGAACGGTGAACAGCCCGCCGCGAACCGGCCCTCGCCGTACTCAGCGGGTCACGGCGAGTGAGCGAAGGCCGGCTGGGAGGTTGTCCGTCGGCGTGGCCACGACGTCGGTAGGCGTGGCCACGGCATCGGTAGCACCTCAGCCCAGGTGGCGTTCGGAGGCAACGACTCGGCCGTCGCGACGATGCAGCACCACCAGGCCACCGGGGTCGAGATGTGGGTCGTCACGGCCGAGGGCGTCGAACACCCACGGAAGCACCGGCCGGTGTGTGCACAGCACGGCCCGCCGGTGTGAGGCAAAGAGCCGCCGGGTGATCGAACGCACCTCGCCTCGGTCCGCGTCCTCCTCGGTGAGCCGCCGGTGCAGTGCAATGTCCACGTCTGCTTCGTCGGTGTACGGCAGCACCGTCTGCACGCAGCGGGCGGAGTCGCTGGTCAGAACCCGTTTGACGCCCCAGGCCGCCAGGACCGCGACCAACCCCTCCGCCTGCGCCAACCCGGTGTCGGTGAGCGTGCGGCGCCGGTCGTCGCCGCGCCAACGGGTGCGCTTCTTGGCCTCCGCGTGGCGCAGCACCACCAGCGGCCGGGCCCGCGTCTCCTCGGCAGCATGCCGCTCGGCGAAGTCGGTCAGCACGGAGCGGTCGCGGTCGTAGGACACCCGCTTCATCGCGGCGGACAAGGCCAGCCATTCCACCCCGTCGATCTCGTCGTTGAGCCGGTAGGAAGCCGTGTCGCCGGATCGCACGTCGGCCGCCCAGTACGCGACGCGCTTGGTCTGGCCGTTGCGCATCGCGTACGACACGTCCCCGAGGCGCAATCCCAGCCGTACGGTCAGTCCGGTCTCCTCCGCCACCTCCCGGGCCGCCGCGACCGGGAGGCACTCCCCTTCGTCGAGCTTGCCCTTGGGCAGCGTCCAGTCGTCATAGCGGGGCCGGTGGATGAGTACCACGTGCGGTTCGGCGCGGTGGTCCTTGCCGTCCTTGCCGTCGCGCCACACGACCGCACCGGCTGCGGGCACGACGTCGGCGTCAGGCTTGTCGGCAGAGTCGTGCTCTCGGTTCTGGCTGCTGTGCCTGACGTGCCCGAGGTCGCTGTCGTCGCTGTCGAAAGTGTCTGCAACGGCGGAGTGCGGCACGCGCCGAGTGTGTCAGGACCGACACGCACCTGTCTCGCCCGCTGCGCCGGGCTCGGGTCAGGCGCGCCGGTCGCGGCGCCGGCGGGACCGAGCGATCAGGTGCTCTTGCAGGTCCAGCAGCGGTCGCCCGTCCGCGTCGCGGGAGTGCCTCGTCCAGACCCCCTCGCGGTCGAGCCACCACGACGACGTGTCGTCGTCGAAGGAGAGCTCGAGCAGCTCCCCGAGCTCGTACACGTGGCGGGTCGAATGCAGCTGCACGAGCGCCTCCACGCGTCGGTCCAGGTTGCGGTGCATGAGGTCCGCCGAGCCGATCCAGGCCCTGGGGTCGCCGCCGTTCTCGAACCAGAAGATGCGGCTGTGCTCGAGGAAGCGGCCGAGGATGCTGCGCACCCGGATCGTCTCCGACATGCCCTCCACGCCGGGCCGCAGCGCGCAGATGCCGCGGGCCAGCACGTCGATCGGCACCCCGGCCCGGCTGGCGTGCAGCAGCGCGTCGATCATCGTCTCGTCGACCAGCGCGTTGACCTTGAACCTGATCCGCGCCGGGCGGCCGGCCTTGTGGTGCTCGACCTCGGTCGAGATGGCCTCGAGGAGCCCGTCGCGGACGCCGCCCGGCGCCACGAGCAGCCGGCGGTAGGAGTCGGCCCGCGACCAGCCGGACAAGTTGTTGAAGAGGTCCGACAAGTCGTCGGCCATCTCCGGGTTGGAGGTGAGCAGCCCGAGGTCCTCGTACATCCGCGCGGTCTTCGGGTTGTAGTTGCCGGTGCCGATGTGGGCGTAGCGGCGCAACCCCTCCGGCTCGTCTCGTACGGCGAGGGACAGCTTGCAGTGGGTCTTGAGGCCCAGCAGCCCGTAAACGACGTGGCAGCCGGCGTGCTCGAGCTTGCGCGCCCACGCGATGTTGGCCTGCTCGTCGAAGCGGGCCTTGATCTCCACCAGCACCAGCACCTGCTTGCCCGCCTCGGCGGCGTCGACGAGGGCGTCGATGATCGGGGAGTCACCAGAGGTGCGGTACAGCGTCTGCTTGATGGCCAGCACCTGTGGGTCGGCGGCGGCCTGCTCGATGAATCGCTGTACCGATGTGGCGAAGCTGTCGTAGGGGTGGTGCAGCAGGACGTCTCGCTCGGCCAGCGCGCCGAACATGTCGACCGGGCTCGCCGACTCGACCTCGGCCAGGTCGGAGTGGGTGCTCGGCACGAAGGCGTCGTACGCCAGCTCGGCGCGCTCCAGGTCGGCCACCGCGTGCAGACCCCGCAGGTCCAGCGGACCCTCCAGGCAGACGACCTCCTGCTCGGAGACGCCGAGCTCGCTGACGAGCAGCTCACGCACGTGCGGATCGATCGACGCCTCGAGCTCGAGGCGTACGGCCGGGCCGAAGCGCCGGCGCAGCAGCTCCCGCTCCAGCGCCTTGAGCAGGTTCTCCGCGTCGTCCTCCTCGACCTCGAGGTCCTCGTTGCGGGTGACCCGGAAGGCGTGGTGCCCGACCACCTCCATGCCGGGGAAGAGCTGGTCGAGGTGCGCTGCGATAACGTCCTCGAGCGGCACGAAGCGCTGCGCCCCCACCGGCATCCAGCGGGAGAAGATCGGGGGCACCTTGACCCGGGCGAAGTGCTCCTTGCCGTTCTCGGGGTTGCGCACGTTGACCGCGAGGTTGAGCGAGAGACCGGAGATGTAGGGGAACGGGTGGGCGGGATCGACCGCCAGCGGGGTCAGCACCGGATAGATCCGCTGCCGGAAGGTCTCGGCCGCATCCGCGCGCTCGTCGTCGGTCAACCCGTCCCAGCGCAGCAGCTCGATGCCCTCCTTGCTCAGGGCCGGCAGCAGCTCGGTGTGGAAGAGCCGGCTGTGCCGCTCCATCTGAGCCCGTGACTCGGCCCAGATCGCGGTGAGCACCTCGCGCGGGCGCATGCCGCTCACCGCCCGCACCGCCACCCCGGCCGCGATGCGCCGCTTGAGCCCGGCGACCCGCACCATGAAGAACTCGTCCAAGTTCGAGGCGAAGATCGCGCTGAAGCGGACCCGCTCCAGCAGCGGGAGGGCGTCGTCCTCGGCGAGCTCGAGCACCCGCTGGTTGAACGCGAGCCACGACAACTCACGGTCGAGGAACCGGTCGTCGGGCAGGTCGGTGTCCTCGGTCTCGTACGGCGGCTCGACGTCGAAGGTCTGAGTGTCGGGCGCCTCGACCGGCCGGACCGTGTCCGTGGTGAGGGTCGTACCCGCCGAGCTTTCCTGGGCGCTGCTGCCGGCGGTGGTCGTGGAAGCGGACGTGGGACTCATCTGCCCATCGTCTCACTCCGGTGTCCCGGCCGGGAGGTCAGCGGCCGGTTGTCGGCTCAGCCGGCGGTGTAGGCGACGTCGACGGCGGCTCGGGTGAAGCCGAGCCGTTCGTACATCCCCACCGCGGCGGCGTTGTCGGCCTCGACGTACAGCATCGCCTCGCGTAACCCCGCGGTGCGCAGGTGCGCCAGGCCGTGCAGCGTCAACGCCCGACCCAGGCCACTGCCCTGAGCCGTCGGCGCCACCCCCAGCACGTACACCTCCCCGACCGGCGGGTCGGGGTGCACCTTCGTCCAGTGGAAGCCGACCAGCGCGCCGTCGCGTTCGGCCAGGAAGAAGCCGGCGGGGTCGAACCAATCGGCCTCGAGACGGGCCTGCAGGTCTGTCTGCTCGAGAGTCCCCTGCTCGGGATGGTCGGCGAAGGCGCGAGCGTTCAACGCCAGCCAGGCCGCGTCGTCGGCTCCTGGGCGGTACGTGCGCACCTGCACTCCAGAGGGCCATTCCGCCGCGGGCAGTGTGTCGTCGAGGACCCGGCGCAGCCGCCACAGCTCGCGACTGCGGGTCAAGCCGTGCGAGCGGGCCAGCGCCGCCGCGGCTGGAAGGTCACCGTGCGCCCATATCGATACCGGCCGCTCGGCGCCCGCCAGCAGCTCGGTCAGCACACGGCCCCCGCGGCCGGCCCCGCGGGCCTCGGGGTGCACGACGAGCTCGGCGGTGCCGCCCGCGACGCGGGCGTACGCCAACAGCTCACTCGCCTCGCACATCAGCAGGTGGTCGGCGGGCCGTTGCAGCCGCAGCAGCGTCGCCTCGTTGAGAGCAGAGACCCCGTCGACCGCTTCGGCGGCGGTGGCCAGGCGGCGCACCGCGGCCGCGTCGGGAGCGGTGAGGGAGCCGAGCCGGGAGATCGTCATCGCCACGCAAGGTAGCGGTCAACGGCAGGTACGCCCGCAACGGTGCGGATCGCGGCGGCCGCTCAGCTGCGTACGGGCGCTCGGGCGGCGGACGGCTGCTTGGTGGCGCCGGCGAAGCGGTAGCCGACGTTGCGCACGGTGCCGATCAAGGATTCGTGCTCGGGGCCCAGCTTGGCTCGCAGCCGTCGCACGTGGACGTCGACGGTGCGGGTGCCGCCGAAGTAGTCGTAGCCCCACACCTCGTGCAGCAACTGCTGGCGGGTGAAGACGCGGCCCGGGTGCTGGGCGAGGAACTTGACCAGCTCGAACTCCTTGTACGTGAGGTCGAGCAGGCGGTCGTCGAGCTTGGCGGTGTACGAGACGTCGTCGATGCTGAGACCACCTGAACGGATGACGTGGGCGTCCGGCTGGGGTTCGCGGTCGCCCACCAGGCGTCCCGTCGCCAGCCGCAGCCGCGCCTCGACCTCGACGGGTCCGGCCGTGCAGAGCAGGACGTCATCGGCCCCCCAGTCGGCCGCGACCACCGCGAGCCCACCCTCGGTCAGCACCAGCAGGACCGGCACGGTGACGCCGGTGGTGCGGATCAGCCGGGTGAGTGCCCGCGCCCCGGCCAGGTCGCCACGGCCGTCGATGAGCACTGCGTCGGCGTCGGGTGCGTCGATGAGGGCGGTCGGCTCGGCGGGCAGCACCCGGACCTGGTGCGGCAGCAACGCCAACGACCCGACGATCTCGACCGACGGGTCGAAGGAGGACGTGAGGAGCAGGAGCGTGGCCATGAGCGGGCTCCCTTCGTGGCGTCCCGATTCCGACCGGCGTCGTCGGGCGGCGGGACGGGAGCGGTGACGCGGGGCGTCGCAGGCTCGACGTCGCAGGCTCGACGTCGCAGGCTCGACACGCTGTCGCGGCCGCGCCCGATGCACCACGATAGCGGCGTGAGAGCACAGCGCAGGCAGCCGCACGTGCACGGCACCCCCGCCGCTCAGCCGCCGGAAGCGTTCGTGCGCTACTGGGCCGCGGCCCGGGCGGCCGCCGGGCGAGAGCTCGACCAGGTGCCCGCGGGCACCCTCGACCAGGTGCTACGAGCGGTGCGCGCACTGCATCCCGGACCCGATTTCGAGCGAGTGCTCGCGGTGTGCTCCGTGCTCGTCGGGCCGGACCCGGTGGGTGACAGGTCACCCGAGGACGTCGAGGTGCCCCCAGGCAGCGTCGTCGAGGTGCTGCCCCCGTTCGCGGGTGGCTGACGGAGGCACTCGTGAGTCACCACGGAAACCGCCCGGCTGGCCGCTCGCGGGCGGCCAGCCGGCTTCGCCCGCCGACCACGGGCCGTCGCCGGCAAGAGGGCGGGACCGTCTCGACATGCAAACTACACGTCCACAACCTGGTACGGAGTCGTCGGTCGGTGTGGCTGCTCGTACCGTAGAGGCGTGCCACCGGTCCTCTTGCTGACAAAGCGTCGCGTCGTGGACCACTGCCGCGTGCGCTCCGCGCTGTGTCGCGATGCGCGAGCGCTTGCCCCGTCGTGATCGCGTGCGCGCGGCCCTGAGCCGTCCCCGCGGTCCTGCGCTGAGCGAGACTGACCGGACCTGAGCCGTCCCGAGCGGTTCCCGGGCTGTTGGGCTGCGGGTGGTCGCTGCCCGACCGTGGCAGCTCGCAGGGCACCCCTCGGCGCCGAGCGGGTCCCGGCCGGGCCAGTCGCCGCGGCAGGCGGCCGCATCACGCCGCTACCGCGAGTGCTCCCCTCCAGCGCACGACCTTTGACCGGCTGCCCGCAGGTCGCGCGGCTCCCTGCGCCGCCCATCCACCCTTCCGACCCCAACCCGTCACAACCAGTCCCATGGAGGATCCGACATGACAGCAGCCAGTGAGACAGCGCTCGTCACCGCCGACTGGGTGGCCGAGCACCTGAGCGACGACTCGGTCGTGCTCGTCGAAGTCGACGAGGACACCACCGCGTACGACAAGGGGCACCTCCCCGGTGCCATCAAGCTGGACTGGAAGGAGGACCTGCAAGACCCCGTCCGGCGCGACTTCGTCGACAAGTCGCAGTTCGAGGCGCTGCTGTCCGAGCGTGGCGTGGCCACCGAAGACACGGTCGTCTTGTACGGCGGCAACAACAACTGGTTCGCCGCCTACGCGTACTGGTACTTCACGTTCTACGGCCACCGCGACGTACGCCTGCTCGACGGCGGGCGCAAGAAGTGGGAGCTCGATTCGCGTGAGCTGACCGACGAGCCGGTCTCGCGAGCGGCCACCTCCTACACCGCGCAGGAGCCGGACCTGTCGATTCGCGCGTTCCGCGGAGAGGTCGAGGAGGCGATCGGCGTCAAGAACCTCATCGACGTCCGTAGCCCCGACGAGTACGCCGGTCGGCTGCTTGCCCCCGCTCACCTGCCGCAGGAGCAGGCGCAGCGCGCCGGGCACATCCCGACCGCGGCGAACGTGCCGTGGAGCAAGGCCGCGAACGACGACGGCACGTTCAAGTCGGCCGACGACCTTCGCGCGCTCTACGCCGACGCCGGCGTCGACTACGCAAGGGACACCATCGCCTACTGCCGTATCGGCGAGCGCAGCGCACACACCTGGTTCGTCCTGCACGAGATCCTCGGCCAGGACAACGTCAAGAACTACGACGGCTCGTGGACCGAGTGGGGCTCGCTCGTCGGCGTGCCGGTCGTACTCGGCGACGAGGCCGGGGAGGCCTGAGATGTGCGGAGCGACGAGCGGTGGGCTGAGCCTGGACGGGGTGGACACGGCCAAGGAGGCGATCATCCAAGGGGTCGTGGTACGCCAGGACGAGCCGGTCGGCGGCGCCTACGTCCGGCTGCTCGACCGCACCGGGGAGTTCACCGCCGAGGTGCCGACCTCCGCGACCGGCCACTTCCGTTTCTTCGCCCGTCCAGGCGAGTGGACGCTGCGTACCCTCGCGCCCGCTGCGTCACCGGTCGAGCGGCGGGTGCGTGCCGACCGCGGATCGGTGGCCGAGGTGACGGTCACGCTGTAGGTACGCGGCTGGGGTCACCCGGCGCGCGGGCCACGCCGGGTGGCTGGCGTCACTCGGCTCGGTCCCGCGGTGGTTCAGCGGACGTTCGCGGCCTTGCCCAGCCGGCTGTCCTTGTGCCGGGCCGCCCACCGGGGCACCTTGCTGTCCGCGATCGCCCGCCACAGCGCCGCGGTCGCGCGCTTCTTCAGCCGCACGATCGACTCCCCGTACTTGGTGGTGGCGTAGGTGCCGAGCGGGGCGGTGACGAAGGTCACGTCCTCGGCGCCGATGCCACGCAGGCTGAGCGCCAGGTCGCGAATGTCCGAGGACTCCCAACCGTCGTCGACCGTCACGTTGCTCACCACCGCCTGCAGCACGTTGGTCAACCGGACCGGGTTGGCAGTGGTGCCGTTGCTGACCAGCTTGTCGAGCAGGGCGCGCATGAAGTTCTGCTGACGTCGGATCCGGTCGAAATCACCGTTGGCGAGCCCGTAGCGGGTCCGGACGTACTGCAGCGCCGGCTGTCCCTCGAGCTCGGTAAAGCCCTTCTCCCAGGTGATGTTCTGGCTGTCGTCGCGGAACGTCTCGGGAATGTAGACCTCGACCCCGCCCAGCGCGGTGGTGAGCTCACGAAACCCTGCCCAGTCCATGATCGCCAGGTGGTCCATGCGGAGCCCGGTCAGGTGCTCCACGGTGGACAGGTAGCCGGAGGGCCCGTACTGGGAGAAGGCGTCGTTGATCTTGGCCCTGCCCTGCGGTTGACCGGTCTCGTCGTAGATCTCGACGTAGGTGTCGCGTGGGATGGAGACCAGCGACACGCGCTCACGGTCCGCCGAGACATGCATGATCATGATCGTGTCGCTGCGGTGCTGATCGGGCTTCCACTGACCGGCCGCCACCTCCTCGGCGATGCCGGGCCCCGGCCCGTTGTCGGCCCCGGCGAGCAGGATGTTGAGCGGCTGTGGGTCCTGCGGGTCCTGCGGGTCGGGTGCCATCAGCGGCCGCTGGCTGTCCGGCAGGGTTAGGCCGAACTTCTCGATGCTCGCGGTGAGGCCGTTGAGATACCACAACCAGGCGCCGCCGCCGACCCCTAGGACCAGGAACACTGCGAGCAGTCCGGCCACCACCTTGTGCCGCACCACCCACGCTCCGCGCCGAGGCCGTGCCGCGCTCGCTCCAGTGCCGGCGAAACCAGCTGGTCGCGCCGCGCCGATCGACTGCTCGTCTGCCATGCGGCTCCTGGTCGAGGTCTTTCGTCGGGCGCCGACGCCGGGTGCTCGACGATCCGGCAGATTCTAGTGTGCCGGATCGGTGTCTGGTGAGTGCTCCAACAGGATCGTCACCGGACCGTCATTGACGCTGCGGACCGCCATGTCGGCGCCGAACACTCCCCGCTCGACGGTCGCTCCCAGTCGTTGCAGTTCGGTGCAGAACTGCTCGACGACTGGTGCGGCCTGCACTCCGCGGGCCGCTGCTGACCAAGACGGACGACGGCCCTTACGAGTGTCCGCGTACAGCGTGAACTGGCTCACCACGAGCAGCGGTGCGTCGACGTCGCTGGCCGACACCTCGCCACGCAAGACACGCAGGTGCCACACCTTCGACGCCATGGCTTGCGCCTGTGCCGACCCGTCACCCCAGGTGACGCCGAGAAGTACGAGCAGGCCCGGTCGGGTCAGAGCACCGACGATCCTTTCGTCCACTACCACGTCGGCCTCGAGAACACGCGTGACTACCGCACGCACCCCGGATCCTCCCGTAGCGGCGAGCGCCGTCAGTGACACAGCATGGCGACACAGCATGGCACCATGCCGGGCATGACGGACGTGCAGACACTCGGCCAGACCCTGGTGACCGTGGCGCCGACCGGTGCCGAGTCGACCCGCGAGGCGGTGCCGACGCTGCCCACCAGGCTGTCCGAGCTGGTCGAGACCTCGGTGCGCTGCCAGGCTGCGGGGGCCGGCATGGTGCACGTCCACATCCGCGACGACGAGCACCGCCCGACCCTCGACGTGGCTCGGCTCACCGACACCGTGGCCGCACTGCGCGAGGCGACCGACCTGGTCGTGCAGCTGTCGACCGGCGGCTCGGTGCACGAC
>JBBSMD010000067.1:0-10305 GCA_038233355.1 Propionibacteriales bacterium
CCCGCCGACCCGGCGAGACCGCCAAGCAGGCCACCGTCCGGGTCGGACGGTCACTGCGCGACGAGGTGCTGGCCGTGCAAGGACCGCCGGGCAGCGGCAAGAGCACCGTCGGCGCCGAGCTGATCCGGGCGCTGCTCGACGACGGCAAGAAAGTCGGCGTCACCGCCACCTCACACGCGGTCATCGGCCACCTGTTGGCGAAGGTCGGGCGTCCGGCGCTGCAGCGCTGCACCGACGAGGACGACTTCTGCGGCGCCACCGGGGTGGCCCAGACGAAGAGCAACGCCGAGGTGGTGGACTCCCTGCAGTCCGGTGACGTCGCCCTCGTCGGCGGTACCGCCTGGCTGTGGTCGCACCCCGACATGGTGGGAGCGGTCGACGTGCTGGTGATCGACGAGGCTGGCCAGTTCTCGCTGGCCAACGCCGTAGCCGTCGCCCGCGGCGCCCGTGCGATAGTGCTGCTCGGCGACCCGCAGCAGCTGGCGCAGCCGTCCCAGGGCCAGCACCCCGGCGGTGCCGGCGCATCCGCGCTCGAGCACCTGCTGGACGGGCGCGAGACCATCCCGACCGATCGGGGCGTGTTCCTCGACACGACGTGGCGGATGCACCCGTTGATCACCGCGTTCGTCTCCGACCTGGCGTACGAGGGCCTGCTCCGTTCGGGCGCCGGCCGTGAGCGCCAGGCGGTGGGGGCGGGCGGGCAGGTGGAGGGCAGCGGGCTGCGGCTGCTGCTCGTGCCGCACCGCGGCAACGCTGCGCGCTCGGCCGAGGAGGCGGACGCCGTGGCTCAGCTGTGGCACTCGTTGGTCGGGCGCGATGTCACCGACGCCGACGGCCACACCCGACCGCTCACGGCCGACGACGTGCTGGTGGTGGCGCCCTTCAACAGCCAGGTCGCCGAGATCTGCCGCCGGCTGCCCTCCGCCGCCCGGGTCGGCACGGTCGACAAGTTCCAAGGCCAGCAGGCGCCGGTCGTCGTCTACTCGATGACCAGCTCCAGCGCCGAGGACGCACCTCGCGGCGTCGGCTTCCTCTACGACCTGCACCGGCTCAACGTCGCCGTCAGCCGCGCGCAGGCGCTGACGGTGCTCGTGTGCAGCGAGACCCTGCTCGACGCGGCGGCGGCGACCCCGGACCAGCTGCGGCGGGTGAATGCGCTGTGCCGGTACGCGGAGCTGGCGGACGGGTGTCGGTGTCAGGCGGAGTTGGCGGACAACGATGACGCGATGACTGAGCAGGGACTCCCGTGACGATCGAGATCGTCTCGTATGCGAAGCGTTTCGACCGGCGACCCTTTCGCTGCGGCAAGCCAGAGCTTGACGAGTGGCTGAAGACGCAGGCTTCAGGACAAGAGCAGAGGGGTAACACGCGGACCTTCCTGGCAGTCCAGGCTGCGACCGGACGAGTGGTCGGCTACTACGCCACCACCACGTATCGCCTGGAGCTCGATGAGGCCGCGCTTGCCTACGGCGCCGGCAAGCGCCGGTACCCAGTCCCAGCGGTGCTCTTGGCCCGGCTGGCCGTTGACAAGAGATGGCAGGGCAGGGGTCTGGGCGTGAAGCTCCTGGTACACGCTCTGACGGAGGTGGCCAGGGCGTCACAGAGTGTCGGTTTCGAGGTGCTCGTGGTCCACGCGATCGATCCCGACGCGGTGACGTTCTACGCGCAGGCCGGCTTCACGCGCTTCGAGGACCATCCACTCCACCTCTTCATGCCGGTTCGTCACTTGCGAGCGACGGTCGGCATCGGCAACTAGGGTAGCCATGTACGTACCAAGTCTGTACGTTAGCTGGACGCGACCAAGGAGCAGTCATGTCGACCGTCACTTCCAAAACCGAGCGGCTCAATGTCCGCCTCAGCGCTGAGGCGCTTGACACGATCCGCGAAGCAGCCTCAGTCCAGCAGCAGGATGTGACCTCGTTCCTGCTGGGGGCCACGCTGGAGCGTGCGCGGGCCGTGCTGGCGGAGGATCGGCTGTTGCGGTTGACGCCGCATGAGGTCAACCAGCTGGAGAAGGCTCTGGACCGTGAGCCGCAGGTGGTCCCTCAGCTCGCCGCGCTGCTTCGCCGCGCCGGTGCCCGCGACAACGCTGCGGACAGGGAGGACGACAAGGTGTCGCACTGACACAGGCGTCGGGCCCGACGTTCCTGCGCCGGGCCCGACCGCAGGAGGCGAGCCTCCCGTGTCCCTGCAGAGCGGCATTGGTGGCGCCGTTCAACGGCCAGGTCGCCGAGATCCGCCGCCGGCTGCCTTCCACAGCCCGGGTCGGCACGGTCGATAAGTTCCAAGGCCAACAGGCGCCGGTCGTCGTCTACTCGATGGCCGGCCCCAGCGCCGACGACGCGCCCTCGGTGTGTTGGCCGGCGCCGGTCACACCGTGCCCGACCCGCACCTTCTCTCCCAGAGCCTGTTGTGTAGCGAGGCCGTGCTGTCGAGCCGGATCGAGGGGACGCAGGCGTCCCTGTCCGAGTTGGTGCTGTTCGAAGCCCAGCCGATGCGTCGAGACGACCGCGGCGATGTCGGTGAGGTCTTCAATTACGTCTCCGCCGTCCAGCACGTCCTGGACCGGAACCGCCGGTTGCCGGTGAGCGTGTCTCTGCTCCGCGAGGCACACCGCATCCTGATGACCGCACGTGCCCCCACCGCCGGAGCGGTTGTGGGAGTCCCTCGACCCGTTCGAGAAGTTCACGCTTACGCAGTCGGAGCTATCGCCCCTCATCGCCATCGCCTGTCTGCACTACCAGTTCGAGGTGATCCACCCGTTCCTCGACGGCAACGGACGCGTCGGTCGGCTGCTGGTCATCCTGCTCATGGTCGAGTGGGGGCTCCTGCCTGACTCGCTGCTCGACCTGTCCGCCTACATCGAGCCCCGCCGAGACGAGTACTACGCCCGGCTGCTCGCGGTGTCGACGCAGGGTGACTGGGCCGGCTGGGTCGCGTTCTTCCTCGCCGCCGTGCAGCACCAGTCGGTCGACGCGACCACCAGGGCGCAGCGCCTGCAAGCGCTCCGCGACGACTTTAGGACGCGGGTGGCGACCGCTCGGTCATCCGGGCTGCTCGGTTTGCTCGTGGACTCGCTGTTCTCCACCCCGGCGATCACGATCTCCCGGGCCGCGAAGCTGCTGAACGTGACGCCCCGCGCGGCCCGGCTCAACATCGACAAGCTGGTCGCGGCGGAGGTGCTCACCGAGGTGGGGGACCGTCCCCGGTACAAGGTCTTCCTCGCCGCTGACGTGGCTGGATGCCGTCGAAGGTCGCACCTGACCACCCCGTTCGGTGACCGAGGTGGTCAGGCGGCCTGCGTTGGCTCTCGACGGGATGCGAAGCAGCGGCTCTCGGCAGGCCGTCGGACGGTACGTGCCACTACGAGGTAGCCGTAGCGAGCTGGTTGTAGTCGCGGCCGGAGGCCCACTGCGCATCGCTGCGGCGGGGGTAATCGTCTCGGACGACCTTGCACAGCTCGCCCGGACCGCGCCGAAGGACGACGCCTTCCATTCGGCTTCGCGAGTACCGGGATGGGCCGACCAAGGCGCGAAGCCGCTCCGGCTCACCGAGCACCCCTCGGAACAGCAGTGGTGGGACTTCTAAGCCAGCCGCTGTGACCCGCTCGTCTCGGTGCGACGTCCAGGCGAATCCCACGTCTGCCCGCCACAGCTCCAGGACGACGAGTAAGGCCGGCAGGCGGTCGTACGTGATGCCGTGCGTGAGCCACAACCACTCGGCATACATCGACCAGCCGCCGTCGAGGACTTGTCTGAGCTGCGCATCGTGCTGGGAGGCCCAGGCACGCAGCCGGCCGAGCTGCCCGGCACGGTCCCCGGCCCCGGGACCGCCGCGCGGGGCAACCTGCAACCGCCCGTCGGCGAACCACAGGGACACGTTGGCCCCATCGAGCTTCTCCTCGACGGTGACCGACTCGGAGAACCAGCTCGCGCTCTCCGGCTCCGGGACGACCGGAGCATCCGCGCTCGACGACGTTCTCCACAGGTACGGCACCCGCGGGTACGGCGGTGGCGTCGACTTCATCAGCTGTATGCCGTGAGCGAACGGTCCAGTGTCCACAGCCGCACCGGCTGCCCGCTCGGCAGGTCGGTACGGGCGCGGTACCGATCGATTTCCAGCATGATGCTGGCGTCGCCGCTGCCGATACCTTGAGTGGCGAGGTCGACGAGTCCGGGGCGATGGTTGCCCTCTACCAGAGCCCGCAGGTAATCGGTATCCCAACGGGCGCCGGACACCACCCATGGTGGCTGACCACCAATGGAGCGTCGCAAGAAGTCGACGAAGCGCTTGGCTCGGTCGCGCGCGAGGTCGCCGGGTAGCTGGGCGATGTGGTTCCCAACCTCTACCACTGCGGCAATCGGGATGATGAGCAGGCAGCCGCTGCTGACGAGGTGCTTGAACTCTCGCACCACCCCCTCTCGATCACTGTTCTTGTGCGGTACGTCGAGCAGGTTGAGCAGCACGCCCGTGTCGACAAAGACGACCGCGGACATCTAAACCATCCCGAGCAGCTCGTCGATGTCGTGCTCCGAGACTCGCGGTTCTTGCGCGGCTTCGGGGAGTCGCCCGGCCGTCACGGCGTCTCCCAACCGACCGCCGGCCATCATTCGTGTATAGCCGGGAAGCTCGACCAGCCGGCGTGCTCGGCTAGTCCCGGTCGAGCCGTCACGATCAATGACCACTACCCCGTGGTGCTTCTCACCGGCGAGGGCGTTGAGCAGTGCGGGGCTGTGGGTCGTCACGATGAGTTGGAAGCCTTGTTCGTCCTGAGTCTTCTTGATCAGGTCGAGGAGCCGGTTCGCCTGCGTCGGGTGCAAGCCGTTCTCCAGCTCTTCGATGACGAGCATCAGTGGCGCCGCTCGGCCGGTCACGGTGGCGTCGATGGCAACCCCGCCACCACCGGTCAACAACGCGGTGGCGATCGCCAGCACGCGCAACATGCCGTCGCTCATCTGCCGGGCCGGCACGGTGACTGACTGTCGACCCTTGCGCTCCTTCAGCGCGAGCATCACTTCGCCGAACTCGCCCTTGCCCACGTCGATGCTGCGGACCTCATGCTCGGGCAAGTCGGCGACGACACGCACGAGCTCGCCAAACCGCTGCTTGTCGTCACGCTTGAGCCGAGCCACGGCCGCGGAAAGATTCTCGGCAGTCCGCCGGAGCACCACGTCACTTTCGGGCACGTACTGGCGCATGAGATGTGGCACCGGGTCGAGGTGGAAGACCCCCGACAGGACGGCCAACGTGACATCGACCAGATCGAGCAGCGCGCGCTCGGCGACGGTCTTCCCCGCCAGACGCAGCGGGAGCTGGGTGGTGAGCAGGTGGGACGACCTGAAGGTCAGTCTTGGGTTCGGTCCCTTTCGGCCGTTGTAGACGCTCGCGCTGATGTCCGAGCCGTGCGGATCAGGGTCTGCTGTCGCGAGCAGCGTGTGCCAGCCGTTCTTGATGTGGCCGCAGAGCCGCTCGGATACGATCTGGAGGTCAGGTCGCACCTGGATGCAGACGTCCAAGGACACCCGTACGCCGGCTTCAGTAACGAGAGAAACGCCCACCTCGAACCGGTCCATGCCGTGCGGAGCGCATCCCTCGACACCACCACGCACAGAGGCAGCGTCGCGGCGATTGCCCTCGAGGGCGTCCCGCAGATCCTCGGCCTTCGCGAGCCGGGAGATCACCTCGAGCGCGTCCAGCGCGTTGGACTTGCCGCTGCCGTTGCGGCCGATGAGCAGCGTCAACGGGTCGATCGGTATCTGCACGTCGGTGAAGGACTTGAACGCCGTCAACCGCAGCTCGGTGATCCGGCCGGCACCCATGCCCGCATCCTAGACATCGGGAGCGACAGCGGATCGCTGCTCCACGCCGCGTTGGCGAGGGGTCAGGAACCGAGGCGCCGCACCGACCGCCCGATCCGACGAGTGGGCCCATGTGGCCGTGGCCAACCATGGCCGGTGCGCCAGGAAACAGCGCTCCGTCACCCGGCGGCCATCAGGATCCCCAGCCGGTGCAGGCTCAGGACATGCTCTCGCACCGCGCGAGGGTGGGGACCGCCGCGCAGCAGCAGCCCACACTCGAGATTGTGCTCCAGCGCGGCTCCGGTGACGTTGGCGCTGCCGATCAGCGCGGCCTCGGCGTCGACCACCAGCACCTTCGCGTGCAGGGACGCCCTCGCCGGTCGAGCCTCGGCCGGCCAGCACCACCGGGTGGCAGGCAGGTCGGGGAAGGCGGCGCCGTAGCCGCGGAACGACGGGTTGTCGGCTGCTCGCTCCAGCAACAGCGTGACCGCGACACCGCGGTCGACCGCTTTCCCGAGAGCGTCAGCCACCGACGGCTCGGTGTGCACGGCGTAGCCCACCAACAGCACGTCACTGCGCGCGCTCGAGATCAGGTCGACGACTACCGCGGAGGTGAGGCGGCTGGTGCCGATCTCGCTGTCGGGTCCTGTCCACACGACGTCGACCGCCTCCCGCCGTGCCCTCGCGTGCGCCTGCAGCGCCCCGAGCAGCGCACCGGTCATCGTGTCCCCGGGCCAAGGGTCGAGCGCGAGCACGGACGCACAGGCGGCACGTACCTGTGCCCCGGCAGCCTCGACACGCAGCGACTGCACAGCAAGCCGGCCCGCGGCGGTGGCCTCGGCCAGCCGGCGTACGTCGGCGTCGGGCAGGGTCGCGCTCAGCTCGGCGGCCAGACGGGCGACCCGCTGCGTCATCGGGGCGCTCACCGACAGAAGGCCAGCTCGTCGCCGGTGAGGTCGACGACGACTCCCCGGTCGAGCCAGCGGTTATTGGCCTCGCAACTCGTCTCTGCCGCGAACAGGCAGGCGTGACAGGCCGCCGCGTGCAAGGTCTCGGACGGTGACGCGGGGATGTGCTCGGCGCACAACGGGTCGGAGGAGCATCGCCGAGCATCGTCCAACGCTTGATCCAGCAGCCGCTTCAAGTTCTCGGGGCGCCCCAGCGCGACGAGTCCCCCGAGTGTGCCCTCGCTGTCACTCGCCGCTGTGGACAGCAAGATCCCGGTGGCTGGCTCGTCGGGTGTGCCGACGTACAGACGCTCCCGGATGCTCGACGAGCCGTATCCGCATTCGAGCGCCACTTGGCGGATCAGCAGGTGGCTGATCGTGTGCAGCAACAGGAAGCGAGCGACCGGAAGACCGGTGTCGACGGGCCTGTCCCGGTTGGCCGACCACCGCACGAAGGCCCGACTCAGCGCCTGGATGCGCGGATGGTCACCGACGTTGCTCTCCCAGGACCGCACGGCATCCTCGGGCAGTTGCAGGAACACTCCCTCGCCACGCTGCTCGAAAGCCGGCACCCAGGTGGCGGCTGCCCGCCCCAATGACAGCCGGTTGACCGGGTCCAGCTCTCGTCGGTCCGGCGCGGCCAGCCGGGTGAAGCCGAGCAGCGCCTGCACCTCTCGGAGTCGGGTCACCAAGACCACCTGGTCGAGCAGCCGCTCGTAGCCGGTCGGAGTGGCGGTCGGCTCCGCTCGGAAGTCGTCGTCCTGGCGTTCGGTGGTCGGGCGCGCGAGCAGCCGCCACTCTGCTTGCAACAGGTCGCCTTCCGCCTCCGGTTGAGACGGCCCCCCGGACGCTCGCAGCGTCTCGATCGCAGCCCACACCTCTTCGGAGGGAAGCGCACGCAAGCCACGTAGGGCGTCCATGCCGTCCACCACGGTCTGCACGACCGTGGCGTTGGGCAGTGCCCCGAGCAACTCCCAATGCGCGGCGACCAGGTCGCTCACTGTCTGCCCTTGGGGCAGATGCAGGGCGCTGGCGGTGACGCTGAACCAGAGGTTGGACGCGCCCAGCACCATCAGGCGCAGCCGGCGGCCGCAGGATTCGAAGCGCTGCAGGTGTGGGTGCCGGCCCCGGCACGCCGGCAGGCTCTCCCAGCCGTCGTGGCCGGCGGCGGCGGCGATGCTGCGAGAGGCGGAGCACTCGACGCACCGCACCCTCACCCGGGGTCCGAGGGTGCTGGAGCTGTCGCGCATGGTGAGCTTCGGCCCGGCGCACGGCTGCTCGCGGCCATGGTGCACGAAGTCGACGTACGGGAAGTCGTCGAGGTGACCGTCTTCGCAGACGACGAGGAACCGGGCGGCTAGACAGCCGCGTTTGCGCTGGTCACGGACCTGGGTCTGCTGCTGACAGGTGGTGTGCACCCACTTCGCCAGGTCGGGTCGGCGCCCGACGCGGTGCACCAGCTCGAACTGGCCGGGCGGGTCCATCGGCCCGAGCCGGTGACAGCGTGGGCAGCGCAACCAGCGCGGAAAGGGAGACACCGGCACCCCGGTGCGGGTCCACGGGTCGTCGCGGTCCTGCGGGTCCCACGGCGCACTGCGCAGCGCGCGCACCTGCGGCCCTAGCGTGGCTCGCACCTGCTCCAGCAGTCGAGGCTCCTCGATCGCCTCGGCACGTTCGAGCCCCCACGCGTCGGTGCCGCGCACCACCACGCTCATGCCCGGCAGGTCGATGACCGAGCCAATCCCGCCGGTGGTGACCAGGTGGCTCGGTCGCGCGTTGCCGATCCGGGAAGGTTGGCCACGCTGCCCGGACGTACGGGTGGGCACGCTCATCGTGGCTCCTCGGTGCGGTCGTAGTGCCAACCGGGCGAGTCGTCGGCGCTCGGGTCGCGCCTGTCGAGCTGCAGGAGGACGTCGGGCTCGACCTCGCGCAGGCTCATCGGCGCCGTCCACCGCTGCCAGCTGCCCTCCTCGGGCCGCTTGAGCAACCCGGTCACGTCGGCGGCTCGCTCGTAGCCGAGCGTTCCGGTCTGCAGGCGGCTGCGCTGGTGCCGCCACTCGTCGAGTCGGCGCTGCACCTCCTGGCGGACCTGCTGCACCTGCGCCTGATCGTGGGTAACGCGACCGGCGCGCTCCGCGAACCCATCGAGCAAGGTCTGCGCTGCCTGACCCGTAAGCGCGACGGCCGCGGCCGCGGTGTTCGGCAGGGCATCAGGACTCGACTGACGGACCGCGGCAGCAAGCACGCCGCTCAGACCGCGGTCGAGGGCACGGTCGCTGTACGGCGTGGTGGTCAGCCCTTCGACGCGCATCCCGAACGTGGCGTGGTCGTAGCCGAAGCTCTCGAAGTGGGCGAGGTCGCGTGGTCGACTCCACTGGTACAGCGTGAGCACCAGACCCGGCCGCGTCCGGTCCCGGCCGATGCGTGAGGTGGCTTGGATGTACTCGGCGGTGCTCTTGGGTTGGCCGGTGACCAGCATCAGCCCGAGCCGCTGCACGTCGACCCCGACCTGCAGCATCGACGTGGCGAGCAGGACGTCGAGGGCGAGCACTCGGTCCTTCGTCTCCGCTCGAACCGCGTCGCCGTCGGGGCCGCGCAGCGCCGCGAGGGCCGCGCTGGTGTCCAGCCGGGGGTCGAACGGTCGCTCCAGGTCGGCCAGCGTGGTGGCGATGCGGCTGCTCGGCATGCGGCTGGTGAGCTCGCTGACGCTGGGGCGACGACGGCGGGTGCCGACACTTTGCGAGGCGAGCCGGTCGGCGACGTCGTCCTCGACGAGGCGTCGCATGCCGGCCAGCTCGCGGGTCGAGGTGAAGTAGTCGACGAGGGTCATGTACGGGTCGGCGGCGAGGCCGTGGCGGTCGAAGAGGTGCTGGGCGTGCTCGAGCACGGCGGTGGCGACCCGGATCTCGATCGCCTTGAAGCGTTCGCCGGTCGCGCAGATGCCGCGGTAGCGCCGGCTCGGGGTGTCGGGTGCCGGTGGCGTGACCGAGGAGAAGAAGGTCTCACCGATGTCGAGTACCTGCGGCGGGAAGATGGTCAGCTCACGGGCGAAGACCTGCTCGACCTGGTCGCGTGCCCGCCGCACGGTGGCGGTCGACGCCACGAGCACCGGCCGCACGGGTCGGCCGGCCTGGACCCGGGTGCAGAGGCGGTCGATCGCCGTTTCGTACAGACCGACCATGGAGCCGAGCGCGTCGGAGATGAGATGCAGCTCGTCTTGGATGATGAGATCGGGCGGTCGCAGGCGCATGGCTGGTTGCGGCGTGGTCGCCGACAGCGAGCCGCTGCGCTGGTGCCGACCGGTGCACCAGGACGCGTCGGGGCTCATCCAGCCGTGCCGCTCGCAGCGCTCGTTGACGGTGCCGAAGAGCGCACTGGTGGCCGCCCGCCACGGCAGTTGGGCGAACTTGTCGACGGTGCCGATGACCAGTGCCGGTGTCAGCCGGTAGATCTCCTCGTCGGTGGTCAGGACGGGAAGCCCGTCGTGTGGTGAGCGCCGCCGGGTGAACATGCACTCGCCCTCCGGGTCGCTGCAGTGCAGCAGGACCCGGCGTCTCTTC
>JBBSMD010000068.1:0-10026 GCA_038233355.1 Propionibacteriales bacterium
CGTCGGCGACCCGGTCACGCTCGCGTCCCGGTTGCACGCGTTGCAGAAGCACTCGGGTCGGTCGTTCCCGCTGTGGATCGGCGTCGACCAGGAGGGTGGTGTCGTACGTCGGCTCGGGCCGCCGTTCACCGGCTTCGGGCCGTACATGGCGCAAGGCGCCGCACGGTCGGAGCGGCTCGCCCGCCAGGTGGCGAAGGCGACCGCCCGTGAGCTGGCGGCCGCCGGTTTCACCGCCGTCTTCGCACCGGACGGCGACGTGACGATCGGCCCCGCCGACCCCACCATCGGCAGCCGGTCCGCCGGCGACGAGCCCCGGCTGGTCGCCCGGACGGTGATCGCGTCGATGACCGGGTACGAGCGCGGCGGCGTGCTGCCGGTGGTCAAGCACTTCCCCGGGCACGGCAGCGTGCCGGCCGACAGTCACATCGAGCTGCCGGTGCAGGAGGCCACCTTGGCGCAGCTGCGAGCGCGCGACCTGCTGCCGTTCGCGCGGGCCGTCCGGCACGGGGCCCCCGCGGTGATGGCCGGCCACATCGACGTGCGTGCGCTGGATCCGGGCGTCCCGTCGTCGCTGAGCCGACCGGTGCTCACCGGGCTGCTGCGCCACGACCTCGGCTACGACGGGCTCGTGGTCACCGACTCCCTCGGCATGGGGGCGGTCATCCGCACCCAGGCGCAGGTGGTGGGTCAGGGAGCGGTCGCCGTGCGCGCCCTGCTGGCCGGTGTCGACGTGTTGCTGATGCCACCCGAGCCGATCCGTGCCGTGCGGCTGGTGGCCGGGGCGGTGCGCAGCGGCCTCCTGCCGGGGTGGCGTCTACGTGAGGCAGCCACCCGCATGGTGGGACTGCTGCTGCACCAGCGCCACCTCCTGGCCGGCAAGGTCCCGGACCGGGTGCGCAGCCACCCGGAGGTGGCGCAGCGGCAGGCCCGCAAGGCGATCACCTCGGTGTCGGGTCCCTGTGTCGGTCGCCTGGTCGGACCGGCCGTACGTCCGCTCGGCACGCCGGCGCAGGTCGCGGCCTTCGCCAGCGCCGCGGGCGCCGCCGGGCTGCCGGTGAGCAGCGCACCCGAGGCCGACACGGTCGCGCTGCGTGGCCAGGGTGCGAGTCCGACGACGGCCGACGTGGTCGTCGCGACCGACACGCCGTACCTGCTGGGCCCCAGCGCGGCGGCGGTGAAGATCGCCACGTTCGGCGCGGGTCCGGCGGCGATGCGCGCGCTCGTCGACGTGCTCACCGGGCGGGCGTCGGCGCCTGGCCGGTTGCCGGTGCAGGTGGCCGGCGTCACCCGTCGGGGCTGCTGAGCGGCGCCAGCAGGTACGCCCGCCCGGCCCCCGCGACGCGAGTCAGCACGATGGTCGCCGGGGTGCTCCCACGCAGCCGAAGGCGCGCCCGCAACCGTTCGGGCACGACGTCGACACCGCGCTTCTTCACCGTGAGCGGCCCGACGTCGCGCGCCCGCAGCGCCGCCCGCAGCGCCTTCTCCCGGTACGGCAGTTCCTCGGCGACCCGGTAGCCGCGGGCCAGCGGCGTGCGCACCGCGCGGTCGCTCGAGGCATAGGCGATGTGCGGGTCGAGCAGCCACCCGTCCACCAGCCGGGCGAGGGCGCTGACCAGGCCGGCGCGCACTACCGCGTCGTCCGGCTCGTACCAGAAGGCGCCCGGTGGGGCGACTCCCACCGCGGCCGGTCCCGGGTCGTCGCGGTCGGTGAGGGTGTCGCCGGCGGGCAGTACGGTGGCCCGCCGGCGGACGCCGGCCAGCGCGCCACCCCACAGCGCGGCCTCGACCAGGTCGCGGTCGTCGCTGACCCACTCGGCCTCGATGCCGACCGGCAGCAGCGAGTGCGCGATGGCAGGACCGGTCTTGACCACGGCGTCGCCGCGCAGCCACCGGGTCACCAGCTCCCAGCCGGGGGAGGAGCCACGCGGGTCGCCGACCCGGCCGCGGGCGTCCCGGCGCGCGGGGTCGGCGAAGAGCACGTCGTACGCCGCGGGGTCGACCTCGGCCGCCTCGGCCTCGTACACCTCACCGACCAGTCCGAGCTCGGCGAGCGTGGCGCGGGTCAAGGCCACCCGCAGCGGATCGCGGTCCACCCCGGTGACCGTCAGGCCGGCGCGTAGCGCGGCCACCAGGTCGACGCCCAGCCCGCACCCCACGTCGACCAGCCGACCACCGGGCACGTACGAGGCCAGCCGAGCAGCACGGTGCTCGGCGACCCGCCTGCGGGTCGCTTGCTCGAGCCCCTCGCGCGTCAGCCACCAGCGCTCGGCGTCGGCGCCCAGCTTGCCAACGGCGGCATGACGCAGCTGCAGCTGGGCGAGAGCTGCCGCGACGAGGTCCGGCGCGGCCGGGTGACGACGGCGCAGCTCGGCCGAGCGGGTCAGGTCGTCGGTGCTCGCGAGCGCGGCCGCGTCGGCCAGCAGGGCCAGGCCGCTCGAGCTTCGCAGGGCGCCAAGCAGGGCGACGTCCACCCACACCTCCTCGGTCGGTCACCCACCCCGGACTGGCACTCAGGCCGAGCGAGTGCTAGATTCCGAACTGGCACTTGCACCATGAGAGTGCCAGGTCGCAGCACCGGCCGAAGGGACGCGCACGACCCCCGCGACGGCGTGCCCGGCTCCGTTCGGTCTGCCGTGACCAACCTGCAGGATCACAGTCTCTCAACCACTGCTCACGGCCCGTCAGGGGCCGCGAAAGGGGAGGTCGACACCGTGTCGGTCACCATCAAGCCGCTCGAGGACCGGATCGTCGTCAAGACGCTCGAGGCCGAGCAGACCACCGCGTCCGGGCTCGTCATCCCGGACACCGCGAAGGAGAAGCCGCAGGAGGGCGAGGTCGTCTCGGTCGGCCCCGGCCGCTTCAACGAGGCAGGCTCCGAGCGGATCCCGCTCGACGTGTCCGTCGGCGACATCGTCGTGTTCAGCAAGTACGGCGGCACCGAGCTCAAGTACGACGGCGAGGAGTACCTCGTCCTCTCCGCTCGTGACGTGCTCGCCGTCGTCGAGAAGTGACGTCCGGCCCACACACGTTCAGCTGACCGCCCGCCCCGGTTGCCCGCTCGGGCGCCGGGGCGGCGGCACGGAAGGAGAGCAACGCCATGCCCAAGATCCTGAAGTTCGACGAGAACGCCCGCCGCGCCCTCGAGCGCGGCGTCGACGCCCTCGCCGACACCGTCAAGGTGACCCTCGGCCCCAAGGGCCGCTACGTCGTGCTCGACAAGAAGTGGGGCGCCCCCACGATCACCAACGACGGCGTGACCGTCGCGCGTGAGGTCGAGCTCGACGACCCGTTCGAGAACCTCGGCGCACAGCTGGCCAAGGAGGTCGCCACCAAGACCAACGACATCGCCGGCGACGGCACCACCACCGCCACCGTGCTGGCACAAGCCATGGTGCACGAGGGCCTGCGTGCCGTGGCGGCCGGTGCCAACCCGGTCGAGCTCAAGCGCGGCATGGGCGCGGCCGTCGAGGCGGTCTCCGCCGAGCTCGCCCGCCTCGCCCGTGACGTGGAGTCCACGCAGGACATGGCCCACGTCGCCACCATCTCCGCCCGCGACGGCCACATCGGCGAGCTGATCGCCCAGGCCTTCGACAAGGTCGGCAAGGACGGCGTCATCACCGTCGAGGAGTCCAACACCCTCGGCACCGACCTCGAGTTCACCGAGGGCATGCAGTTCGACAAGGGCTACATCTCGCCCTACATGGTGACCGACGCCGAGCGCATGGAGGCCGTCCTCGACGACCCGTACGTGCTGCTGCACCAGGGCAAGATCTCCGCCGTCGCCGACCTGCTGCCGCTGCTGGAGAAGGTCGTGCAGGCCGGCAAGCCGCTGTTCGTCATCGCCGAGGACATCGAGGGTGAGGCGCTGTCGACCCTCGTGGTCAACAAGATCCGCGGCACCTTCACCTCGACCGCGGTCAAGGCCCCGGCCTTCGGTGACCGGCGCAAGGCGATGCTGCAGGACATCGCGGTGCTCACCGGCGCCCAGGTCGTGGCGCCCGAGGTCGGGCTCAAACTCGACCAGGTCGGCCTCGAGGTGCTGGGCAGCGCCCGGCGCGTCGTGGTCACCAAGGACGACACCACGATCGTCGACGGCGGCGGCTCGGCCGGCGACGTCAGCGCCCGGGTGGCCCAGATCAAGGTCGAGATCGAGGCCAGCGACTCCGACTGGGACCGCGAGAAGCTGCAGGAGCGGCTGGCCAAGCTGGCCGGCGGCGTCTGCGTCATCCAGGTCGGTGCCGCCACCGAGGTGGAGCTGAAGGAGAAGAAGCACCGCATCGAGGACGCCGTCTCGGCCACTCGCGCCGCGATCGAGGAGGGCATCATCGCCGGCGGCGGCTCGGCCTTGGTGCACGCTGCCGACAGCCTCTCCGACGGGCTGGGCCACACCGGTGACGAGGCGATCGGGGTACGGATCGTGCGCCGTTCGTGCGACGAGCCGCTGCGCTGGATCGCCGAGAATGGCGGTGAGCCCGGCCTCGTGGTGGTCTCCAAGGTCCGTGAGGCAGGCGCCGGCAAGGGCTACAACGTCGCGACGCAGACGTACGGCGACCTCGTCGCCGACGGTGTGCTCGACCCGGTGAAGGTGACCCGCTCGGCGCTGTCCAACGCCGCGTCGATCGCCTCCATGCTGCTCACCACCGAGACCCTCGTGGTGGACAAGCCCGAGGATGAGGACGAGGCTGCTGGGGCCGGCCACGGTCACGGGCACGGCCACTGACGCACCTTGCACGACCCGCCGCGGGCGGTCCGACTCCGGTCGGGCCGCCCGCGGCGGCGTTTGGTGGCGAGGGAGACAGCACGACGGGTGCAGAGTGCACCCAGAGAGGTACTCTGGGCGCATGGCTCGCGTCATCCAGGTCCGCGACGTACCCGAAGACGTCCACGAAGCTCTGCGAGAAGCCGCTGGGGCGCAAGGCCTGTCGCTGACGCGGTTCGTGCTCGGTGAGCTCGAACGCGTCGCCAGCCGGGCCCAGGTGGTCCACGACAACGCAGCGGTGGTGCGCGCCACGCAGGCCCGCGTCGGTGGTGCAGTCGATCGCGAGACGATCCTGGCCGCCGTACGGGACGGTCGGACCGAGTGAGAGTCGTCGACGCCGGCGTTGTCGTGGAGCTGGTGGCTGGCGACCTCGACCCTGATCAGCTTGGTGACGAAGAGCTCGCGGCACCGCACCTCATCGACAGCGAGGTGGTCAACGCCCTGCGTCGCTTGGCCTACCGTGGACAGCTGAGCGACTGGCAGGCCGCCGCAGCCCTCGAAGGCTTCCTGGCCCTCATCCTGGTGCGGTACCCGGCCGACTGGCTTCGCTCGCGAATGTGGGCGCTGCGACACAACGTGAGCGCCTATGACGCGACCTACCTCGCGCTGGCCGAGGCGACCGAAGCGACTGCACTACTCACGACCGACGTCGGGCTGGCGAGCGCGCCGGGAGTTCGGTGCCGCGTCGAGGTGGTGCCAGCATCGGCACCATGAGGGTTCGCCAGCCGAAGACCTCGGCTCCCTTCAGTCGAGGCGACGCTTCTGCGGATACCAGGTCTCGCCGCGGGCCAGCATGGCCACGGACTGCTCGATCCGGCGGGCCCGGGTGTCGGCGCGCTTCGCGTTCGCGAGCCGGTACAGGATCGCGTACCGGTTCTGGCTGGTGAGGATGTCGAACATTGCCCGCGCCCGCGGCTCACCGGCCAGCGCGGCGGTGAGGTCAGCTGGCACCTCGATGGTCGCCGGGCCGGCGTACGCAGCCTCCCAGCGACCATCGGCCTTGGCTCGGTCGACCTCCGCCAGACCGGCCGGGTGCATCCTGCCCTCCTCCACCAGGCGCGCGACGTGGCCGACGTTGCGGCTCGACCACGGGCTGCGCGCTCGGCGCGGGGTGAAGCGCTGCCAGTACGTGCTCTCGTCGCAGCGCAGCGCCTGTCCGTCGATCCAGCCGTAGCACAGCGCCTCGTCCAGTGCCGCGGCGTAGCGGAGGCTCGTTGGCCGGGTGGTGCCCTTCTTGGCGAGTCGCAGCCAGACTCCTTGCGGTTGCGAGTGGTGCTCGTCGAGCCACGACCGCCACGTCGCCGCGTCGGCCACGGTGAGCTCGGGCAGGTCAGGAGGCACCGAGTCCCAGCCTCAGCCGGACCGGTCGGGCTGCTGGGATCCGCTGGGCTCGATCACCATGAACGCCGCCCCCGCCGGGTCGGCGAGCGCCGCCATCCGGCCGTACGGGGTGTCGAGGTCTCGCGCGAGTACCTTGCCCCCGCCCTGCTCCGCGGCGGTCACCGCCGCATCGGCGTGCACGACGCCGAAGTAGACCAGCCAGTGGGCGGGCTGGGCGGCGGCGCCCATCATGCCCCCCATGCCACCCAGCGGTGCCCGCTCGCCGGGCAACGAGAACGTCGCGTAGTCGGGCCCGGCGTCGGGCAGCGGATCGGTGCGGTAACTGAAGACGGCGGTGTAGAAGGCTCGCGCGGTATCGGGGTCGGGCGAGCGCAGGTCGTCCCACGTCAGCGCACCGGCCTGGTTGACGACCTCGGCACCGATGTGCTCGCCGGCCTGCCACACGCCGAAGACTGCGCCGGTCGGGTCGGCGGCGATCCCCATGCGGCCGAGCGCTCCCACGTCACCGGGCGGCAGGTGCACAGTGCCGCCGTGCCCGCTGGCCGCGGCCGCGGTGGCGTCGACGTCGTCGCTGGCGAGATACAGCGTCCAGGCCGGTGGTGCACTCGGCGGCAGGGGACGGATACCCGCGGCTGCGGCGCCGTCGACCTGAGCGATGGCGTAGCCGCCGTACTCGTCCTCGGTGTCGGCGTAGGTCCAGCCGAGCAGGGAGGCGTAGAACTCCTTCGCCGCGGCGACGTCAGGGGTCGTCAGGTCGGTCCAGCAGGGCATGCCGGCCGGCCATCTCGAGGTACGCAGGCTCATGGCACCATGACAGCGCTGACCGGCCGATGTGTCCATCCCCGCTACACCGTTGGCAGGAGCAGTCACCCGGCGACCACGACCCGGACACCGACCCGCTCGTAGGTGCTGGCAGCGCGAGCGTCTCGGGTGGCGAGCTCCGCGTTGTGGTCGGCGGCAGCGAGTGCCACGAGCGCGTCGTAGACCGCGCCACCGGCGATGCCCAGTCGTGCGAGCACCTGCGGCAGCCCACGAGCCGTCGCCGCTTCGAGGAGGAGGGGCCGGGCGAACCGCTGGTCGATCAGGCGGGCGGCGTCCGCAGGCAGAAGCCGCGCGTCGGCGGGCAGCCGGGTGAGCACCGAGTAGGTCTCGGCCAGCGCATGGCCGCTCAGGGCGAGCGGTCTGCCGCCCCACCACTGCACGACTGCGCGATGGGCGACATGGCTGCGAAGGAGCAGCGGGATCGCGACGCTGGTGTCGGCCGCGATCGGTGCGCTCACCGCCGGCCGGAGTCGATGAGCCCGAAGACGTCGTCGTCGTCGATCGTGGTGTCCGCAGTCGCGACCACGACCCCGTCCTCCTCCACCACCCGCGCCGTACGGCTGGTGGGCACCAGGTGGAGCCCCTCGCCGTAGCGGGAGATGTCCACCGTTGAGCCCGGCCGCAGTCCCAGGCCATCGCGCAGCGGCTTGGGCACCACGATGCGCCCCACAGAATCGACGACGGCTCGCATGGGAAGAATCTACCAGCGCATTCCCAGGCGGGGCCGGACTCGATGGTGTCGGCGGGAACACTGGGCGTGGGCTGTCCAGAGCCACGACCTGGAGCTGTCCTACGACGGCACCTGGGTGCCCGACGCCGAGGGCGTGGTCAGTCCGCTCAGCGATCCCGCAATGGCGGTCACGCTGCCGATCCCTGGCGGCCGCGCCTGGCAGGTGGCGTGGGATGTAGACGGCAGCGTGCTTGTCGTCACGAGCGCCGATAGTGGTTACCAGGTGGTCGATTGCACCGTGGGCGGACGCTGCGTGCCGGTGTCACCCGTGTCACCGGAGGGCCCGCCCCCGCTGCTCGTGAGTGCGATGTCGATCGACGTGACCGACGCTCGCTAGGGTGGTTGCGCGCTTCGAGCCTCCCGTTGGTCTCGATGGCGCGAGTAGTCCGGACGGCGCCGCTCCGATGGCCTGGACGGCGCAAGGCTCGCGTTAGCATGAGGTCCATGGAGCCCGCCGCCGCAGGTACCGACCTGGCGCCGCTCGCGCTGACCTTCGATGACGTCCTGCTGCTGCCGGGCCAGACCGACGTCGTCCCCAGCGAGGTCGACACCCGCACGAGGCTGACCCGAGAGATCGAGTTGCGCATCCCCCTGCTCTCGGCGGCGATGGACACCGTCACCGAGTCACGCATGGCGATCGCGATGGCCCGCCAGGGCGGCATCGGGGTGCTGCACCGCAACCTGTCCATCGAGGACCAGGCGTACCAGGTGGACCTAGTCAAGCGGACCCAGACCGGCATGGTCTCCAACCCGGTCACCATCGGTGCGAAGGCGACGCTCGAGGAGCTCGACGACACGTGTGGCGAGTACCGCGTCTCCGGTCTCCCGGTCATCGACGAGGACCGCACGCTGCTCGGCATCATCACCAACCGCGACCTGCGCTTCGTCCCGGTCGCCGAGTGGGGGCAGCGGCTGGTCGGCGACGTGATGACTCCCATGCCGCTGATCACCGCCCCGATCGGCATCAGCCGCGAGGACGCCGCTGTGCTGCTGCGCCAGCACAAGCGGGAGCGGCTGCCGCTGGTCGACGCCGAGGGTCGGTTGGCCGGGCTCATCACCGTCAAGGACTTCGTGAAGTCCGAGCAGTTCCCGCACGCCTCCAAGGACGGTGACGGACGCCTGCTCGTCGCGGCGGCCGTGGGCTACTTCGGGGACGCGTGGGAGCGGGCGACGACCCTGGTCGAGGCCGGAGTCGACGTGTTGGTGGTCGACACCGCGCACGGGCACGCACGGTTGCTGCTCGACATGGTGCGCCGGGTCAAGTCCGACCCGGCGACGCGGCACCTCCAGGTGGTGGCCGGCAACGTAGCCACCCGGCAGGGCGCGCAGGCGCTGATCGACGCGGGTGCCGACGCGGTGAAGGTGGGGGTGGGGCCCGGCTCGATCTGCACCACCCGGGTGGTCGCCGGCGTCGGGGTCCCCCAGGTCACCGCCATCCATGAGGCCGCCCGCGCCTGCCGACCCGCAGGCGTACCGGTGATCGGCGACGGTGGCTTGCAGTACTCCGGCGACATCGCCAAGGCGCTCGTCGCGGGCGCCGACACCGTAATGGTGGGCTCCCTGCTCGCCGGGTGCGAGGAGAGCCCAGGCGACCTCGTCTTCGTCAACGGCAAGCAGTTCAAGTCCTACCGCGGCATGGGGTCGCTGGGTGCGATGTCCTCGCGCGGCAAGAAGTCCTACTCCAAGGACCGCTACTTCCAGGCAGACGTAGTCACCGACGACCAGATCGTGCCGGAAGGCATCGAGGGGCAGGTGCCCTACCGCGGACCGTTGGCGGCGGTCGCCCACCAGCTGGTCGGCGGGCTGCACCAGTCGATGTTCTACGTCGGTGCGCAGAGCGTCGTCGAGCTCAAGGAGCGGGGACGGTTCGTCCGCATCTCCGCGGCCGGGCTGAAGGAGAGTCACCCGCACGACATCCAGATGACCGTCGAGGCACCCAACTACGCGGGCGGCTGAGCACCGGCCGCCATCCGGGTCACCGCCTCGGCCAGCAGGTCGGGGGAGCAGGCGAGGTTGAGCCGGGCGTATCCGGCACCCGGTGAGCCGAAGTCCGGTCCGGCGGAGAGCGCCACGCGACCGTTCTCGCGAAACGCTGCCGCCGGGTCGGCGCCGGGGCCCAGCCGACGGCAGTCCAGCCAGGCCAGGTAGCTCGCCTGGGGCGTGGCGAACGCGATCTCGGGGAGCCTCTCGGCCAGCAGCCGGCCCAGCAGGGCGACGTTGCCCTCGACCGCGGACACGAGATCGTCCAACCACTCCTCGCCGTGGCGGTAGGCGGCCGTGGAGGTCAGGACCCCGAGGTGTCCGGTGCCGTACGCGAGCTCGGGCGCCCATGCGGAGATGGCCTGCTGGGCCTGCGGGTGGACCGCCACGACCA
>JBBSMD010000069.1:0-10003 GCA_038233355.1 Propionibacteriales bacterium
GCGGAGAGCGGGCTAGCTGACCTGCGGAAATACGGTAGTGGAAGGCCGCTTGCGGACGCCCTCCGCCGCGTCGAACGACCCGGTGACGCGGCCGAAGAACAAGGCTCCGCCCAAGTCCACCTCGCGCCAGCCGCCGTCCGTCCGCGCTCGGACCGTGTAACCCAGCGGACTATCGTCAGGTCGGATCATGACGACGTCGCCTTCCGCGGCGTAGCTCGTCGCCGTCTCGAAGAGTTCGTCAGCGACCTTGGCCGACGCCTGGCCGACGAAGAAGCCGGTCCGCACCTCCCCAAGGAACCGCTCGAGATAGCCGCGCAGGTGGTCGGGGATCGATTCGACGCGCAACACGACGAAGCTCATGCCCGGTCCTCGTGGTTCACGTACATTTCCGCCGCCGAAGCCTCCCCGTCGCCCATGAGCACGTCCCGGTCATCGGACTCGTCCAGGTATGGCTCTATCAGCTGGACCGTCAAGTCCAACATCCTGTGCATGACCCGGAACTTGTGCACCCGATTACGGAGCAGGCGGTGGACCTTGGTTGTGCCGCGTTCGTCACGGGCCGCCTCGAAAGCGGCCGGGATGCTCGTCTCCTCCTTGTAGACATCCGCCAGGTCGTACAGCAGCGCTCGTACGGGTCCGGAGTGGACGAAGCCGAGCGCCGGGTTCAACGACAAGGTCGAACAAACCGCGGCCGCCATGCCGTAGAGGGAGGCGTTGGCGATGTTCAGGCAGATGTTGACCCGGTCCTGTGGATCGGTGGAGTTGCGCCTCCCGAACGGGACCGCATAGCGCTTAGCCATCGCCTGATAGGTCTTCCGGACAGCCCGCCCCTCCAGGCCTCGCAGCGCAGCCAGAGAGATCCCCTCAGGCACCTCCGTACCCGGATAACGCTTGAGGTAGAGCTGGCGAGCCACCTCACGGCGGGTGCGCGGGTCGGCCCAGGCGCGCGCTTGAGCCGCGGCCCACCGCGCACTGGACGTCAGCGGCCGCGCAGTCGCGTAGGCAACCATGCCGGAGCCGTCGGTGAACAGCACGGAGGTCCCGCACCGGTACAGGGTCGCGGCGGCGGGCGCCGAGATGCTCGTCCCAGGTCCCAACAGCAGCGCCCCCATCCCAGCCGCCGGCAACGTCGTTCGGACGAACTCGCCCTCCTTTCCTTCCGACCAAGCTTCCACTCCTGTGCGGCCCTGCTCCACCCGAGCACGGTCGATGTGCAAGTAGGGGATGCGGTCGCCGAGGCGCGGCAGGGCCGACAACGGGATGCTGGTGAGTTGTCGGGCCGGCTCGGAGAGGTTCACGGTGCCGGCGCAATGCTTACCAGGCCACAGCCGTAGGACCGCGCCCGCCCGATGCCCTCGCGGACCACGCGCTCTACCGCCTCGGCGTCACGGACGACGGCCAGACCGTCCAGTCGTACGACGCGCACGGGCGTCTTGTTCTTACCGCGCCGCACCTGGAACTCGCCTGGTGTGGCCACCTCGATGCCCCGGAAGCCCTCACCGAGACGTGTACCTGCAAGCCATGACGGGACGTCCGACAGCGCCACTGCCTCCAGTCGGCGGGTTCGTGACTTCATCCGCACAGCGTTCACGTCGGTCCGGAAGCGCAGGCGCCGGCCAGGTTCGACCACGGCGAGGAAGTCGGCCAGCGGTCGCCGCGGCAAGGAGGCATCGGTCGGCTCCACGCCGGACTGAACAAGGACGTAAGGGTCCGTCGCCTGCAGCTCGATCCGGAACAGAATGCTTGCGGCTGCACGCGCCCCCCGGGCCTCGTCCTGCGGGAGGTCGACTGGGAACAACCCCATCACCCGGCGGTGCACCGCCTCGGCATCATCCCAGCGCAGTCGGTAGAAGGCCCGGTGGACAGCCGGGACCCGGTACAACGCGGGGCTCACGTGGCCCGCTCCCGACACCACTCGATCAGCTCGGCGCGGGCGGTGCCGCCGGAGAAGCGCTTCTCCGGCCTTACGGTGCTCCTGTCGCGGCGCATCGGCAGGTAGCCGTCGGTCGGCGAGGGCCCAGCAGGCAGATCGAGCACCGGCGGCTCCGCGCCGGTGGCCGACCAGCGCAACACCCGGACCGGGCCCTCCGCCCTGCTAGGCACC
Organism: Propionibacteriales bacterium; assembly: GCA_038233355.1. Taxonomy (GTDB): domain Bacteria; phylum Actinomycetota; class Actinomycetes; order Propionibacteriales; family Nocardioidaceae; genus DASQMN01. Next base: position 2,105 of record JBBSMD010000069.1, read on the forward strand.
TGCCGTTCCGGCTCGTCGAGCTCAAGGACGCCGAGCACGAGCGGGTGCTCGGGCACGCAGCCCTTCCGACCCAGCGACAGGGTGAAGCGTGGGCGCTCCAGCGCGGACGCGAGCTCGTCGAGGCGCTGCCCGCGCACGAAGACGAGGAACTCCGCGTCGGCGAGGTACTGCCTGCGGCTCACGTTGGGCTCGACTCTGCCGCCCACCTTCCAGGCCAGCCCGCTTCCCAGTGTCACCTGAGCCTCGGGGACGCGGGACGCGGACGCCAGGTGCCTCCGGTAGCGGCGGACCGGCCGGGCGGCCACCACCTGGAAGTCCTCCAGCAGTCGCCCGGGCCGGTCCACGCGAACGACGAGATCGAGCTCGGTCAGCCAGCGCCGCTCACCCAACCCCTCGCCCGTCGGAGCCCGCCGGTAGCCGAGCGCCGCGGAGAACAGACCGACCAGGGCTGACAGGGTCGGCGTCGGCTGCGTGACCCTGACGCCGTAGCGACTCTGCTCGCCGTAGCTCTGCAGCGGGCCGGCCAGGCGGAGGACGGCTGTCCTCACCTCGTCCCCGCAAGCAGGTGGTCGCGACCGCGCCGGGCGAGTTCCTCCAGGGAGAGGCGGTCCAGGGCATGGAGCCGAGTGGCAGCGTCGGTGTCTAACGCCTCGGTGCTGGCGGTGAGGACCGAGACGAACGCCTGGCCGAAGTGCGACGGGCGCCCCGCTCGCTGGGCCTCCAGCTCGGCGAGCAGCTGGGCAATCGACGGCGCCAGCAGACCCTCGCGAGACTTGACCGGCCGCTCGAAGGCGGCGACGAGAGAGGCGGGCGTCGCGCCGGGCACGGCCAGCACGAGGGCGGGGAGCCCCTGGTGCGCCGAGGTGTTCTCCTTGCCCGACGGAAGGGCCAGACACAGCGCCTCGATGAACGCCTCGAGCTTCTCGCCCGCGTCCTCCTGGCCGAGGCCCGACCAGCTGTCCGCCAGCTGCCGACGGTCCACGTTGGCGTGCCAGTAGTAGACGCCGCCGGTCAGCTGCGCGGCGTTGATGTGGCCGGCCCCGGCGTCCTCGGTCCGCAGGTCGTCGACGGCGGTGAAGTAGTCGACCTCTGTCACGACTTGGTGAGTGGTGATGGCATGCGCGCGCTGGACGGCAGCCTCGGTCTGCAGGTCCGGCCGTTCGGCGAACATGCGACCGAACGCAGCGATGGAGAGCGAGTCCGTGCGGCTTCCGTCGACGAAGTCTTCGGGCTTCAGGACGACGCCCTCGTCCTTGAGCTTCTCCGCGATCTTCGCCGCCGCGCGCACCATCTCCACCTCGGCGAGCCAGGTCAGCGTTGCCCCGACCTTCTCGGCCCGTGCGGCCTTCTGCTCGTCGCTCAGCTGATCGAGCTCCGCCTCGCTGAGCGCCTGTGCAACCTGGTCCGCCTTCTTCGCGTCCATGACCAGACCGTTGGCCTCGCGCTGCCCCAACCGGGTGGCCTCTGCCTTGAGGTCGTCGTCGACCTCCTGGCCACCCGAACGCAACTTCTCTGCCACGAGCTCTGCGATCCGCCTGCCGGCAAGGACTGACCGGTAGGTCGTCTCGCCGGTCGTCTCGGCCTCGAAATAGGTCCGCTTGGCACGCGTCATCGCCTGTGAGGAGATGCGCGAGCGCTCCACCCCGCCGTAGACCACGGACTTCGGGGTGCCGGTGTCGTCGCGGTTCGGGTTGCCGGCGGCAAAGGTGAACAGGACGTGCAGGTTCAAGAAGGGGTAGTCGGGCTCGGCCATCTCAGCGCTCGCTTCCAGTCTCGGTCGGGGTGGTCGTGCGGGAATCGTCACCGCTGTCGGCAGCGTAGAACTGAGCGAGCAGGCGCCGGCGCGTCGAGGCGCTGACTTCGGCGTCCGGGTGGTCCCAGCGTCGGTAGAGGTCCCACACCCCGTCCCAGCTGACCAAGCGGACCTCGCCGGCACGCAACGCTGCCAGGAGCAGCTTGTGGGCCTGCGGCAGAGGGAGCTGGTAGGCCGCCGAGACGCGGTGGCTCGCCTGCCGGCCGCCGTGCCGCAGTGCGCGGCCCGGACTGACGTCGCCGTCACGCAGGTCGTGCAGGTGACCCGCCAGCGCGGCCAGGTGCAGCAGCGGCGTGAGCTTCCAGTACTCCTCCTCAGGTCGCCACAGCCCCGCCAGGTACGGGAGGGCCCGGCCTTGCGCGTGCGGCTGCGCAGCCAGGCGGAAGGCCCGACGGGCTGCCGGGTCTTCTCGCCGATCGAGGACCTCGCGCACCTCGCGTGACGTGCTGCTCATGCGTGGATTTCCTTCCGTAGCGGCCAGAGGTATCGCTGCCGTGACCGGGCGACGGCGGCTGCGTAGCGCGCAGACGTGACGTAGGGCGTGGTGGCGTCGTCGTAGACGTCACGCGCGAAGCGGTAGAGCGCCTCGTCGACGTCGTCGCGGATGGCCTGCGCATCGATGTCAAGGACGAGCCGCTCGACCAGGTCAACCCAGCGCGGAACCTCACGGCTCGCTAGCGCTCGCCCCGTGCGCCCTGCTGCGGAGTCCCAGGACGGCTCATGCAGGGACAGGCCACGCTCGTCCACGACTACCTCTCCGAACGCACCCCGCAGGGAGCGTTCAAGCCGCCCGCGGACCCCTCGGTCCTTGTCGACGAAACCCAGTGCCTCTCCGACGGCACGGCTGACGCGCGAATACTGCGGACTGTCTGGGTCGAGCACCGCCGTGTCCAGAACCAGCAAGGCGGTGTGCGCGACCGTGGGGGACGACCCGGTGCCCCCCTTCTCGACCAGGAACAGCTCCGCCCGTTCTCGCTCCGAGGGCCGTACCAGCCAAACATCGGCCTTGGCCAGAACCCGTCGGAAGCGGGCACCGTCCACCGTGAGGTCCCGGTAGACGCGATGCAGCGACTGCAACCGTGACTCGACCGCCGACATGCGGACCACCGACGGGCCCTTCGGCGTCTCGACGAGAACGCGGTGGGGGTCCTCCTCGCGCGCCCGGTCCACCCAGCCCTTGACGTGGTCCTTGGGCAGCGGCAGCGGCGCACGGAGCATGTGCGGCACCAGCCCGCGCCGCTCTCGCCCCAGCAGCGTCGCCATCCCGGGCGCGCTGCGCAGGAACAATGTCGCATTCGACTGCCGGGTTCCGGTCCAGGCGGGCCTTCCGCCCTCGGTCCGGACGGCCCGCACGTCGGCGGCGAGCAGGTTGCCGAGCAGCGTCCAGAACAAGGAGGGGCCAAGGCGCCAGGCGTGGCTGACCCGAGCAGCGCCCTCGCCGAAGGCGGACCCAGGGTGCGCGCCGTTGAGCGTGCCCTCGGCATCGGTCGTGACCCTGTCCGCGTTGCCGCCTAAGGCGTAGAACCAGCGCGCGACCAGGTAGCGCGCCGCTGCCGCCGGGGCCAACCCGTCCGACGCCAGCTCACCGCCCTTGAGAAACCACGCCTGCGACGAGTCGTTGGGAACGTGTGGGACCAGCTCCGCCGTCGGGCGGTCCCGGCCGGCGACCCCTTTCAAGGAGGTGAGCAGGTCCAGCCGCTGCAGGAACGGCGTGCTCGGGTGCCAAAGCCACAGGTGCTCGCGCTCGGCATCCAGCAGCGCCTTGATCTCCTGCCGGCTGAAGCCGCTGCCGTCGGCCAGCCGGTCCTCCCACGCGTCGTCGCCCACCGACGACGCGGCGACCAACTCAAGGGTCAGGACCTCGAGGAAGCGTCGGAGCCCGGCGCGGACGAAGTGGTCGGTCTCCGCCAGGTCCTCGACCTCGTGCGCACGGCTCAGTAGCTCCGCCAGCCCCAGCGTCTCGGGCCGCCCGTCGACGAGGACCGGCAGCCAGGGTTCCGTCGTCAGGTCGAACGCCGGTTCCGCGTGGGCGTCGCGGTAGGCGGCAATGGCCATGCTCTCCAGCTCCGCCAATTCAGCGGCCTTGTCCTCAGCGCTCTTCCTGGCCCTGTCTGCCATCAGCCGTCCTCCTTCTCCGTGCGCTCCAGCCCCAGGTCCGTCAGCCGCGCGAGGTCACGGACCTCCTCCAGCCGGACCGGCACCACGTCCCGCAGCACTGTCGCACGCGGCTCCCACTTCAGGCACCGCTCCTGCAGTCGCCGACCGAGCGCTCCGCCCACGGGGACGACCGCGCGAAGGACATCGAGAACGGCCGAGCGCTCCTCGACACCCTGCGCCCGGTCAAGATCGCCGGCGTAAGCGTGCGGGGTGGTCCCGGCGGGGTCCAGCAGCAGGACACGCTGTGCCGGACCGCCATCGTCGTACGTCAGCCGGGTGACCGCGTCGTCACGGAAGGCGCTGCCCTGCGTTAGCCGGTGCAGCTGGCTGTTGCCCTCCCAGGCGCCCCACCGAAAGCTGCGGCGGATCTCCGATGCGTCGACTCCTGCCTCGAGCGCCCGCCTCGTCCAGCTACGGTCCCTCGCCACCTGGTCCATGACATCGTCGAGCAGCCCCTCGTCCCCCTCGTCGAGCATCGCATCGAGCGAGACGTAGGACCGGTCCACGAGGTGTTGGACGTCACCGGGCACCCGCAGCTGTCCGCGCAGGAGAGCGCGCAGCGCGGCCAGCGTCCGGCGCAGCTCCGCGCGGGAGTAGGGCAGGTGGGACCCGGCCGCCAGGTCCTCCGGGTCGTCGTCGTCGGTCCAGGCGCCGAGCACGCGCAGCACCGGCACGTCCGTCCGGCCACGGACAGCCGCCACCGCCTCCGGGTGGTTCCACGTGCCGTCGTCGAGCGCCTCCGAGTGGCGCCACTGGCGACCGGAGCGCTGCACGAGGCTGGAAGCAGGCGCCAGGTCGGTCACCAGTTCATCCAGGTCCAGATCCAGCGACGTCTCGAGCACCTGCGTACCGACCAGCACCGGCGGCCGCGGCTCTGCACTGCCGGCGCCGTGGCGCGCCAGCACCTGCTGGGTGACCTCGCCCCGCTGCGACGCCGTCATCCGGCTGTGGAGGCAGAGCACGTCGATCCCGCTCTCCTGGAGGGCGTGCGCGACCGCGAGCGCACGCTCGACGGTATTCACCACGACCCCCACGCGGCCGTCCAGCCTCGCCGCCACGTCGGCCGTCTGCCGGGCGCGCTGCGCGCCGTCCGGGTCGACGCGTACCAGCTCGACTCGGTGGACGTAGTGGCGCCGCACCGCTACGTCTGGCACGACGTGGATCATGCCGTCACGATCCGTGGTCACCACTCCCGGGTAGGGAGCGACGTCCGGTAACGCCGCCCGGTCCGGCGCGGCGCGGTAACGGCACCAGCCGTCGGCGTAGGACGTGACCGCCCGCCGGAGCTGCTGCGACGGCAACGTGGCGGACAGCAGCGTCACGGGCGTACGAGCGGCGCCCAGGTAGCCGAGCAGGCGGACGAGCAACTCCTGCTGGTACGGGTCGTAGGTGTGCACTTCGTCGAGGACGACGTGCTTCGTCGACAGCGACGCGAGCCGAACGGTGACGTAACGGTGCGACAGGGCGGCAGCGAGTGCCTGGTCGCTCGTGCCGACGGTGACCGGTGCCGCCAGGGCCCGGTGTTGACCGCGAAACCAGGAGCCCGGGGTCAGGCCGGTGCTGTCGGCCTCCCCGTCGTGTATGCCGACCGGCCGTGCGGACGTCGGGTCGTAGAAGGAGTGCAGGGCTGCGCGCCCGTGCGCCAATCGCGCCAGGGTCGGCTCCTCGTCCCCGTAGAACGCTTGCACCCGATCGAACATGGCGTCGGCAGTCGCGGTGGTCGGGAGGCCGAAGAACAGGGCGTGCTCTCCGGGCAGGCGCGAGTGCAGCTGCAGCGCGGCCTCGGTCTTGCCCTCTCCCGGTGGGACCATCAAGACGGTCAGGCCGCCGGAGGGCAAAACGCGGTCGGTCCACGTTTGAACACCGCGCGGGGCAAGGCCACCGAAGAGCGCTCCGAAGGGGCCGCGGCGGACGATCGGGTGGCCCAAGAGGTCCGGGGCCGCCTCCCCGGCCTCGTCGGCGCGCTGCTTCAGGTAGGAAGCCGGGTCCTCGAGGGCGAAGGGGACGCGCACGCCGCCGTGGACGAAGCCCTCGTCCGAGGCGAGCCAGTCCGCCACGGTGACGGCTCCTGCCAAGGCGGGGATCAGGACGGACAGGTCACGGTCGATCGGCAGCGCTGGGACATCGGGAAGACCGACGGCTTGCAGCAGGACCTCGACAAGGCGGGATCGCTCCAACCCGTAGTGCACTGCCGCGACTTCACGATACCGCGCCAGCACGCCGCTTTGGTAGGGGTCCGCCTCCGGAGCCCAGCGGCCGTGGTGGCCGGCCAGGGCAACGGCTCCCAAAGGGCAGCCTCGGGCGGCCACGGCCGCACCCGTGGCTGCCTCGTGGCGGGAGCTCTCCCGGAGCTCCTTGCTGAGAACGTCGTCGAGGAGTCGCGGGTCGAGCCAGCTGGGGCGCAAGGAGCGGTCGAGGTTCAGCTGGTCCTGGAAGACCGGGTCGGCCTTGCCGAGGTCGTGCAGCCCGGCCAGCAGCCGGAAGACGGGGCGTGGCCGCTCGCCCAGCAGTTCCGCCGCCCAGGCCCTCCCGGGCGCCGCGAGCCAGTGGTCCCAGACGATCCCCGCCCACGCGGCCGTGTCCAACAGATGCTTGACCAGCGGGTAGGGCGCGTCCAGGCCGGCTCGCTTGCCCCACAAGTTCAGCTGCTCTCCCAGCACCCGGACAGCCTGGCACGGCAGCGGCCGACCGGTCGCGCATCCAGGACGTGAACCTGCGCTCTTGTAGGCGCAGCAGGCGCTCGGGCTCACTGGCGTCGGTGTCGCCTTCCGCGCCGCTGTCAGCGACGTGAGCCGGGTGGCGCCCGCGACCAACCGCGGCCACGTGTATCCAGCCGTGCTTCATGGTCGCCTACGCCGGGTTAACCGTGACCGATTCGTCCGGGCCGGCTCAGCGGCTGATCCGCTGGATCACCCCGTCCGCGGTGCCGGTGACCCAGAGCGTCTCGCTGCCCGGCGCGACCGCGACCGTGTCGGGCTGGCGCACGGTCGGGTGGGTCTCCACGACCGTCGGTTGGTCGCCGCTGACGTCGAGCCCGACGAGCTCGTTGCTGTCGGTCAGCGTGACCCACAACATGTCCGTCGTCGGGTCACTGACCACTCCGTACGGGCTGTTGCCCACCTCGAGTGCGCCGACCTGGCGGAGGGGGTCGAGGGCGAAGACGAGAACCTGACCACCCCGGGTGTCGGTGACCGCGAGGCGACCACCGCTGAGGGCCACGGCATGGGTCGGCCCCGCACCTGCCTCGACCCGGCCGATCCGCTCGCCAGTGCTGCGGTCGTAGGTGCTGAGCGTGTGGTCCTCGACGTCGACCGCCGCGACGAGGGCGCCGTCGGTGACCACGCTGCCGGGCTGCGTCAGGTCCTCGATGGTTTGTCGCACCTGCCCGTCGCGCACGACGGAGATCGAGCCGCTGAACTCGTTGCCGACGAAGATGTCGCCGTTGGGCGCGCCGGCGGCGTCGTGCGGGTGCTCCTGTACGTCGGTGACGCGGACTTCGGCGTCGGGCAGCGACACCTCGACGAGCTGGTTCGCGGTCTCCGAGGGCACCAGGACCGGCCCGCCGGGCGCCGCGACCTGCAAGTGGCGCACCTTGCCGGCCAGCTCGACCGAGGCTTGCGTCTCCAACGTGGTGGGGTCGAGCAACAGCAGCCGGTACGGGTCGTGCACGGCGACGGCCAGCAGGTCGGTCTCGGCGTCGTAGACGATGCCCTGGGGCAGCGGCGCCACCTGCACCTGCGTACCCGCCGGTTGCTCCGCCGGCTCGGGGGCCGCCGCCGGCTCGGCCGGACCACCTTGCTCGGTGGAGCCGCCCTGCTCGGTGGAGCCGTCCTCCCCGCCGCCGCAGGCGGCCAGCGTCAACAGCAGCGCCGCCGACGCCACCCCGACTGCCCGGCACACGACACGACTGGGCCGCGCTGATGCCCGCA
>JBBSMD010000070.1:0-9827 GCA_038233355.1 Propionibacteriales bacterium
GCCAAGGGCGAGAAGAGCACCGGCACCGACTCCGCTGACGAAGCGGCCGGAAAGCGGCCGGACCGAGCGGGCCGCGATCACCCCGAGCGCACCGCCCCCAACCAACCGACTGCCCGCCCGGAGTCGAAAACCACGGCCCCGACGTCCGACGGCAAGGCGAGCGCGCGGGCGGACCGCGGTGCGGACACTCCCCGGGCCGCGGCGACCGCCCCCGACACCTCCGCCAGCCGCGCTTCCAACACCGCCTCGGAAAAGCCGCAGCCGGCGAGCGCACGGACGCGTGCCCTGCCCAAGGAGGGGCGCGCCGCACCCCCGCCCGAGACGGACGCCGAGCCGGAGCGGGTGGTGCTCAAGGGCGCTTCGGCACGCACCGCGTCCAACATGGACGCCAGCTTGGCCGTACCCACGGCCACGAGCGTGCGCGCGGTGCCGGTCAAGCTGCTCATCGACAACCGGATCGTGATCAACAACCACCTCGCCCGGGCCCGTGGCGGCAAGGTGTCGTTCACCCACCTGATCGGCTACGCGCTGGCCAAGACGTTCGCGGCGAGGCCAGCGATGAACGTCGGCTTCGACGACTCGGCCGACAAGCCGACGCTCGTGCGCAATCCGCACGTCAATCTGGGGCTCGCGATCGACCTGCCCAAGCCCGACGGCAGCCGCAGCCTCGTGGTGCCGTCGATCAAGGCGACCGAGACGATGAACTTCGCCCAGTTCTGGCAGGCCTACGAGGATGTCGTCGGCAAGGCGCGCAACAACAAGCTCGAGCTGAGCGACTTCCAGGGCACGACCGTCACGCTGACGAACCCGGGCACCATCGGCACCAACCACTCGGTGCCACGGCTGATGAAGGGGCAGGGAGCCATCATCGGGGTGGGTTCCATGGACTACCCACCGGAGTTCCAGGGCGCCTCGGACCGCACGATCGCCGACCTGGCCGTCTCCAAGATGATGACGCTCACCTCCACCTACGACCACCGCGTGATCCAGGGCGCGCAGTCCGGTGAGCTGCTCAAGCGTCTGTGCGACCTGCTGCTGGGTGCCGACGGCTTCTACGACGAGATCTTCGCCGCACTCCGCATCCCCTACGTGCCGATCCGCTGGTCGCAGGACATCGCGGTCAACCACGACGACGAGATCCACAAGCAGGCCCGGGTGCTGGAGCTCATCCACGCCTACCGGGTACGCGGCCACCTGATGGCCGACATCGACCCCCTCGAGTACCGCCAGCGCAGCCATCCCGACCTCGACATCGAGAACCACGACCTCACCCTGTGGGACCTCGAGCGCGAGTTCGCCACCGGCTCGTTCGGTGGTGGCCGCCGGTTCATGAAGCTGCGCAACATCCTCGGCCTGCTGCGCGACACGTACTGCCGCACGGTCGGCATCGAGTACATGCACATCGCCGATCCCGAGCAGCGCAGCTGGATCCAGGACCGGGTCGAGCAGCCGCACACCAAGCCGGCCCCGGCAGAGCAGCTGCGCATCCTGCACAAGCTCAACCAGGCGGAGGCGTTCGAGACGTTCCTGCAGACCAAGTTCGTCGGGCAGAAGCGGTTCAGCCTGGAGGGCGGTGAGACGACGATCCCGCTGCTCGGCGAGATCTGCGAGGCGGCCGCCGGCGCAGGGCTCGACGAGGTGTGCATCGGGATGGCGCACCGGGGCCGGCTCAACGTGCTGGTCAACATCGCCGGCAAGAGCCCCGGCCAGGTCTTCCGCGAGTTCGAGGGCAACATCGACCCCCGCACGGTGCAAGGCTCGGGCGACGTCAAGTACCACCTGGGCGCCGAGGGCGAGTTCACCGCGTCCGACGGCAGCACGCTCAAGGTGTCGGTGGCCGCGAACCCGTCGCACCTCGAGACCGTCGACCCCGTACTCACCGGCATCGCGCGGGCGAAGCAGGACATCCTCGACCGCGGCGCCGAGTTCCCGGTGCTGCCGCTGCTGGTGCACGGCGACGCCGCCTTCGCCGGTCAGGGCGTCGTCGCCGAGACGCTCAACCTCTCCCAGCTGCGCGGTTACCGCACCGGCGGCACCGTGCACGTGGTGGTCAACAACCAGGTCGGCTTCACCACGTCACCGGCGGCGTCTCGCTCCTCGCTCTACTGCACCGATGTCGCGCGGATGGTGCAGGCGCCGATCTTCCACGTCAACGGCGACGACCCCGAGGCGTGCATCCGGGTGGCGCAGCTGGCGTTCGAGTTCCGCCAGGCGTTCAACAAGGACGCGGTCGTCGACCTGGTCTGCTACCGCCGCCGCGGGCACAACGAGGGCGACGACCCCAGTTTCACCCAGCCGCTGATGTACGACCTCATCGAGGCGAAGCGCTCGGTGCGCAAGCTCTACACCGAGGCGCTCGTCGGGCGTGGTGACATCAGCGTGGAGGAGGCCGAGTCGGCGCTGCGGGACTACCAGAAGCAGCTCGAGCGGGTCTTCGCGGAAGTGCGCGAGGCCGACGAGCCCAGGTACGACTACGCCACCGTCCCCGACTACCCCGAAAAGCCCCCCGAGCCGGAGAGCGGCGCGGTCACCGCGATCACCCCCGAGCTGCTCAAGGCGATCTCCGCGGCGTACGTCAACGCTCCCGAGGGATTCACCGTGCACCCCAAGGTGGGGCCGCAGCTCCAGCGCCGCTCTGCCGCCATCACCGAGGGCCCGATCGACTGGGCCACCGCCGAGGTCATCGCCATGGGCTCGCTGCTGGCCGAGGGGCGCCCCGTACGCATGGCCGGCCAGGACTCGCGCCGCGGCACCTTCGCTCAGCGCTTCGCGACCATCATCGACCGGCGTACCGGTCAGGAGTGGACACCGCTGGGGCACGTCACGAGCGATCAGGCATCGTTCTTCATCTACGACTCGCTGCTCAGCGAGTACGCCGCGATGGGTTTCGAGTACGGCTACTCGGTCGCGCGGCCAGAAGCGCTGGTGATGTGGGAGGCGCAGTTCGGCGACTTCGGCAACGGCGCGCAGATCATCATCGACGAGTACATCGTCGCCGGTGAGCAGAAGTGGCAGCAGAAGTCCGGCGTCGTGCTGCTGCTGCCGCACGGGTACGAGGGACAAGGACCGAACCACTCCTCGGCCCGGATCGAACGCTTCCTCACCCTTGCCGCCGACGAGGCCTTCACCGTCGCCCAGCCCTCGACGCCTGCAAGCTACTTCCACCTGCTGCGTCGCCAGGCGCTCAGCAGCTGTCACCGGCCGATGGTGGTGTTCACGCCCAAGTCGATGCTGCGGGGCAAGAAGGCGGTCTCCGCTCCCGACGACTTCACCTCCGGCGCGTTCGAGCCGGTGCTCGGCGACCATGCTGTCGATCCGGCCGACGTCGAGCGGGTTCTGCTGTGCTCGGGGCGCCTCACCTGGGACCTGCTGGCCGAGCGGAGCAGGCGCGAGGACGAACGGACCGCGATCGTGCGGTTGGAACAGCTCTACCCTCGCCCGGTCGAGCAGGTGGAGGAGCAACTGCGACGGTTCTCCCGAGCCTCGGTCGTCCGCTGGGTGCAGGACGAGCCGGCCAACCAGGGTCCGTGGCCGCACGTCGCGCTCAACCTGCCCCGGGAGATCGAGGGCCTGTCGCTACAGCTGGTGTCGCGCCCGGCGTCCTCGGTGCCCTCGGTGGGCCAACAGCGCCGCCACCTCGACGAGAACAAGCAGCTGCTCGAGCGCGCCTTCGCCTGAGCGATGTACTTCACCGACCGGGGCATCGAGGAGCTGGCGACTCGGCGGGGCGACGAGGACGTCACGCTGGCCTGGTTGGCCGAGCGGCTGAGTGAGTTCGTCGACCTGCACCCCGACTTCGAGACCCCGGTCGAGCGGCTCGCGACCTGGCTGGCGCGTCTGGACGACGACGACTGACGCTCGGGGGCGGCCGTCCGTTTACCACGTTAACGTGGTAAACGGACGCTTACCATGGCGTGCAAACCATGGGAAGCGTCCGAAAACCATGGTCAGTGGCCCGACGCTGACGCACGACCAGCACGCACGACGCAAGCCGACGACGAGGCGATCAGCCCCGGCGCATCCGCAGCTCGTTCGCCGCGAACATCGGCTCGGGCTTGCCGCTACCGTCGAGGACGAACCCGTGCCGGGCGTAGAACCGGATCGCTCGCTCGTTGGCCGCCAACACCCACAAGTACGCCGGCCGGTCGCCGATCGCCGCAGCGAGCAGCCGGTCCCCGAGCCCGGTGCCATACCGAGCCGTCCGTACGTAGAGCGCATACAGCTCCAGCGGGCGCACCGGGTCGTCGCGGGGCGGGCCGGCCTGTGCGAAGCCGACCACCTCGCCGGACTCGGTGACGGCCACCCAACGGAGGGTGGCACCGGCCAGGATGTCGCGCCAGCGAGACGTACGCTGCGCCAGGTCGCCGGTGCGTTTCACGAGGACGGCCGGGTCGACGAGGTCGCCGTACGCCTCGCGCCAGCACGCGACGTGGCAGCGGGCACCCGCCTCGGCGTCGGCCGACACACCAGGACGGACGGTGACGAGCGCGTCGCTCACCGGGTGAAGACCACCTTGCCGAAGACGTCACCGGCCACCATCGCGGCGAACCCGTCGCGCGCCTGCGCCAGCGGCAGCGTGCGGTCGACGAGCGGCCGGGCGCCACTCACCTCGAGGAGCTCGACCAGGCGCTGCAGCTCCGCCCGGGTGCCCATGGTCGATCCGTGCACCCGCAGCTGAAGGAAGAAGATGCGGGTGAGCTCGGCCGCCTCGGGCCGGTCCCCCGACGTGGCCCCGGAGACGACGATGGTGCCGCCCGGTCGAAGCGACTTGACCGAGTGCGACCACGTGGCCGCTCCGACGGTCTCCATCACCGCGTCGACGCGGTGCGGCAGCCGCGCGCCCGGCTCCAGCACCTCGTGCGCGCCGAGCTCGGCCACGCGGGCGCGTTTGCCCTCGTCGCGGCTCGTCACGAAGACCCGCAGCCCCGCGGCGCGGCCGAGCGTGACCAGCGCGGTGGACACGCCGCCCCCGGCGCCTTGCACCAGGACGCTGTCGCCGGGCTTCAACCCCGACTGGGTGAAGAGCATCCGGTACGCCGTCAGCCACGCGGTCGGCAGGCAGGCGGCCTCGACGAACGACAACGCCGTCGGCTTGGGCACGAGATTGCGCTTCGGCACGGCCACCCGGTGGGCGAACGTGCCCGGGTGGCGCTCGGACAGCAACGAGCGTCCGGGGTCGAGCGTCTCGTCCCCGCTCCACGACGGTTCGCTCACCACGGCGTGGACGACCACCTCGTTGCCGTCCTCGTCGACCCCGGCGGCGTCGCAGCCGAGGATCATCGGCAACGCCTCCTGCTTCAGCCCCACCCCGCGCAGCGACCACAGGTCGTGGTGGTTCAGTGAGGCAGCCTCGACCCGTACGGTTGTCCACCCGTCGGGCACCTGCGGGTCGGGTCGCTCCCCCACCTCGAGACCGTCGAGCGGGGACGTCGCCGAGAACGACGTGGCGTAGACCGCGAACATGCCGGGGACCCTATCCGCCGGCTCACACCGGTTGGTCCCGGGCGCCCGGTACGCGGGACGACCCCGCAAGGAGGAGATCCCCCTTCACGACCGGCGCCGCAGCGGCCAGACGCGCACGAGCACGCGGGCGAGCACCTGGTCGTCGGACAGCGCGCCGACCAGCCAGGAGTCGACACCCTCGGCGGGGTTGTCGCGCTCCACCCACCAGCCGTCCGGGCTCCGGGCCGTGACCCGCTTCACCGCAACGACGTCGACCGGGCGCTGCAGGCGGGCAGCAGGAAACCGCACCACCGCCAGGCCGCCGACCCGGGCGGGTACGCCGTACCGCACGAGCAGCACGTCGCCGTCGTGCAGCGTGGGTTGCATCGAGCGCCCGCGCACGACCGCCAGCCCCCAGCGCGCGACCGGACCGATGTGCTGTCTCACTGCCTGCCCGCTCCCTCCGGTGCGCCCTGCGACGTGCGCGGGCGCGGGAGTAGTGTCGCGAAGCGAGGGACAGCGCCCGCGAGCCGGGCCCCACCCATCCAGGCATCCGCCCCAGCAGAGAGGATCTGCGCCATGCGCTTCTTCGCCCCCACCATCGAGGTCGAGGCCCACTGCGACCTGCCTTGCGGCATCTACGACCCGGCCCAGGCCCGGATCGAGGCCGAGTCGATCAAGGGCATCATCGGCAAGGTGGCCGACAACGACGACCACGACTTTCGTACCCGGGCGATCCTGATCAAGGAGCAGCGCTCCGAGCTGGTCAAGCACCACCTGTGGGTGCTGTGGACCGACTACTTCAAGCCGCCGCACTTCGAGAAGTACCCGCAGCTGCACGAGCTGTTCAACGAGGCGACCAAGCTGGCCGGCGCAGCCGGCACCAAGGGCGAGATGGACGCCGACGTCGCCGATCAGCTGCTGGGCAAGATCGACGAGATCGCCACGATCTTCTGGGAGACCAAGCAGGGCTGAGCCCCGACGCGCGGCCGCGTTGCCCGGTCGGGCGGCGCGGCCGGGGGGACTGGCGACACCGCCGTGGCGCCGTTGGCCTGAATCGTGAGGACTGCAGGTGAGCGTGGACGATCGACCGGAGATCGATCTGCGGGTGCCTGCGGAGAGTCTCTACCTGTCGGTGGTACGTACCGCCGCTGCCGGTCTCGCCGCTCGCCTGGACTTCACCCTCGACGACATCGAGGATCTCCGGATCGCGGTGGACGAAGCCTGCAGCATCCTGCTCACCCGAGCGGGCGACGGTTCTGATCTGCGGTGCCGCTTTCACCTGACCTCCGACGACCTGACCGTGGTCGTCCAGGTGCGCCCGGCCGCTCTCACCGTCCCGTCCCGAGAAGGCTTCGCCTGGACGCTGCTGTCCGCACTCGCCGCGTCGGTGGACATTGCCGTGATCGAGGAGGACCAGTTGGCCATCACGCTGGTGCAGCGCCGCCCGGGCAGCAGCACGGCCTGAGGCGGCCGGTGGCCGACGAAGACGCCACGATTCGCACCAGTTGTGACAGATCGAACAGGCATGGTGCTCTTGTGTGAGGGGAACTTCCTTGCCACGATCGGAACGTCGACGTGCTAGCCCTGTGCGTCGAACACCCTCCGGTCGCACTGCCACAAGCGCTGCGGCGCACCGTCGGCCTTTGTGAAACCCTTCACTCCGGCCCCGGGAAGCGGACACACTCGGTAGCTCGGACACTGCCGGTGCGTCCCCGCACGCATCGACCGGGACCGACCTGAGGCGAGATCCCTGCCTCGACACATCCGAGAACGACAAGGAGCCGCCGCCGTGGACTGGCGTCACCGTTCCGCCTGCCTCGAAGAGGACCCCGAGCTCTTCTTCCCGATCGGCAACACCGGGCCCGCCCTTGCCCAGATCGAGGACGCCAAGCGCGTCTGCCAGCGATGCGAAGTGCGCGAGCAGTGCCTCGCCTGGGCGCTGGAATCGGGTCAGGACCATGGGGTGTGGGGCGGTCTCAGCGAGGACGAGCGCCGCGCCCTCAAGCGCCGCAACGCTCGGACCCGGGTACGCACCGCCTGACTCTCGCACCTTCGAGGACCCCGCGGGCGGCGGGCGCCCGCGGGGTCCTCGCACGCTCGCGGCCGATCGTGGCTCTCGCCGGCCGGCGAGGTCGAGCGCGGCCCCGGCTCAGGCGGTCAGAGGTACCCGCAGCCAGGCTCGCGTGCCACTGCCCGAACGGGGCGCAACGGCCAGCTCTCCGCGCAGCTCGGAACAGACCAGCGTACGCACGATGGACAGGCCGAGACTGGTGAGGGCGTCGAGCTCGAACCCCGGCGGCAGACCGACCCCGTCGTCTCGGACCTCGACGTCGAGTTCGCGCGCGTTTCGGGACACGGCGACCTCGACGAGCCCTCGCCGACCCGGCAGACCGTGCTCCACGGCGTTCTGGGCGAGCTCGGTCAGCACCACCGCCAGCGGCGTCGCGACGTCGGCCGGGACCTGCCCGAAGGACCCCCGCCGCACCACCCGCACCGCCGTCGCATCGCCGAGTGAGCCGAGTGAGCCGAGTGACGAGTGCGCAGGCTGACCGGCCACCGGGGCCGACGGCAGCCCGGCGCCGGCGTCGGTGTAGGTGTCGGTGTCTGCGACCGCGTCGGCGTCTGGACCGGCGGAACCCTGGCGCGGGTGGCCCGCGACATCGACGACGGATCCCAGCAACCGGTCGACCACCTCGTCGAAGTCGACGACCTCCTCGAAGCCCCGGCTCAACAGCTCGTGCACCACCGCGATCGCGCCCACCCGCTGCACGGCCTCCTCGAGGGCCGTACGAGCCGATGGCTCGCTCACCCGCCTGGCTTGCAGCCGCAGCAGGGCCGCCACCGTCTGCAAATTGTTCTTTACCCGATGGTGGATCTCGCGGATGGTGGCCTCCCGCGTCATGAGCTCGTGCTCGCGGCGACGCAGCTCGGTCACGTCGCGCAGCAAGATCACCGCCCCGGAGCGGCCGTCGTCGGTGACGAGCGGGATCGCGCGCAGCACCAGGGTGGCGGTGGCGCTGTGCACCTCGGCCTCGGTGGCCTGCCGGCCGTCGAGCACCGAGGTGACACGCTCCTCGACCGGGGCACGGGGTGCGTCGAGGACCTCTCGCACCGCGCCGGCGAGGGAACGACCGACCAGGTCCCCGCCAAGTCCCAACCGGCGCAGCGCCGACACGGCGTTGGGGCTGACATAGGTGACGGTGCCCGACGGGTCGGCGCGCACCACGCCGTCGCCGACCCGCATGGCGTCCGCGAGGTCCGTACGCTCCCCGGCGGAGGGGAAGAGGCCCCGGCTCACCATCGAGGTGAGGTCGGCCGCGGTCTGCAGGTAGGCCAGCTCGAGCCGGCTGGGAGTGCGGACCCCGAGCAGGTTGGTGGCTCGCACCAGCACCGCGATCAGGCGGGCGTCGCGACGGACCGGGATGGCCTCGACCCGCACCGGCACCCCGTCGCCCCACTCCGGGTCGCCCTCGCGCACGATGCGCCCCTCGTCCCAGGCTCGGTCGAGGACGGCACGACCGCCCCGCGGCTCGAAGTGCCCGACCAGGTCGTCCAGGTACGACGTCGGGCCGGTCGTCGGACGCATCTGCGCCACCGACCAATAGCCCGGCTGTCGGTGGTCGCGCACCCACAGCAGCAGGTCGGCGAAGGAGAAGTCGGCGAGGATCTGCCAGTCGGCCACCAACCGGTGGAGCCACTCCAGGTCGGGCTCGTGCAGGTCGGTGTGGGAGCGGACCAGCTCGTCCAGCGACGGCACCGGTGCAGCCTAGTGGCGGTGCACCGGTCAGGCGCCGCGCCAGACTGGTGACCGAGCCGCCGCCGGGTGAGCACGTCCCCAGACGTCCGGCAGGGCCGGTGACCGAGCGATAGCGTGCGCCACATGAGCGTGGCCGCCTACCTGCGGAGCACGACCGGTGTCTGATCAGCGACCAGAGCGTGACCGGCCACAAACGTTGGTGGTACGCCGGGCGCTCGCCAGCGAGATCGCGCCGGTCGGTGAGCTGACCGAGCGGGCGTACCGGGCCGACGGCTACCTCGACGAGGACGAGGGCTACGCCGCCACCTTGCGCGACACCGCCTACCGCGCCAGCCGGGCCGAGCTGTGGGTGGCCGTCGAGCGCGACGCGGTGCTCGGCACCGTGACGTACTGTCCGCCAGGGTCTCCGCTGCGTGAGCTTGCCATGGCGCCGCACCAGACCGAGTTCCGCATGCTGGCCGTGGATCCGAAGGCCCGTGGCCGAGGGGTCGGGCGTGCCCTGGTCGAGGCGTGCCTCGCGCGAGCGCGCGCCACCGGCCACCGCGAGATCGTGCTGTCGAGCCTCGCCGACATGCGCACAGCCCACCGGTTGTACGCGTCGCTCGGCTTCGAGCGGGCCGTCGAC
>JBBSMD010000071.1:0-9785 GCA_038233355.1 Propionibacteriales bacterium
CCGAACGCCTCGCCGGCCCGCACCTCCACGTCGATGCCGCGTACGGCCTCGAAGTCGCCGTACCGCTTGACCAGGCCGTGGGCGACGACCAACGGCTCCCCCGCCCCCTCGGGCTGCTGCCGGGTCGAGGGGTGTGCCACCGGATGACTCACGGCGGTGACAGTAGTCCGGCGTTCCGACAACTTCATCTCGGTTGTACGGGCAGCGTCATGTCCAGACCGAGCCCATGCGCCGAGACCGGCGTCTCTCGCCGCGATGATGGCTTGGGCGCGGTCGGCCACCTGAAGCTCGGTGAAGATGTTCGAGTGGCCCCACGTGGTCGGTCCCGACGCTGCCGCCGCACGGGCCACTCGCGGGCGGGACTGGTCGGACGGAGGCGGCGGGTCGGAGCCGGTCGACGTGGGCGGTTGTCAGTGGCGTCAGCCAAGATAGGAAGGTGCCCACACGTGCAGCTGCGGACGCGGTCAGGGGGCCGGCCACCCAGGCGCGCACGCAGTCTGCCGCCGACGCGCCGGCCGGCGCCGACACGGCGCTGGCGTGCTTCTCGACCGCCACCCGTACGTGGTTCACCGGCACCTTCCCGGCCCCCACCCCGGCACAGGTGGGTGCCTGGGACGCAATCGCCGCCGGTGCGCACGCACTGGTCGTGGCACCCACCGGGTCGGGCAAGACGCTGGCCGCGTTCCTGGCCGCGATCGACCGGCTCACCACCACGCCGGCGCCCAGCGAGCCGCGGCAGCGGTGCCGGGTGCTGTACGTCTCCCCGCTCAAGGCGCTTGCGGTCGACATCGAGCGCAACCTGCGGGCCCCCCTGGTCGGCATCCGCCAGACCGCACTGCGGCTCGGCCAGCACACCCCCGACGTAAGTGTCGCCGTACGCTCCGGCGACACCCCGGCCGCGGACCGCCGAGCGTTCGCGCGCACGCCGCCGGACATCCTCATCACCACCCCCGAGTCGATGTTCCTGGTGCTCACCTCGGCGGCGCGCGAGTCGCTACGGGGCGTCGACACCGTGATCGTCGACGAGGTGCACGCCGTCGCCGGCACCAAGCGCGGCGCCCACCTCGCGGTGTCGCTGGAGCGGCTCGACGCGCTGCTCGAGCGGCCGGCGCAGCGCATCGGGCTGTCCGCGACCGTACGACCGGTCGAGGAGGTGGCCCGCTACCTAGGCGGATCGGCGCCCGTACGAGTGGTGGCGCCGCCGGCGCACAAGCGGTTCGACCTGTCGGTGGAGGTGCCCGTACCCGACATGGGTGAGCTCGGCAGCACCCGGGTCAGGCCCTCGGGCGGGGCGGGCGACGTCTACCCCGGCGGCACCGCCACCCTCGATGAGGTCGACCTCGACGACCCCACCGCGCCCGCCCCGTCGACGTCGATCTGGCCACACGTGGAGGAGCGGGTGGTGGACCTGATCGAGGCACACCGCTCGACGATCGTGTTCGCCAACTCCCGGCGGCTGGCCGAACGGCTCACCGCCCGGCTCAACGAGATCGCCACCGACCGAGCCGCCAACCGATCCGCCGAGGCCGCCGAGGCCGCCGAGGCCGCCGACCAATACGGCGGCGAGACCGACGGTGGCATCGCTGCCGCTCACCAGGCCGACGCCGCCACCGCAACGGCGTCAGCACAGCGCGGGTCGCCGCCCGGCCACCCGGGCCTCGTCCCTCCCCACGCGGGCCCGCACCGCACCCCGGCCCAGCTGCCGGGTGCATCCGGCACCAGTGCCGGCGCCCAGACCGTCATTGCCAGGGCACACCACGGCTCGGTGAGCAAGGAGCAGCGCGCACTGATCGAGGATGACCTCAAGGCCGGCCGGCTGCCGTGCGTGGTCGCCACCTCCAGCCTCGAGCTCGGCATCGACATGGGAGCGGTCGACCAAGTGGTGCAGGTCGAGGCACCGCCGTCGGTGGCCAGCGGGCTGCAGCGGGTCGGCCGGGCCGGCCACCAGGTCGGCGAAGTCTCGCGCGGGGTGGTGCTGCCCAAGCACCGAGCCGACCTCGTCCAGGCCGCGGTCGCGGTCGAGCGCATGCGCGCGGGCGCCATCGAGGCGCTGGCGATGCCCGCCAACCCGCTCGACGTCCTCGCTCAGCAGACCGTCGCCGCCGCCGCGATGGACGACCTCGACGTCGAGGAGTGGTACGCCCTGCTCGAGCGGGCGGCGCCGTTCGCGACCCTGCCCCGCTCGGCGTACGAAGCGACCCTCGACCTGCTGGCCGGGCGCTACCCCTCCGACCAGTTCGCCGAGCTGCGTCCGCGGCTGGTGTGGGACCGGATTGGCGGCACGCTCACCGGCCGCCCGGGCGCTCAGCGGCTCGCGGTGACCTCCGGCGGCACCATCCCCGACCGGGGCATGTTCGGCGTGTTCATGGTCGGCGAGCGTGCCAGCCGGGTGGGGGAGCTCGACGAGGAGATGGTGTACGAGTCGCGGGTCGGCGACGTGTTCGCCCTCGGTGCGTCCAGCTGGCGGATCGAGGACATCACCCACGACCGGGTCCTCGTCAGCCCCGCCCCCGGCCAGCCAGGGCGGCTGCCGTTCTGGAAGGGCGACACCCTCGGCCGCCCCGCTGAGCTGGGGCAGGCGCTCGGGGCGTTCGTCCGCGAGCTGTCGACCGCGCCGGCCGACACCGCCCGCGCCCGCTGCCGTGCCGCCGGCCTCGACGCCTGGGCCGCCGACAACCTCGTCGCATTCCTCACCGAGATGAAGGAGGCCACCGGCCGGGTGCCGCACGACCGCACCTTGCTCGTCGAGCGGTTCCGCGACGAGCTCGGCGACTGGCGGGTGGTCCTGCACTCCCCGTACGGGCTGCAGCTGCACGCCCCGTGGTCACTGGCCGTGGCCGCCCGGTTGCGGGAGCGCTACGGCGTCGACGGGCAGGCGATGGCCAGCGACGACGGCATCGTGGTGCGGCTACCCGAGACCGACGCCGACCCGCCCGGGGCCGACCTGTTCGCGTTCGAGCCCGGCGAGGTCGACGACCTGGTGACCGCCGAAGTGGGCGGCTCGGCGCTGTTCGCGTCGCGCTTCCGCGAGTGCGCCGCGCGGGCACTTCTGCTGCCGCGTCGCGATCCGGGCCGGCGCAGCCCGCTGTGGCAGCAGCGGCAACGCTCCGCCCAGCTGCTCGAGGTGGCGCGCCACTACCCCGCCTTCCCGATCGTGCTCGAGGCGGTGCGCGAGGTACTGCAGGACGTCTACGACGTGCCGGCGTTGACGCAGCTGATGCGTGACCTCGACTCTCGCCGCGTCGAGCTGGCCGAGATCGCCACGCAGACCCCCTCCCCGTTCGCCCGCTCGCTGCTGTTCGGCTACGTCGCCGCGTTCTTGTACGAGGGCGACAGCCCGCTGGCCGAGCGGCGCGCGGCGGCGTTGTCCCTCGACCCGGGCCTGCTCGCCGAGCTGCTCGGGCGCGCCGAGCTGCGTGACCTGCTCGACCTCGACGTGCTCGACCAAACCGAGGCTGAGCTGCAGCGGCTGGCCCCCGACCGGCGCGCCCGCGACACCGAAGGCGTAGCCGACCTGCTGCGGCTGCTCGGCCCGCTCACTCGCGACGAGCTGGCGACCCGCTGCACCAACGACTCGCCCATCGACACCTGGGTCGCCGAGCTGCTGACCGCCCGCCGCGCCCTGGAAGTGACGTACGCCCAGCAGGCGTGGATCGTCGCGGTCGAGGACGCCGCCCGGTTGCGTGACGCGCTCGGCGTACCCGTCCCGTACGGCACGCCCGACGCCTTCCTCGACCCGGTGCCCGACCCACTCGGTGACCTGCTGAGCCGGTACGCCCGCACCCACGCCCCGTTCGTCCCCGGCGACGTGGCGGCGCGGTTCGGGCTCGGCGCCGCGGTGGTGGCCGACGCGCTGCGCCGGCTCGCGGCGGCCGGCCGGGTGGTCGAGGGTGAGTTCCGCCCGGGCGGGCACGGCGCCGAGTGGTGCGACGCGGAGGTGCTGCGCCGGCTGCGTCGCCGCTCGCTGGCCGCGCTGCGCCAGGAGGTCGAGCCGGTCGACCCGGCCGCACTCGGCCGGTTCCTGCCCGCGTGGCAGCAGGTCGGTTCCCGGCTGCGCGGGGTCGAGGGGGTGGCCCAGGTGGTGGAGCAGCTGGCCGGCGCCCCCGTGCCGGCCAGTGCGCTGGAGCCGCTGGTGCTGGCATCGCGGGTGGGCGACTACTCCCCTGCGTACCTCGACGAGCTGACCGCGACCGGGGAGGTGGTGTGGGCCGGGGCCGGCACGCTGCCCGGCTCCGACGGCTGGGTGAGCCTGCACCTGGCCGACAGCGCACCGATGACCCTGTCGCCGGTCGACGGCGATCCGGCGACCGACGAGCTCGCCCAGCGCACGCTGGACGCGTTGAAGGGCGGCGGTGCCTGGTTCTTCCGTCAGCTGTCCGACGCGGTGGGCTCCACCGACGACGCGGGCCTCGAACGGGTGCTGTGGCAGCTGGTGTGGGCCGGCGTCGTCACCAACGACACGCTCGCGCCGCTGCGTGCGCTGACCCGGTCGAGCCGTACGACGCACCGCTCGCGTCGAGCCCCGCCGCGGACGCGCGGGCGACGTTCTGCCTTCGGCCGGCCCACGCTGCCCAGCCGCACCGGGCCGCCCACGGTGGCCGGGCGCTGGTCGCTGTTGCCCGACCGCGAGACCGATGTGACGCTGCGGGCGCACGCGAGCGCCGAGGTGCTGCTGGACCGGCACGGCGTCGTCACCCGCGGCGCGGTGGCCAGCGAGGGCGTCGCCGGCGGTTTCGCCGCGGTCTACAAGGTGCTCACCGCGTTCGAGGAGACCGGCCGGGTGCGGCGCGGTTACTTCGTCGGCTCGCTCGGGGCCGCCCAGTTCGGCACCACCGGCGCCGTCGACCGGCTGCGCACGTACGACTCCGCCGCCGACAGCGCACCAGATGCGGTGACACTCGCCGCCACCGATCCGGCCAACCCGTACGGCGCGGCCCTGCCGTGGCCAGAGCGCGACGTCGACCCGGTCGGCGCCGTACGCGGCCCGGATCCCGCAGGCGACCGGCGTCCCAGCGCCGGGCGGGTCGCTGGTGGTCCCACCCGGCACCGGCCGGGCCGCAAGGCCGGCGCGCTGGTCGTGCTCGTCGACGGCGCCTTGGTGCTCTACGTCGAGCGGGGCGGTCGAACGCTGCTGACGTTCAGCAGCGACGAGTCCGTTGTGCAGCCGGCCGTTCGCGCTCTGGCCGACGCGGTTCGCACCGGTGCGCTCGGGCGACTCACCGTGGAACGGGCCGATGGCGAGCAGCTGCTCGGCACCCCGCTCGCCGCCGCCCTGCAGGAGGCCGGTTTCGTGGCCACACCACGTGGGTTGCGGCTGCGGGCCTGACCCGCCTGGAGCCCACCAGCGAACGGCTCACGCCGCGGCGACGATGTGCGGCGTACCGACGTGGCGGACCGGAAGGTCGGCGACCTGGGCACCCGCGTCGGTGGAGACCGCAGTGTCGTCGACAGCGGCGGCGCGCTGCTCGATCACCAGCAGCTGCTGACTGGCGTCGCCGAGCACTCGGGAGAGCGGGACGTCGAGCGCCGAGCACAACGCCGCCAGCAGCTCACTGCTCGCCTCCTTCTGCCCACGCTCTACCTCGGAGATATACCCCAGGCTGACGCGCGCGTCGGCCGACAGCTCGCGCAGGGTGAGCCCCTGGCTGGTGCGGTGGCTACGAAGGACGTCTCCTATGACCTCGCGCAGTGCGACCACGGACCTCACCTCCCGGCTACCTCGAACCGCCAACTGCTGCCAACCGTACCCGGGCCGACTGACTGCGTCTGCTGCAACGCCACGGCAGACGTGGCTCTTCCGGGTCGGATCCCGCGCGACGGTCCCGAGCGGCGCAGCCCCGGAGCGGAGAGTGTGCCTCCGCGCACCACCCGTCCGACGTGGCCCCATGGGGGTTACCCGACCCGCAAAGGCACCTGGCGCCACGTCAGACCGCGCACAACCGAGACGGACCTCAGCGCGACAGCACCTCGAGCAGCAGGGTCAGCGCCGCGTCGACCGCCTCGTGTCGGACGGCGTCGCGGTCACCGTCCAGCTGCAGCGCTCGGACGTGGTCGACGCCACCGGGTGCGTGTACGGCCATCACCACGGTGCCGGCGCGGTGACCCTCACTGGCGCCCGGTCCGGCCACCCCGGTCGTGGACACCGCGTGCGACGCAGCCAGGACCCGCGCGGCGCCGCGGGCCATCTCGACCGCGGTCCGCTCGTGCACGGTGCCGTGCTCGGCCAGGATCTGCGCAGGCACCCCCAGCACCGACGCCTTGACCGCGCGCGCGTACGCCACCACCCCGCCGCGGAGCACGTCACTGGCACCGGGCACGTCGACGAGCGCGGCACAGAGCAGGCCGCCGGTCAACGACTCCGCGCAAGCCAGCGTGGCACCGTGGCGGCGCAGGGCGTCGACCACGTCGGCGGCCGGCCGCATGGGGTCACCCGCGCCCTCGCCCACGCGGCCCCGGTCCGCTCAGCCCTGCGCGCGGGCCCGACGCTCCCGCAGCGCCCGGACGACGTAGTCGAGGCCGGTGACGAGGGTGACCACCACGGCGGCGACCATGACCACGGTGGCGATGAACGCCAAGAAGCCGCTGAGCGGCAGGATGTACATGCTCAACGCGGTCGCCTGCAGGGCGGTCTTGATCTTGCCGCCGTGGCTGGCCGCCATCACCCCGTGACGCAGGATCTGGAAGCGCAGCCCGGTGATGCCGAGCTCGCGAGTCAACACCAGCACCGTCACCCACCACGGCAGCTCGTCCAGCAGCGACAGGCCGACGAAGCCGGCTCCGGTCAGCGCCTTGTCGGCGATCGGGTCGACCAGCTTGCCCAAGTCGGTGACCAGGCCCCGCCGCCGGGCCAGGTCGCCGTCGATGCGGTCGGTCACCGCGGCACTCACGAACACGACGAACGCCGCGATGCGCCACCACGGATTCTGGCCGCCGTCGATGAACAGGAACCACACGAAGAACGGCACCAGCAGCAGGCGCAGCAGGGTCAACGCGTTGGCGATGTTGAGGTTCGACGGCTCGGCCGCCACCGCGGCTCGCTCCTGCGTCGCGCCGGTCACCGCAGCGCCACCGGCTCGGTCCGCGCCCGGCCCGACACCGGTGCACCGGTGCGGGCGACGAGGTCGACACCGACCGTGTCGACGACCGTGGCAGGCACCAGGTCACCGACCCGCACGTCTCGCGAAGCGTCCAGCAGCGTGGTGGACCCGTCGGCGTCAGGTCCCTGAGAGGCCGTACGCCCCTCCGCTGCGTTGCCGGCGTCCAGCCGTTCGACCAGCACCTCGACCCGCTCGCCGACCCGCCGGCGAGCCCGGGCGCTGCTCGTCTCGTCGGCGACCGCGGCGAGGTGCTCGACGCGGGCCCGCACCTCGGTCTCGTCGAGGTGGCCGTCCAGCCGCTGCGCCTCGGTGCCGTCCTCGTCGGAGTAGCCGAACACGCCGACCGCGTCGAGCTCGGCGTCGTGCAGGAACCGGGCCAGCACCTCGACGTCGGCCTCGCTCTCGCCGGGGAAGCCGGCGATGACGTTGCTGCGCACCCCTGCGTGCGGAGCCCGCGAGCGGATGGTGGCGAGCAGGTCGAGGAAGCGTTCGGCGTCCCCGAAGCGGCGCATGCGGCGCAGCAACGGCCCCGACGCGTGCTGGAAGGACAGGTCGAAGTAGGGCACGACTCGCGGAGTGCCCGTCATGGTGTCGACGAGGCTCGGGCGGGTCTCGGCCGGCTGCAGGTAGGACACGCGGACACGGTGCACGCCCTCCACCCGGGCGAGCTCGGGCAGCAACGTCTCGAGCAGCCGCAGGTCGCCGAGGTCCTTGCCGTATGAGGTGGAGTTCTCGCTGACCAGGAACAGCTCGCGAGCGCCGTGGTCGGCCAGCCACCGTGCGTCGGCGAGCACGTCGGCCGGCCGCCGCGACACGAACGACCCGCGGAACGCCGGGATCGCGCAGAAGGCGCAGCGCCGGTCGCAGCCTGACGCGAGCTTCAGCGGCGCGACGGGTCCGTCGTCGAGGCGGCGGCGCACCGCCGGGCGCGGACCCGACCCCGGCACGACCGACGCTGGCAGGTCGGGTACGGCCGGGGCGTGCCCGGGGACGCTGCGGCTGGCGGCGGAGGTCGCCCGCTCGACCGGTGCGATGGGCAGCAGGGCGCGCCGGTCGCGAGGGGTGTGCGGGACGTGCGGCGTACCGGCGAGCACCGAGCGCAGGCGCTCCGCGATGTCGGGGTAGTCGTCAAACCCGAGCACGGCGTCGGCCTCGGGCAGCGCGGTGGCCAGCTCCTCGCCGTACCGTTCGGCGAGACAGCCCACCGCGACGACGGCCCGGGCGCCGCCGTCCTCGGGAAGGTCGGCGGCGGCGAGCAGAGTGTCGATCGAGTCCTTTTTGGCCTGCTCGACGAAGCCGCAGGTGTTGACGACGACGGCACCGGCCTGTTCGGGCCCGTCGACGAGGCGGAACCCGTCGGCCTCCAACCGGCCCGCGAGCTCTTCGGAGTCGACGTCGTTGCGCGCGCAGCCGAGCGTCACCAGGGCGACGGTCGGGAGGTCGGCGCGCTGCTCGGCCGCCTCTCGGGAGTGATCAGTCATGAAGACGCCCAGTATGACCGACCGCGCCCATTGACGCGCCGTCCGATGCCAATGCCGTGCCTCCACTCGTCCGGGCCGGGTGCCCGAAGGCTCGGGTGAGACTGAGCCCGCGTGGGCGTCGCCAGGGCGGCGCGGCGCGAGTCAGTCCGTGTCGGTCAGCTCCTAGCCGTCCCCGACGGCAAGGTCCGGCGCCAGGCCTTGCCCGTCAGTCCTCGCCGAGCGTGACCTCGGCCGGCGTGTCCTGTTGCCCCACGACAACCGGGTCCTGCGCGCCGAGCTGGGCCGTGACGGCCGCACCGTTGCGGGCGCGCACCGTGACCGGTCCGGTGACCGACCAGCGACGCGACTCCCCGGCCTGCAACCGGCCGAGCCAGACCCTGTCTCCGTCGGCGTCTCGCACCCGTACGACGGTGTCGGCGGCAGCCGTGACGGCGACCGTGCGGGGGATGTCGCCGAGTCCGGCGAAGCGCTGTGGGTCCGCTGGCGTGACCGGCGCACTGCTGACCGCGGCCGCACTGGAGGCTGGCTCTGCTGGCACCGGCTGGCTCCCGGTGACCCAGCGCGCCACTCCCCACAGCACGAGAAGCGCCACGACGACGCCGAGCAAGGCCGTCCAGTTGGGTCCTCCGCGGGTGGCTCGCACCGCGGCACCGGGCCCGGTGGCCAGCTCGGCCGAGAATACGGCACTGGCGGCGATCGGCGCGCTGCCGTACTGCTCGTCGTAGGCCGCCAGGATCGGTTCGGGCTCGAGCCCCAGCACCGAGGCGAGCCGGCGGAGATGGCCGCGGGCGTAGAAGTCGCCGCCGCAGGCAGCGAAGTCGTCCACCTCGATGGCCTCGATCACATGCGGGCGGATTCTGGTGCGCTCGGCGAGCTGGTCGACGCTCACCCGCAACTGGGTGCGTGCCTGGGCCAGCCGCGGGCCGATCACCGGCGCGGCCGGTGGCGGTGGCGGTTCGCTCGGCGTGGCGGTCGTGGGCACGGCGTACGGGGTGACCACGGCGGGATCGGGATGGGCGACGTGCTCGATGACAAGGCCGACGCGGCCCTGTGTCCCGCGTAGCTCGGTGGCCTCGGACAGCTCGCCGCCCGATCGCTCCTGGGTCGGCGCCAGGGCGAGCGCCGACTGGTTCAGCGGTCCGGCCCGGCGGACGTCGGCGCGCACCGCCCGACGGGGACGGGACGCTGCGAGGGTGCTGGGCGCCAC
>JBBSMD010000072.1:0-9497 GCA_038233355.1 Propionibacteriales bacterium
CGCTCCCCCCCCTCTCGGCGGGGGCCCCCCCCCCCGGCGGGCACCCCGGGGCTCCCCCCCCCGCGCCCCCCCCCCGCCCGGTCGGGGGGGGGGTGGGCCACCCACGCCGCCGGGCGCCGCGCCTCCAGCACCCCGAACAGCCGCGGCTCGCTGGCTGCGCCGAGCACCATGTGCACGGCGCAGCCCCGTTCGCGCAGCCGGGCACCGAGGGCGAACATGGGGGCGCTGCCGTACCCGCCGGCAACGAGGGTGCACGCGACCGGCTCCTTGGGCAGGGCGAAGGGCCGCCCCAGGGGACCCACCACGTCGACCTCGTCCCCGCGGTGGCGGCTCGCGAGCCACGCGGTGCCCCTGCCGGTGACCGCGAAGACCACCTCGACGGTGCCACCGGACAGGCCCCCGGGAGTGGCGCGGAAGACCGAGAACGAGCGACGCAGCAGCATCGACGACTCGGCGCCACCGACGGCCAGCGCGACGAAGCTGCCCGGACGGACGCGTTCGGCCACCCCCGGCGCCACGAGCGCCAGCTGGGTGTAGTCACCGACCCGCTTGACCGAGCCGACCTTGGCCCGGACCTGGAGCGGCTCCACGCGGGCCGCCGCGTTCACGGGGCCGCCCCGGGCCGTGCGAGGGCCGCCCACCGCTGCAGCGAGCACACCCCGACCGAGCCGGCCAGCAGTGCCTCGACCCCCTGCACCGCGGCGGCGAGGCCCTGCACCGTGGTGATGCAGGGGATGTTGCTGGCCACCGCCGCGGTACGGATCGCGTACCCGTCGAGCCGCGGGCTGCCGCCCGAGGTGGCACCGTGCGGCGTGTTGATGACCAGCGACACCGCGCCGGACCGGATCCGCGCCACGATGCTCGACGACGCCGGGACGTCGTCTGCCGCGTACTCGGAGAGCTTGCGCACGACCTGGGCGTCGACGCCGTTGCGGCGCAGCACCGCCGCGGTGCCCGACGTGGCCAGGACGGTGAAGCCCAGGTCGGCCAGCCGCTTGACCGGGAAGATCATGTGCCGCTTGTCGCGGTTGGCCACCGACACGAAGACGGTGCCAGACGTCGGCAGCCCGGCCCCGCCGAGCGCGCCGGCCTGGGCCTTGGCGTAGGCGGTGCCGAAGCCGGTGTCGATGCCCATCACCTCGCCGGTGGAACGCATCTCCGGGCCCAGCACCGTGTCGACGGTGCCTCCCTCGAAGGTGCGGAACCGGTTGAACGGCATCACCGCCTCCTTGACGGCGACCGGCGCGTGGTCGGGCAGGTCACCGCCGTCGCCGACCGCCGGCAGCAGGCCCTCGCGGCGCAGCGACGCGATGGGCGCGCCCAGCATGATGCGCGCGGCCGCCTTGGCCAGCGGGGTGCCGGTGGCCTTGGACACGAACGGGACGGTGCGCGACGCTCGCGGGTTGGCCTCGAGCACGTAGAGCACGTCGGCGGCCAGCGCGTACTGCACGTTGAGCAGCCCGCGCACGCCCACGCCGCGGGCGATGGCTCGGGTGGAGGTCCGGATCCGGTCGATCTCCTCGCGGCCGAGCGTGATCGGCGGCAGCGTGCACGCGGAGTCACCGGAGTGCACGCCGGCCTCCTCGATGTGCTCCATCACCCCCCCGAGGTAGAGCTCGTCCCCGTCGTAGAGCGCGTCGACGTCGATCTCGACCGCGTCGTCGAGGAAGTGGTCGACCAGGACCGGGTGGCGGGGCGAGACCTGCGTCGCCCGGTTGATGTAGCCGGCGAGGGCGTCGTCGTCGTAGACGATCTCCATGCCGCGCCCACCCAGCACGTAGCTGGGCCGTACCAGCACCGGGTAGCCGACCTGCTCGGCGACCCGCTTGGCGCCCTCGAACGACGTCGCGGTGCCGTGCCGGGGGGCCGGCAGCCCGGCCTGCGCGAGCACCCGGCCGAAGGAGCCGCGCTCCTCGGCGAGGTGGATCGCCGCCGGTGGCGTGCCCACGATCGGCACCCCGGCGTCGGCGAGGCCCTGGGCGAGCCCGAGCGGCGTCTGGCCGCCGAGCTGGACGACGACCCCGGCCACCGGGCCGGCCCGCTGCTCGGCGTGCACCACCTCGAGCACGTCCTCCAGCGTGAGCGGCTCGAAGTAGAGCCGGTCGGAGGTGTCGTAGTCGGTGGAGACCGTCTCGGGGTTGCAGTTGACCATGACGGTCTCGTAGCCGGCCGCCGACAGCGCCATGGCGGCGTGCACGCACGAGTAGTCGAACTCGATGCCCTGCCCGATCCGGTTGGGACCCGACCCGAGGATCAGCACCGCGGGCCGGTCCCGGGCCGCGACCTCGTCCTCCTCGTCGTAGCTGGAGTAGTGGTACGGGGTGCGGGCGGCGAACTCGGCGGCGCACGTGTCGACGGTCTTGAACACCGGTCGTAGCCCGAGCGCGTGCCGCACCGCCCGGACGACCTGCTCGGTGGTGCCGCGCAGGCCGGCGACCTGGGCGTCGGAGAACCCGTGCCGCTTGGCCAGTGCGAGGACGTCGGGGGTGAGCTCGGCGGCGGCCCGTACCTGCGTGGCCACCTCGTCGAGCAGGCTCAGCTGGTCGACGAACCACGGGTCGATGCCGGTGGCGGCGTGCACCCGGTCGACGCCGGCACCGGCCCGTAACGCGTCGACCACCAGGCGCAGGCGGCCGTCGTGCGGGACCCGGGCCCGCGCCAGCAGGTCGTCGACGTCTCCGGGTGGCTCGGTCCAGCTCGGCACGGCCGCCGGGTCCTCCAGCGAGCGCAGCGCCTTCTGCAGGGCCTCGGTGAAGCAGCGGCCCAGCGCCATCGCCTCCCCGACCGACTTCATGTGCGTGGTGAGGCGAGCGTCGGCGGAGGGGAACTTCTCGAACGCGAAGCGGGGCACCTTGACGACTACGTAGTCCAGGCTCGGCTCGAAGCTGGCGGGGGTCTCGGCGGTGATGTCGTTGCGGATCTCGTCGAGGGTGTAGCCGATCGCGACCTTGGCGGCGATCTTGGCGATCGGGAAGCCGGTCGCCTTCGACGCCAGGGCGCTCGAGCGGGACACCCGCGGGTTCATCTCGATCACCACGACCCGACCGGTGGCGGGCTCGACCGCGAACTGGATGTTGCAGCCGCCGGTGTCGACCCCCACCTCGCGGATGACCGCGAGCGAGATGTCGCGCAGACGCTGGTACTCCCGGTCGGTCAAGGTCATGGCCGGCGCCACGGTGACGGAGTCACCGGTGTGCACCCCGACCGGGTCGACGTTCTCGATCGAGCACACCACGACGACGTTGTCGGCGCTGTCGCGCATCACCTCGAGCTCGTACTCCTTCCAGCCGAGGATGGACTCCTCCAAGAGCACCTGGCTGGTGGGGCTGGCCGCCAGCCCCGTGCCGGCGATCGCGGTCAGCTCGGCCTCGTCGTACGCCAGCCCCGACCCGGCGCCGCCCATCGTGTAGGAGGGCCGCACGACCACCGGGTAGCCGAGGTCGGTGACGGCGTCGTGGCACTGGACCAGCGTCGAGCAGATCGCCGACCTGGCCGTCTCGGCACCCAGGTGCGGGGGCAGCCCGGCCACGACCTGTTTGAAAGACTCGCGGTTCTCGCCCTTCTCGATGGCCTCGACGCTGGCGCCGATCAGCTCGACGCCGTGCTTGTCGAGGACACCGTCGGCGGCCAGCGTCATCGCGCAGTTGAGCGCGGTCTGGCCACCCAAGGTGGCCAGCAGCGCGTCGGGCTGCTCGAGCGCGATGACCTGCTCGACCACCTCGGGGGTGATCGGCTCGACGTAGGTGGCGTCGGCGAGCTCCGGGTCGGTCATGATCGTGGCCGGGTTGGAGTTGACCAGCACCACCCGCAGGCCTTCGGCTCGCAGCACCCGGCACGCCTGGGTGCCGGAGTAGTCGAACTCGCAGGCCTGCCCGATCACGATCGGGCCGGACCCGAGGACGAGGACGCTGGTCAGGTCGCTGCGGCGCGGCATCAGGCCCTCCTGCGGGCGGCGGCGGTGGCCATGACCTCGACGAATCGGTCGAACAGGTGGCCGGCGTCGTGGGGCCCGGCGGCGGACTCGGGGTGGTACTGGACGCTGAACGCGACAGTGCGTCCGTCGCCACCTCGCACCCGCAGACCTTCCACCACGCCGTCGTTGAGGCAGATGTGGGTGACCTCCACCTGCCCGTAGGCGGTGTCGAGCAGCTCGCCGGGATGCGCGTCGACGGCGAAGCCGTGGTTGTGGGAGGTGACCTCGACCCGCCCGGTGGCCAGGTCCTTGACCGGCTGGTTGAGGCCCCGGTGCCCGTAGGTCAGCTTGTAGGTGTCGAGGCCGACGGCGCGACCCAGCAGCTGGTTGCCGAAGCAGATGCCGAAGTACGGCAGGCCCGCCGCCAGGACCGCCCGCAGCAGCTCGACCGGCCGCTCGGTCGCGGCCGGGTCGCCCGGGCCGTTGGAGAAGAAGACCCCGTCTGCGCCCGTACGCCGGATCGCGGCCAGGTCGCTGTCGGCGGGCAGCACGTGCACCTCGATGCCACGCTCCGCGAGCATGGCCGGGGCGCGGGCCTTGATGCCGAGGTCGAGCGCGGCCACGGTGAACCGCTGGTCGCCGATCGCCGGCACGACGTACGGCGCACCGGTGCTGACCTCGGCGGCCAGCGCCGCGCCGCTCATCGCCGGGGCCCGAAGCACCCGGGCCAGCAGCTCGGCCGCGCTCGCGCCGGTGGAGCTGATACCGACCCGCATGGCGCCGCGCTCGCGCAGGTGGCGGGTGAGCGCACGGGTGTCGACCCCGCTGATGCCGACGACCTCGTGGGTGCGCAGCTCCTCGTCGAGGCTGCGCGTCGCCCGCCAGCTGCTGGGCCGCCGGGCCGGGTCGCGCACCACGAAGCCGGCCACCCACAGGCGGGACGACTCGGCGTCCTCGTCGTTGACCCCGGTGTTGCCGACGTGCGGAGCAGTCATCACCACCACCTGGCGGTGGTACGAGGGGTCGGTGAGTGTCTCCTGGTATCCGGTCATGCCGGTGGCGAAGACCGCCTCCCCGACCGTCTCGCCCACCGCGCCGTAGGCGGTGCCGGTGAACGTGCGGCCGTCCTCGAGCACCAGCACGGCGGGCGTCACCGGGGGGCCTTTGCGGCGGTGAGCGCGGTGAACGCCGCCACCCACACGTCGTGCTCACGGGCCCGCTCGAGCCGGAAGCCGGACTCGAGGGTGTCCTGCCGCACGCCCGGCTCAAGCGCGCCGGGGTGCTGCCAGGTGACGACCAGCAGGCCGTCTCTGGGCACCACCCGACCGCCCGCACCCAGGTCGCGGTGCACGGCCACCAGGTCGGCGCGAGGCACGTGGAAGGACAGGTCTCCGCGCAGCACGTCGAGCCCGGCCGCGGTCAGGCGCAGCGTGCAGGGGCTGCGTACGCCGAGGCCGTGCACGACGACGCGGTCCAGCCACGAGCCCGCGATGCTGGTGCCGTAGTAGCGGCCCTCGGCCTCGCGCACTGCCGGCGCGGACGGGTCGGTCACCGGGCGCGGCGGGGGCAGGTCGGCCTGCCGGGCGGCCCGGCGGCGCCAGCCCCGCCACATCGCGGCGTACACCAGCGCCACGAGGGCCACCAGCGCCAGCACCGCGAGCGCCGTCCTCACCGGGCCGGCTCCGGCTCGCGCTCGGCCAGGGCACCGTCGAGCAGCGTGGCGTGACCCGCCAGGAAGGTCGCGACCACCCGGCCGGGCAGCCGGGTGCCGGCGTAGGGGGTGTTGCGCGACAGCGAGGCGGTGTCGGCGGGGTCGACGACACGGCTGGCCGACGGGTCGTACAGCGTCAGGTGCGCCGGGGCGCCAACCACGAGCCCGGCCCCCTGTCCGGCGACCCGCCCGATCCTGGCCGGGCGGGTGACCATCCGGTCGGCGACGCCGGCCCATTCGAGCAGCCCGGTGTCGACCATCGCCTCCTGCACCACCGACAGGGCGGTCTCCAGGCCGAGCATGCCGAAGGCGGCGGCGGCCCACTCGCACTCCTTGTCCTCGCTGGGGTGGGGGGCGTGGTCGGTGGCCACCGCGTCGATGGTGCCGTCGGCCAGGCCGGCGCGCAGCGCCGCGACGTCGGTGGCGGTGCGCAGCGGCGGGTTGACCTTGTAGGCCGGGTCGTAGGTCGTGGCCAGCTCGTCGGTGAGCAGCAGGTGGTGGGTGGTGACCTCGGCGGTGACGTCCCACCCCTTGCCCTTCGCCCACCGCACCAGCTCCACCGAGCCGGCGGTGGAGACGTGGCAGACGTGCAGCCGCGAGCCGACGTGGCCGGCCAGCAGGACGTCGCGGGCGATGACCGCCTCCTCGGCGACGGCCGGCCAGCCGGCGAGCCCGAGCACCCCGGACAGGTGTCCCTCGTTCATCTGGGCCCCCTCGGTGAGCCGGGGCTCCTGGGCGTGCTGGGCCACCACCCCGTCGAAGGCCTTCACGTACTCCAGCGCCCGGCGCATCAAGACCGCGTCCGACACGCACCGACCGTCGTCGGAGAAGACCCGCACACGCGCGCGCGACTCGGCCATGGCCCCCAGCTCGGCCAGGCGGTCACCGTCCAGCCCGACCGTCACCGCACCGACCGGCCGCACCTCGCACCAACCGGCGCTGCGGCCCAGCTGCCAGACCTGCTCCACCACGCCCGCGGTGTCGGCGACCGGGTCGGTGTTGGCCATCGCGTGCACGCAGGTGAAGCCGCCACGAGCGGCGGCGCGCGTGCCGGTCTCCACGGTCTCGGCGTCCTCTCGGCCGGGTTCGCGCAGGTGGGTGTGCAGGTCGATCAGGCCCGGCAGCGCGACCAAGCCGTCCGCGTCGACCTCGTCAGCCCCCACCGCGTCCGCGGCGGCCTCCGCGCCCACGGCGGCCACGACCCCGTCGCGCAGCAGCAGGTCGGTGGCCTCCGCACCCAGCAGCCGGGCGCCCCTGACCAGCACCGGGTCGGCACTCACCGCTCGGCCTCCGTCGCCCCACCCAGCAGCAGGTAGAGCACCGCCATCCGTACGGCGACCCCGTTGCTGACCTGCTCGACGATCACCGAGCGTGCAGAGTCGGCGACGTCGGCGGTGATCTCCATGCCGCGGTTCATCGGTCCCGGGTGGAGCACGAGGGCGTGCTCGGGCAGGCGGGTGAGGCGGCGGGAGTCGAGACCGTAGCGCCGGCTGTACTCGCGCGCGCTGGGGAAGAAGGCGGCCGCCATGCGCTCCTTCTGCACCCGCAGCATCATCACCGCGTCGCTGCCCGACAGCGCGTCGTCGAGGTCGTACGACACGCTGACCGGCCACCGCTCGATCCCGACGGGCAGCAGCGTCGGTGGCGCCACCAGCGTGACCTTCGCCCCCAGGGTCGCCAGCAGCAGTGCGTTGGAGCGCGCCACCCGGCTGTGCAGCACGTCGCCCACGATCGTGATCCGCCGGCCGTCGAGGTCACCGAGGTGCCGGCGCATGGTGAACGCGTCGAGCAGCGCCTGCGTCGGGTGCTCGTGGGTGCCGTCGCCCGCGTTGACTACGCTGCCGTGGGTCCAGTCGGCCGCAGCCAGCCGGTGTGGCGCGCCCGAGGAGTGGTGGCGCACCACGATCGCGTCGGCGCCCATCGCCTGCAGGGTGAGCGCGGTGTCCTTCAGGCTCTCCCCCTTCGACACGCTCGAGCCCTTGGCGGCGAAGGTGATGACGTCGGCCGACAACCGCTTGGCGGCGGCCTCGAACGAGATGCGGGTGCGGGTGGAGTCCTCGAAGAACAGGTTGACCACCGTGCGACCGCGCAGGGCCGGCAGCTTCTTGATCGGGCGGTCGGCCAGCGTCCGCATCTCCTCGGCGGTGTCGAGGACGAGGTTCGCCTCGCTCCGGGTCAGGTCGCCGGCGCTGAGCAGGTGGCGCATCAGCGGCCTCCTCGGGGGTCGTCTCGCGGGGTGTCGCTGATGCGCACCGCGTCCACGCCATCGACCTCCTCGACGGCCACCACGACGGTCTCGGCCAGCGACGTCGGGAGGTTCTTGCCGACGAAGTCGGCGCGGATCGGCAGCTCGCGGTGGCCCCGGTCGACGAGGACCGCGAGGCGTACGGCCGCGGGCCGGCCGATCTCGCTCAGCGCGTCGAGCGCGGCGCGGATCGTCCGCCCGGAGAAGAGCACGTCGTCGACCAGCACCACCACCTTGCCGTCGACCCCGCCCGGTGGCACGTCGGTGTGCTCGAGCGCGCGGGGCGCCCGCAACCGCAGGTCATCGCGGTACAGGGTGGCGTCGAGCGAGCCGCACGGCACGGCACTGCCCTCGAAGCCGCCGATGCGCTCGGCGATGCGGCGGGCCAGGTGCACCCCACGGGTGGGGATGCCGAGGACGAGCAGGTCGCTGGCGCCGCGGTTGCGCTCGAGGACCTCGTGGGAGATGCGGGTCAGCGCCCGGGCCACGTCGCGCTGGTCGAGCACCGTGCGGGCGGTCTGGCCAGTGGTCGGCATCGCTGGTGGGACCTCCTTGACCGCCTCGCCGGACGGTGGTTAAAGGATGTCGTCGCGGTGACGCTACCACCGCGTTCGGCGTTCTCCTTGACCGGTTCCGACGGCGCGCCTATGGTCACCTTCAATGATCACTCTGCGTCACCACACGCCTTGGGCCCGACCGAGGCCGCCGTCGCCGCCAGTGGGCGTGCGCGCGCGGTCGCAACGAGCGGACGGAGTTCTCGGGTGAGCGACGAAGACATGCGCCACTACGCCAAGTCACTCGGCGGGCGCCTGCGTGCGATCCGGCAGCAGCAAGGGCTCTCCCTGCACGGCGTGGAGGAGAAGTCCAAGGGTCGCTGGAAGGCCGTGGTCATCGGCTCCTACGAGCGCGGCGACCGCGCGGTGACGGTGCAGAAGCTCTCCGAGCTGGCTGCCTTCTACGGCGTCCCGGTGGAGGAGCTGCTCCCGGGCGGCTCGGTGGCCGCGGCCGCGGCGATGGAGTCGCCGTCCAGGCTGGTGCTGGACCTGGAGCGGCTGCAGCACGTAAGGGCGGAGGATGCCGCCCCACTGGCTCGCTACGTCGCGTCCATCCAGTCCCGACGTGGCGACTACAACGGGCGGGTCCTCTCCATCCGCCAGGACGACCTGAACAACCTCGCCATCATGTACAACGAGCCGCCGAGCGCGCTCACCGAACGGCTGACCAGCTGGGGTGTCTTGCGATCGTTCGACCAGGCCGGCGGCTGACCAGCAGCACCCTGCTGCAAGCCGTACGAGCCGAGCCCGGACCGGTGCGTTCGCCGACGCTCAGCCCTGGTCGGAGGGGGCTATCCCCGCTCCGCGCCGAGTGCCCGCTCGGTGGCGGGTGCCTGCTCGGCGGCGTGCGCCGAGACCTCCGCGATGCGGGCGAGCACGCCGTTGACGAACCTGGCGGACTGCTCGGTCGACAGCTGACCGGCCAGGTTCACCGCCTCGCTGATCGCCACCGCGTCGGGCACCTCCTCGACGTAGCCGATCTCGAAGGTGGCGAGCCGCAAGAGGTTGCGGTCGACCGCGGGCATGCGCTCGAGACTCCAGCCGTGCGCGTGCTCGGACAGCAGCCGGTCGATC
>JBBSMD010000073.1:0-9495 GCA_038233355.1 Propionibacteriales bacterium
GGCTGCAGCCGCAGGCGCCGCGCGTGCTCACCGCTGGCGCCCAGGCGGCGCACCAGCTCGTCGAGGTCGTCGGTGTCCACCCGCAGCAGGCGCCCGGCGAGCCCGTCGGCCTCACCGCGCGCGAGGCGGGTGACGAGGGTGGCGACGTCGTCGGCGTCGGTCCACTCCGAGCGGTCGTCGTGCAAGGGCATGCGCGCGGTCATGTCGGTGCGCACGACGCCGGGGGCGACGTCGAACACGTGCACACCGTGCGGTGCCAGCGCCTCGTGCAGGCAGCCGGAAAGGCGCAGTGCTGCGGTCTTGCTCACGCCGTAGGCGCTGTAGACCGCGCTGTCTCGCAGGGCCGAACCGGTGCTGATCGTGATGATGCGACCCGAGCCGCGCCGGACCATGTCGGGAGCGAGCCGATGAGCGAGCAGGAAGGGACCGCGCACGTTCGTCTCGACCACGCCCCACCAGTCGTCGGGGTCGGACTCCCAGAGCGGCACCTCGCGCGATTCGTTGCGCCCCGCGTTGTTGACGAGGACCTCGACCGGACCGATCTCGGCCTCCACCTCGTCGACCGCCCGGCCCACCGCGTCGGCGTCGGTGACGTCGGCGGACGCGACGGCGAACGGACCGGTGAGGTCGGCGGCCGCCTCCTGGAGGGTCTCGCGGTGTCGACCGACGAGGCCCACCGCGAAGCCGTCCCGAGAGAGCCCGTGCGCCAGCGCGCGTCCGATGCCGCGCCCTGCGCCGGTGACGAGCGCGACCGGAGGGTGCGAGCTCACGAACGCAGCTCCGCCCCGGTCGCGGCGGCCGCGGCGGTGACGGCTCGGCTGCGGGCGGCGGCGAGGTCCGCCTCGGTGAGCGTGCGGTCGGGCGCCCGCAGCCGCAGCGCGAAC
This sequence comes from Propionibacteriales bacterium, assembly GCA_038233355.1. Taxonomy (GTDB): domain Bacteria; phylum Actinomycetota; class Actinomycetes; order Propionibacteriales; family Nocardioidaceae; genus DASQMN01. The sequence goes on from JBBSMD010000073.1 coordinate 885, forward strand.
GCCAGCGACTTGTGGCCTGGTGGCACCGGGTCGCCGCGGTAGACGTCGAACAGTCGTACCGACTCGCAAAGTGCGCCGACTCCCTCCCGGACGGCGGCCTCGACGGCGCCGGCCGGCAGCGACTCGTCGACGACCAGGGCCAGGTCCTCCTTTGCCACCGGCTGGGTGGAAAAGACCGGCGCCGGCACCGTGTCGGGCGCGACGGCGAGGATGCGGTCGAGGTCGACCTCGGCGAGCACGGTGCGCGCCGGGACGCCGTACGCCTCGCATACCCGCGGGTGCAGCTCCCCGGCGTGGCCGACCACCGTGCCGTCGGTGCGCCGCAGCGCTGCACAGCGGCCCGGGTGCCACGGGTCGAGCCGGGCGGCCACCACCTGCAGCGGCACGTGCACCGACCGGGCGACCACCTGCACGGCCTCCACCGCGTCGGCCCAGGTGACGGGGCGGGCCGGCCCCCACCAGCCGGCCGGCGCGCGCTCGCCGGTCAGCACCACGGCCAGGTGCCGGGGCTGGGCCGGTAGGGCGGCGTCGAGAGCCGCGACCTCGGCGTCGCTCGGCCGCGAGTCGACCCCCGGCACGGGTGCCGCCGGGTGCCCCGCTCGATCCGGCAGGAACACCGGGGCGGCGACGCTCAGCGCGGCAGAGCTCTGTCCCCGGCCGGTGTTGCGAGCCAGCACGGCGAGCAGCCCCGGCGCCAAGGTGGTGACCAGCATCGGCTGCTCGGCCGAGAGCGGGTTGGCGAGCCGGACGGCGACGCGGCGCTCGTCGTCGGCGGGCAGCCCCAGCCGGTCGAGGTCGGCTTCGCCGACGAAGGGGTAGGTGTGCACCTCGGTGAAGCCGGCCCCGGCGAGCGCGTGGCCGACCCGCCGCCGCAGCTGTTGACCGCGGGTCAGGCCACGTCCGGGCGGTGCGACCGGCAGCACGGACGGCACCCGGTCGTAGCCGGCCACGCGGGCGACTTCCTCCACCAGGTCGTAGGGGTCGGCGACGTCCGGACGCCACGTCGGCGGGGTCACGTGCCACGTGTCAACACCCTCGACCGCGCAGCCGACCTGCTCGAGGGCGGTGCGCGTCTCCTTCTCCGACAGGTCCATCCCCGACACCCGAGCAGCCAGGTCGGCGGCGACCTCGATGACGGGCGTGGCCGGGACGGCCCCGACCAGGGTCGTCCCCGGTTCGACTCGCCCGCCGCCGTGCTCGGCCAGCAGGTCGGCGACCCGCTGCGCGGCCACCGGTGCCAGCGCGGGGTCGACGCCGCGCTCGAAGCGCCGCGACGCCTCCGACGGCAGCCGGTGCCGGCGTGCGGTGCGCGCCACCGGTACGGGGGCGAAGCAGGCCGCCTCGATCACGATCGCGGTCGTGTCTGGGCCGATCTCGGTCTCCTCGCCTCCCATGACACCGGCCAGGCCGATCGGGCCTCGGTCGTCGGTGATGAGCAGGTCTTCGGTGTCGAGCCGGCGTCGCGTGCCGTCGAGGGTGCGCAGCTGCTCCCCGGGCTTCGCGCGGCGTACGCCGATGGCACCGTCGAGGCGGTCGCGGTCGTACCCGTGGATCGGCTGACCGAGCTCGAGCATCACGTAGTTGGTGACGTCGACGGCCAGCGAGACCGACCGCATCCCGGCCAGCTCGACGCGGCGGGCGAGCCAGCGCGGTGTCGGCGCGTCGGGGTCGAGCCCGGTGACCGTCCGGGCAGCGAACACCGGGCACGCAGCCGGGTCGTCGACTCGCACCGGCCACGCCGGATCGGCTCCCGGCTGGGGTGCCTCGATCTGGTCGACCGGGTCGGTGAAGGGCAGGTCGAAGGCCAGCGCGGTCTCGCGGGCGACCCCGCGCAGCGACAGGGCGTAGCCGCAGTCGGGCGTGATCTCGAGCTCGAGCACCTCGTCGCGCACGCCGAGCAGGGTCGCCGCGTCGTCTCCCGGCGCCCCCGCCCCGGCATCGAGCACGAGGATGCCGCTGCCGTCGTCGCCCAGGCCGAGCTCACGCTCGGAGCAGATCATGCCGTCGGAGACGTGCCCGTACGTCGTGCGCGCGGTGATCGCGACGTCTCCGGGCAGCACACAGCCGGGCAGGGCCACGGCGACGAGGTCGCCCTCGGCGAAGTTGTCGGCGCCGCAGACGATGCCGCGGCCGCGGCCGGCCCCGTTGTGCTCGGCTCCGACGTCGACGAGGCACCACTGGACCGTCTTGCCGTTGGAGTGGGTCTCCGGCCTGCGCTCGAGCACGCGGCCCACCACCAGTGGACCGCTGCCGCCCGCGGGGTGCAGCGCCTCCTGCTTCAAGCCGAGCATCGTCAGCCGGTCGGCCACCTCCTGGGTGCCGACGTCGTCGGGAAGGCCGGCGACCTCGCGCAGCCACGACACGGGGACCCGCATCAGATCTCCGTCCCGAACGCGGCGGTGAAGCGGACGTCGCCCTCGACCATGTCGCGCATGTCGGCGACCCCGTGGCGGAACATCAGGGCCCGCTCGATGCCCATGCCGAAGGCGAAGCCGGTGTAGCGGTCGGGGTCGACGCCGCACGCGACGAGCACCCGAGGGTTGACCACGCCGCACCCGCCCCATTCGATCCAGCCCTCGCCCCGGCAGGTGCGACACGAGTCCCGGGCCGGCTCCTCGCCCCGGCAGACGAAGCACAGCAGGTCCATCTCGGCGCTGGGCTCGGTGAACGGGAAGTAGGTGGGGCGAAAACGCGTGCGCACGCCCGCGCCGAACATGGACGCGGCGAAGAAGTCGAGAGTCCCGCGCAGGTGGGCCATGGTGAGGCCCTCGTCGACCGCGAGCCCCTCCACCTGGTGAAAGACCGGGGTGTGGGTGGCGTCCAGCTCGTCGGTGCGAAACGTGCGACCCGGGCAGACGACGTAGACCGGTGGCTCGCGGCGCAGCAGCGTGCGTGCTTGCACCGGTGAGGTCTGCGTCCGCAGCACGAGGTGGGCCGACGGCGGGTCGACGAAGAACGTGTCGCTCAGCGACCGGGCCGGATGGTCGGGCCCGGTGTTGAGCGCGTCGAAGTTGAGCCACTCGGCCTCCAGCTCGGGCCCTTCGGCGACCTCCCAGCCCATCGCCACGAAGACGTCGCCGATCCGCTCGGCCAGCGTGGTGAGGGGGTGGCGGCTGCCCCGCGGGTCACGGTCGTAGCCGACGGTGACGTCGACGGTCTCGGCGGCGAGCGCCTGCTCGAGGGCGGCCTCGTCGAGCACGCGCTGGCGGGCCTCGAGCGCCTGCGCGACCTCGCGGCGCGCCTGGCCGACCCGCCTGCCGGCGTCCTTGCGAGCCTGCGGTGGGAGCGCCCCGATCTCCCGGTTGGCCAGCGCGAGCGGCGAACGGTCGCCGGCATGGTCGTGGCGGCACTGCCGCAGCGCCTGCGGCGAGTCGGCGGCCGCGATCGCGTCGAGCGCCTGCGTACGCATCGCCTCGACCTGCTCGGCACCCAAGGGGGTCACCTGCACCGGGTCGTAGTCGGTGTTGGGGCCAGACATCGGGCCTCTTCTGCGGGGTAGGGGCGGGCGGACCGAGTCTAGGAAGCCCGATGAACCCGTGGCCAACGGGTATCTCTGCTACCCGGCTACCCGGCTACCCGTCGGCGCGTCGCACCGTCGACCGCTGCGCCCGCGCCGTGGCGTACAGGCAGAGCGCCGCTGCGGTCGCCAGGTTGAGACTCTCCGCACGTCCGTGGATCGGCACCCGGACGACGTCGTCGACCTGCTCGAGCACCTGGGGCGGCAGGCCGTGCGCCTCGTTGCCGAACACCCAGGCGGTTGCTGCTGCGAGCACCCCGGCGTCGATGAGGTCGTCGAGATCGCTCGCGCCGCTGGCGTCGGCGGCGAGCAGCCGCAGCCCGGCGGCCCGCACCGCGGCCAGTGCCCGACCGGTGTCGCGCTCGGCCGGCACCGGGAGGTGGAAGACGCTGCCGGCGCTGGCACGCACGGCCTTTGGGTTCCAGGCGTCCACGCTGTCCCCGGCGAGTACGACCGCCCCGGCGCCGGCGGCGTCGGCGCAGCGTACGAGCGTGCCGGCGTTGCCCGGGTCGCGCGCCTCGACCGCCACCGCGAGCAGCCGCGGCCGGCCGGCCAGTGCCGAGGCGAGGTCGTGCCGGGGCTGCGCACCGCGGGCGACGACGCCTTGGGGGTGCACCGTGCCGGCCAGGGAGGCGATGACCGACGGCTCGACGTCCGTCCAGCGCTCACCCGCCAGTGACCGGAGGTCGGGGTGGCGCCGGGCCGCGTCCGCGGTCGCGAACACCTCGTACACGTCGGCGTGCACCAGGGCCTCGTGTACGGCTCGCGGACCCTCGACCAAGAGCTCGCCGGTCGCCTCACGCACCTCCCGCCGGGTCAGGCGGGCGGCGCGGCGGACCCGCCCCGAGCGAGGGGTGAGGCCCGGTTCACGCAGCCGTCTCGCCCTTGGGGGCGTTGACGTCGGCCGGCAGGGCGTTGCGCGCGGTCTCGACCAGCGCGGCGAAGGCGGCCGGTTCGTGCACGGCGAGCTCGGCGAGGTGCTTACGGTCGACCTCCACGCCGGACTCGCGCAGGCCCTGCATGAACCGGTTGTAGGTCATGCCCTGCTCGCGGGCGGCCGCGTTGATGCGCTGGATCCACAGTCGACGGAAGTCGCTCTTGCGCGCACGGCGGTCGCGGTAGGAGTAGCTCAGCGAGTGGGTGACCTGTTCCTTGGCCTTGCGGTAGAGCCGCGAGCGCTGACCGCGGTAGCCGGCGGCCTGCTCGAGGACGACTCGGCGCTTCTTTGCTGCGTTGACGGACCGCTTGACGCGTGCCACTTCGGTTCTCCTCGGTGCGGGTGTGGTGCAGGTGGGGGCAGGAAGGTCAGGCCGGCGGGCTCAGAGGCCGAGCAGCTTTTTGACCTTGGGGGTGTCGGCCTTGGACACCGCGACCATGCCGTCGTCGAGGCGGGTGCGACCGGTGCCCTGCTTCTGCATCAGGTGGGTACGGCGGCGGCCCTTGGTGTGGCGCAGCTTGCCCGACCCGGTGATCTTGACCCGCTTCTTCATGCCGGAGTGCGGCTTCATCTTGGGCACGGCGTACCCCTTTCTCTTGTCGGCCCGGCTCTCTTGTCGGTTCGGCGCGGCTGGCCGGGTTGGCGGCTGGTGGCGGTCCGCAGCGGTGTGCCGCGGTGTTGCGGTGCAGGTACGGCGTCAGGTGCCGGTGTCCATGCCCGGGTCGAGGTTCTCCGAGCGCCGGCGTGGCTTGCGGGCGCCGACCGGCTCGGGAGCCGGTCGATCGGCCCGCTCGGCAAGCCGCTCGGCGTCGCGCTCTGCGGCGGCCGCCTGCTTCTCCGCGCGGACCTCGGCACGGGCCTCGGCCTTCTTCTTGTGCGGGCCGATGACCATGGTCATGTTGCGGCCGTCCTGGCGTGGCGTGGTCTCCACGAAACCGAGGTCGTCGACGTCTTGGGCGAGGCGCTGCAGCAGCCGAAAGCCCAGCTCGGGCCGGTGCTGCTCACGGCCACGGAACATGATCGTGATCTTGACCTTGTCGCCTTGGCGCAAGAACCGCACGACGTGACCCTTCTTGGTCTCGTAGTCGTGCGAGTCGATCTTGGGCCGCAGCTTCATCTCCTTGAGCACCGTGTTCGTCTGGTTGCGACGAGACTCGCGCGCCTTCTGGGCGGACTCGTACTTGAACTTGCCGTAGTCCATGAGCTTGCAGACCGGTGGGCGCGCAGTCGCGGCAACCTCGACGAGGTCGAGGTCGGACTCTTGGGCCAGCCTGAGGGCGTCGTCGATGCGGACGATGCCGACCTGCTCGCCGTTGGGGCCGACGAGGCGCACCTCCGGGACGCGGATCCGGTCGTTCACACGCAGCTCTGTGCTGATGGGTCCTCCTGTGGTCGTAAGGGTGGTCTTGCCTGTTGAACGGAACCCGTCGCCGAGATAGTCCTCGGACGAGAAAGGCTCCCGGCCATCGCACGGGAGCCACGACCCGAGACGTCCCCGAGGGACGACCGGGGCGAGCCGACCGTGGCCGACTCGACCGAGACCCGGCAACGCCCGCGGGGCGGGGTCGTACGGGTGGGAGGTGGCCTCCGCTTGTGGACCACGCACAACACCTCGACGGCACGCCCGTGGTCGGTCGGCGTCAAGGCTACCAGCCGGAACCGGTTGCTCGCCGCGCCTGCTGGCAGGCTGTGGGGAATGACGTCCAACGACGCCCGCGCCGCTCGGGACCTGGCCGACGTGCCGGCCGTCGAGGTGGTGTCGGCGGCCTGCTTGCACCTGATGAGCGCCGCGGCCGTACACCTCGGGCTGGCCGAAGACCTGCCGGAGCACCGTGATCTCGACGAGGCGCGCACGCTGATCGAGGCACTCGCCGGGCTCGTCAGCGCTGGCGCGCCCGAGCTCGGTCACCACCACGCCGCACCGCTGCGCGACGGTTTGCGGACCCTGCAGCTGGCGTTCCGGGAGGCCTCGGCGGTCCCGGACCCACCCGGGCGCGGCCCCGGTGAGCGGCTCACCGGGGCGGTGCTGCCGCGCTGAGCACGAGAGGCAACACGAGGGCACCGGCCGCCACCTGGGAGGACCGTAGTGGCGTGTGGTGGCGTGGTCGACGAGCTGGTCCTCGACGTACCCGAGGGCTCGAGCCACTAGGAGACAACTCCCGGAGCCGCGGGAACCCAGGCATACCCGCCTCTCGCCGGCATCAGCAGGTGACCGGCAGCCAGCCCGTCGAGGTCGGGGCTCAGCACCGCAAAGGGCACCGGTCCGGCGACGTCGAGCAGCAGTGCTGCGGCCCCCTCCGCGCGTGCCGACCGGGCTGCATCAGCGGCCGTCACCGGCACCGGCCTGGCCGCGGCCTCCCAGGTGGTGAGCGTCGTCACGGAGCTGAACGCGAGCAGGGCGGTCCTCCCGTCTCGCCCGCGCAGCGAGACCGCGCTCATCTCGGTCGGCTGCTCGGGTCCCTGCATGCCCGCGACGACGGGTACCAGTAGCCGCGCCGTACAGAGCGCATGCACGACAGCCCCGCTGTCCCGGCGGATGGCATGTCGCTGCAGGGCGCCGGTCAAGACAGGGTCGGGCCGCCCGTCGTCATCGTGGAACGCCGGGCTGGCAAGACGTCGCACCCGGTCACGGTAGACGCGGTTCCTAGTGCGCTACGGGGCGTGCGCTACGGGGGCTCGCCGGGTGGGTCGTGCCCGGTAGGGCTCGTGCCGGTGAATCGCGCGAGGAACCGTCAGCGGTATACGTCGCCTCGGCGATCGATGTGCACGATGTCGACGCGACGAGCCTCGTCGTCGACCCGGTAGATGATCCGGTAGCCACCCCGTCGTGCCGAGCGAAGACCAGCCAACTGCCCGCTCAGCGGGCCCCCCAAGCGACGCGGGTCGCCGACGAGCGGGCCGAAGACGAACTCCACGCAGGCGGCGGCGACCTTTTCGGATAGGCGGCGGAGGTCGCGCTCGGCTCGAGCCGAGACGCGGACGTCATGCGGCTGGCTCACTCGCCAGTGAAACGGGTGCGCAGAGCATCGGTGTCAGCTACCCGGCCGGCCTCCAGATCAGCGAGGCCTTCAACGACAGCCTCGAGCCCTCCGGGTGTCGTCAGGATGTCGACTGTCTCTTCGAGCGCAGCGAGGTCCTCGGGCGATACGAGGATGGCAGTGGGCCGGCCGTGTCGAGTGATCACCACACGGTCGTGGGTGCGCTCGACCCCGGCGATGTATTCGGAGAGCCGGTCCCGGGCTTCGCCCAACGGAACTGTCGTCACAAAGGCGAGTATAGCCAGAAGTCCGGCTAAAAATGCTGTCCCGCAAGACGATCCCCCACCGGGGTCGTCGCGGCCGGCTCCGCCTCCGCGCGGCCAGCCGGTGACGCCGCGGGCCGCCATGGCGGCCCGAGTCCGGCCACCTGCGCGCTTCGAAGCCCTCCATGCGCTAGGCGCTCAGGCGGCCGGGGAGAACTGACCAGGCGGCAATGTGGGACGAGGTGCGCCGAACGTGCCAGCACCGACTCACCGCGCTTGCGGCAGACTGGCCCCATGAACGGTGGGGACGTGGTCTGGCTCCCCTGGGTCGGCCTGGCCACAGCGCTGCTGCTGCTGAGCGCCTGGTGGTCGCTGCGACGGCACAACGCGGCGGCGGCGCTGCGCCGCACGGGGTACGCCGTGGCACTCCTCGGGCTGTGGGCACTGGGAGTGCCCGAGCTGGTGTACCGGCTGTGGGCCGCGATGAGCGGCTGGGGTGCCCGGCTCCTGCTCAGCCCCCTGTCCTGGCTCGGCGCCATCGTGACCGCGATTGGAGTCCTCTTCGTGATCGCTGGAGTCGCCGCTGGCAGACGGCAAGCCGTGCGCTCCTCCTCGGGTCGAGAACACCTCCAGAAGTCCACCGTGGCGGTCCCCGCCGGCAACCAGCCGGGCAAGCAGGTCGTAGTGAAGAGCGGTGCCGGGAAGAAGGGCAAGCAGAGCTCAGACGAGGACGACGAGATCGATGCGATCCTGCGTCGGCACGGCATCTCGTGACCACCGCTGTCCCTCCCTCGGGCGACCAGGTCGAGCTGCGCCACGGTGACTGGCGTGCCGTCGTCACCGAGGTCGGCGCCACGCTGCGCCGGCTGCAGCACGGCGGGCGGCGTCTGATCGCGGGCTTCGACCGCGACGAGCA
>JBBSMD010000074.1:0-9435 GCA_038233355.1 Propionibacteriales bacterium
ACCGTCATCCGCGGGTCGAGGGAGGCGTACGGGTCCTGGAAGATGATCTGCACGTTGCGGCGGACCTTGCGCAGCTCACGCTCCTTCATGCCCACCAGCTCCCGGTCACCCAGCTTGACCGATCCCGAGGTGGCCGGGATGAGGCCCATGATGACCCGGCTCAGCGTGGACTTGCCGCAGCCGGACTCCCCGACCAGGCCGAGGGTCTCGCCGCGGTGCAGGTCGAAGCTGACGCCGTCGACGGCACGCACCGCTCCGATCTTGCGCTGGAGGACGATGCCCTTGGTGATCGGGAAGTGCTTGACCGCATCCTGGACCGACACCACCACGTCCCCGTGGGACGGCTGCTTGTCGGCCGACTTCTGGTCCGCCGCGGTGGCACCGCTCATCGACCCAGCACCTCCTCGTAGTAGTGGCACGCGCTGCGCCGGTCGCCGTCGACCTCGTACAGCGGTGGTTCGTCGTGGGTGCACCGGTCCTTGACGTAGGCGCACCGGGGGTTGAACGAGCAGCCGGACGGCAGCTTGGTCAAGGTGGGCGGCAGGCCCGAGATCGAGGCCAGCTCTGTGCCCTTCATGTCGACACGTGGGATGGACTCCAGCAGCGCCTTGGTGTACGGGTGCGCCGGATTCTTGTAGATGCTGTTGACGTCGGCGCGCTCGACGATGCGTCCGGCGTACATTATGCAGATCTTGTCGGCCACGTCGGCCACCACGCCCATGTCGTGGGTGATCAGGATGAGCCCCATGTCCCGCTCTTTTTGCAGGTCGGCGAGCAGCTGCATGATCTGCGCCTGCACCGTGACGTCGAGCGCAGTGGTGGGCTCGTCGGCGATCAGCACGTCGGGGTCGAGGGCGAGCGCCATGGCGATCATCACGCGCTGGCGCATGCCGCCGGAGAACTGGTGCGGGAAGTCGCTGACCCGGTTCTCTGGGTCGGGGATGCCGACCAGGTCGAGCAGCTGCACCGCCTCCTTGCGGGCGTCGGACTTGGAGTAGCCGCGGTGCTTGCGGAAGAGCTCGCCCAGCTGCCAGCCGATGTTGAACACCGGGTTGAGCGCGGACAGGGCGTCTTGGAAGACCATGGCGACCCGCTCGGCCCGCACCGAGCGCCGGACCTTGTCGTCCAGCTTCAGCAGGTCGACACCGCGCAGCAGCACCTCACCACCGCCGATGTGCGCCGGCGGGCTGTCGAGGATGCCCATGATCGCCTGCGCCGTGACGCTCTTGCCGCAGCCGGACTCGCCGAGGATGCCCAGCGTCTCCCCCTCGCGTACCAAGAAGCTGGCGCCGTTGATCGCGTGGGCCACGCCGTCGCGGGTGCGGAACTCCACCTGCAGGTCGCGCACCTCCAGCAGGGGGGCCTGCGGGTCGAAGTCGAGTGAGTCGGCCTGGTCGGAGCGACGTCGGCGCGACCGGCTCGACTCCTTGCTCGAGTCACCGCCCTCGTCGACAGCTGTCGTCATCGGTCAGCGTCCTCTCGGGTCGAGGGCGTCGCGCAACGCGTCGCCGAGCAGGATGAAGCTGAGCACGGTGACGATGACCGCTCCCGCCGGGTAGATGAGCAGGTGCGGGAAGCCGCCGACCGCCAGCAGCTGACCCTCGGCGATCGTGATCCCCCACGAGATCGCCGGCAGCTGCAGGCCGACGCCGAGGAAGGTCAGGGTCGCCTCGGCGGAGACGAAGCTGCCGAGGTACAGGGTCGCGAGCACGATCACCGGCGCGATCGAGTTGGGCAGGATGTGGCGCATGATGATGGAGAAGTTCGACGCGCCGAGCGCGCGCGCCGCCTCCACGTAGTCCTGGCCCTTCGCGGCGATCACGTTGCCGCGCATGATGCGGGTCACCTGCGTCCACCCCAGCGCGATCAGCACTATGGCGACGGTCCAGATGTTCTGGTCCTGCAGCAGGGCCAGGAACACCACGGCGCCCAGCAGGAAAGGCAGCCCGAGCACCACGTCGGTGAGCCGGGAGATCACCGTGTCGATCCAGCCGCCGTAGTAGCCGGCGACAACGCCGAAGGCCATCCCGATGAAGACGCTGACTGCGGTCACGACGACCGCGATGATGATCGAGGGCCTGGCCCCGTAGATCACTGTCGCGTACATGTCGCAGCCCTGCACCGTCGTGCCGAAGATGTGCTCGCTGCTCGGCGGGGCACGGTTGTTCAGCAACTCGCACTGCCCGGCGTCGCTGGGGTCGTTGCTGGTCCACAGCCCCGGGAACGCCGCCCACGAGAGCACGATCAGCACGAGCAGGCCCGAGACTACGAAGAGCCAGTTGTGATACAGCTCGCGCCAGGCGTCGGCCCACAGGCTGGCGTTGCGCTCCTTCTTGCCTCGCTCCTGCGCCTCGTCGTCGCGATCGTCCACGTCGTCGCTGGGGTGCCCCGCCGGGGACTCCCGCGTCGACGCCGCGGCGTTGCCTTCCCGGATGCCCGGGGTGCCTTGGTCACTCATAGCGGATCCGTGGGTCGAGGACGGCGTACAGCAGGTCGACGAGAAGAGTAGTCAGCAAGAAGACCATGGTCAGCAGCGTGACGACGGCGATGACCACGGGCGTCTCCCCCGACCGGATGGACTGGAACACCAGCCCGCCGACGCCGGGGATGTTGAAGATGCCCTCGGTGACCAGCGCCCCACCCATCAGCGCGCCGACGTCGATGCCGATGTAGGTGATGACCGGGATCAGCGAGTTACGTAACGCGTGGATCCCCACCACTCGGGTCCCGGACAGGCCCTTGGCTCGGGCGCTGCGCACGTAGTCGGCCCGCATCGACTCGATCAGGCTGGTCCGGGTCAAGCGTGCGATGAAGCCGAGCGAGAGCGCGCCGAGCACCATGCCCGGCACGAGCAGACTCGCCCACGGGTGGTCGGACTGGTAGGTGATCGAGAACGTCGCCGTCAGCCACTCCGGGGCTCCCTGCTCGGCCAGCCAGGTGCCGACGTAGAGACCCGAACCGATCTGCACGAGCACGCCCAGGACGAAGACGGGGACCGCGATGATCAGCACCGTGGAGAAGCGGACGAAGTTGTCGATGAACTTGTCCTTGCGGATGCCGGCGAGCACACCGGCCACGATGCCGATGATCGACTCGAAGACAACCGCGATAAACGTCAACCGGAGCGTGAGCGGCGCGGCGCGGATGATGAGGTCGATCACCGACTGACGGTTGAAGTCCACGCCGAAGTCGCCCTGGGCGTAGTTGCCGAGCCGGTCGAAGAAGAGCCCGAAGCAGGGGTTGCCGGGCTGGGTGAGGCACGGGTCGTCGAGCCCGAACGCGCGGGTCAGCGCGGCGATCGTCTCCGGCGGGGGCTGCCGGTCACCGAAGAGCGCCCGGATCGGGTTGCCGTTGATCTGGAAGGAGAGCGACTGCAGATAGTGCAGGAGGAACAAGGTGCCGAGCAGCACCGGTATGAACTGCAGCAGCCGGCGCAGCGTGTATCTACCCATTCACGTCCTCCTGACGGGAACGTCGCGTTCGGGCCCGAGCGTGCGGTGCGGGTGCGGGAAGTCATCCTTCCCGCACCCGCACTGTGGCACAACCTCAGCCGGTGACCTGCACCCGGGTCAGCAGCAGCTGGTCTAGCGGGGAGTACTCCACGTTGGACACGTTGTCGGAGAAGACGATGAACGTCTGCCCGAACCACAACGGGATGACCGGCAACTCCCGCAGCACCACGTCGGCGGCCTCCTGGTACGCCGGGATACCGGCTTCCACGCTGGCGGCAGCGTCACCCTCGTCGACCAGGTCGAGGAACTCCTGGTGCGCCGGCCCCGACCACTTACCGTAGTTGGAGCTGCCCGAGCCGTAGATCGGGTTGAGGTAGTTCTCCGGGGACGGGTAGTCGGGCAGCCAGCCGAGCCGGTAGGGCCCGTCGACGTCACCGGAAGCCAGCGAGGCCAGGTAGGGCGTGAACGGCTGCGACTCGAAGGAGAAGTCGACACCCAGGACGTCCTGCCACTGCTTGGCCATGGCCTGGACCCACGCCTCGTGGCCACCGTCGTTGTTGAACCAGATGGTCACCTTGTTGCCGGGGACACCGCCCGCCTCCTCCCAGAGCTGCTTGGCCATCTCCGGGTTGTAGGTGCAGTTCTCGCCGCACGCGTCGTCGCGGCTGCCGGGCACGAACGGCGCGATGACGTCCTGTGCCGGCTGGTAGAGCCCGTTGAGGATGCGGTCGATGATGGCCTCCCGGTCGATCGCCATCGACAGCGCCTTGCGGATCTTGAGGTCCTGGTAGGCCGGCTCGTAGAAGGGGAACCCGAAGTAGGCGTACGAACCGCTGTCGACCTGCAGCACGTTCTCCTCCGGCACCGTCGCCTTCGCCTGCGGCACCTGGCTCGGGTCGGGGGTCACGATGTCGAGGTTGCCGGCCTGGTAGTCGCGGAACGCGGTGGCCGGGCTGCCGTAGATCTTGAACACGATCTCGTCGGCGTTGCCCGGGTCGTCACCCTGGTAGTCGGCGTACTTGGTGACCGCGATCTGCCGGTTGTGCTGCCACTCGCCGTCGATCTCGTACGGCCCGTTGCCGATCGGGGCCTCGTTGCACGCCTTGAGGTCGTCGAGGCATGCCTTCGCCATCGGCGCGAAGCCGGGGGTGTAGCTCATGGTCAGCGGCCACTGGGAGAACGCCTCGCTGAGGGTGATCTCGATCGTCTGCGGGTCGACCACCTTGAGCCCGGACATCTCCTTGGACTTGGGGTTCTTTCCCTGCAGCGCGTCGTAGCCCTTGACCGGGGAGAAAAAGAAGCCGATCTCGGTCGCGTTGGGGCCGTACGCGTTGTAGTTCCAGGCCCGCACGAAGGACTCCGCGTCGACCGGCTCACCGTTGTGGAACTTCCAGCCTTCCTTCAGCTTGACCGTCCAGACCAGGCCGTCGGGGGAGTCGATCGACTCGGCGACGCCGAGGATCTCCTCGGAGTTGGACGGGTCGATGCTCAGCAGACCCGTCCACAACACGTTGATGATCTGGGAGCACTCCGAGGAGTAGCAAGCTCCCATCGGCGCCAGCGCCTGCGGCTCACCGCTCTGCACGCTGAAGCTGCCGCCCGTGGCCTCTCCGGTCGTCTGTTCCCCGCCGCCGCCTGCCGCGGCACCGCCGGTGTCGCCGCCGCCCCCACAGCTCACGGCCAGCAGGCCGGCTGCCGCCAGCCCGGCCAGCCATCGAGTCGTTGTCCGTCGCCCCATTAGTTCCTCCTGCGTCAGATTGCTGCCACTGTTTGGTTCTGCGGCCGGCGGATCTCGCCAGCCAACGCCGCGGTAACCCTGCCACACGCTGGTTGCTCGAGGCGACCACCGGTGCCCGCGGTGACCGAATCGTTAGCCGTTCGTGAACCTGGCGCATCTCGACCGAAGCGGCGGCCCGCGGGCTGCGTGGCCAGCCCGGCCCGCCGCCGGGCCAGGGCGCGCCGTGCATCGAGTGGTGGCAGTTTGACCGCCGACGCCGTCGGACACGTGTCCTTGCCAACACTCGATGCCGGTGACGCGGTCATCGGGAAGCGTGGCCTCGCAGCGAGTCACCCACGCTGATCCGACCTGGTCGGACGACCAGCGCTCCCATCGCCAGGCGGCCACCGCACTCGCGGTGAATCGTGCGGAGCACGTCAAGGTCGTGCCCGAGGCCACCCGGCTGGGGGCGCGTCGTCATCACGCAGCGCTGCAGCGGCGTGTTGACGTCCAGCACCACTTCGCCCACCTCGACCCGGCGATCGGCGTACGCTCGCTCCGACTCCGGCCTGGGTGTCGCCCCCTTGACGTCGGTTTCGTAGCCCGGGTTACTGGTCGCGGGTCGCCCGGTCGAGTCGGTGTCGGCGTCGCGCTCGAGCAGCAGGTTGGCGCGGAAGCGGCGCGGGTCCCATGAGCCCACGCTGGCGCGCGTCAGCAGGGACAGGGCGGCGCGACCGGAGTCGTGGAAGGCGCCCGACGAGCCGTCGAACGGGTCCCACCGGGCGGTTTCGTCCTCGGGGTCGGACGGGTTCTCGTAGCGGCGCGGGCGGGTGTCGGAGGCCGGGCGCAGCTCGACCCGCCGGCCGAGCCAGCCGGACAGCGCCGCGTCGTCGTCGGCTGGCGACCCGTCGGGCAGCGTGATGCGCACCGAGCCGTCCGGTCGCAGCGACGCCGACGCGAAGAGCAGCTCCGGCTCCCGCCGCGCGGTCAAGCCGAAGCCGGTCCGCACGTCGAAGATCGCGTACGAGCGGTCACCCGCCAGCCCCGACGCCCCGACGTCGGCGCTTCGCACGGACTCGCCTTGCAGCGACTTGACCGGGTACCGCCACAGCTCGCCCACCCGCATGGCCGCGATCATGCCCGACCGGTGAGTGGCGCCACCATGCCTCTCACCCGGTCAAGGCGCTGTACGCGACGACGCCGCGTCGCATCGCGTCGGCGGCCTGCCGCGCAGTCGTGCGCAGGTCACCCTCCCCGGCCGCGTCGGCGACCTGGTCGACGAGGTCGAGCAGCTGCTTCGTCTGCCGGACGAAGTCGCCGGCCGTCGACTCGGTCTCGGTCAGCACCTCGTGCAACGGCGCACCGCTGGCCCAGCGCCACGCCGCCCACGCGAAGCCGAAGTCGGGCTGGCGCAACGCTCCCACCCGGTGCTCGGCCTCGACGTGACGTACGTCGGCCCAGGTGGCGTGCATGCGGTGCACGGCATCGCGCACCGCACCACGGGGCAGCCGCGGCGCGACCGCGTCCTCGGGGTTGCGCGACTCGTACGTCAGCCCGCTGAGCGCAGCGGCCAGCGCCGGCGGGTCGAGCTCGGCCCACACCCCCGTGCGCAGACATTCGGCCGCGATCAGGTCGAGCTCGTTGTAGAGCCGGCCGAGCCGCCGCCCCTCCGGTGTCACCGTGTCACCGGCGAGGTAGTGCAAGGCGTCGAGCACCGCGCAGATGCGGTCGAACTGGCGGGCGATCGTGCCCGTGCGGTTCTCGATGGCGCGCCGTTTGGTCGCGGTGTCGCGGTCGAGGTCGTACCAGCGCGCCGCCCAGCGCAGGTGGTCGGCGACGTCGGGGCACCCGTGCACGGGGTGCTCGCGCACCGCCGCGCGCAGGCGGCCGACGACCGGGTTGCCGACGTCCACACCGAGGTCGCGGCCCGCCCCGGCGCGCGGCAGGTCGGGCACGGAGCCCGAGCGCGCGTGCGGCGGCAGCTGTGCCGTCTTGTGCCGCAGCGAGCTGGCGAGGTCTCGGCGGGCCTGCGGGTTGCGCCGGTTGTACGAGCGGGGCACCTTCATCCGGGTTAGTGGCCGCACCGCGACGGGGAAGTCGGAGGCCCGGAGCCGCTGGGCGTGCCGGTCGATGGTGAGCACCTCGGGGTACGGGTTGGTCGCGTCGCCGGTGCCGGTGACGACCGCGAACCCGGTGTAACGGCCGGCCGGCACCTCGATCACGTCCCCCGGCCGCAGGCCCACGACCGAGGTGATCACCTCGTCACGCGCGCCGGCCCGGTGCGTGCGGGCGGCGCCCTTCTCGGCCTGCGCCAGCTCGCGGGTGAGGCGCGCGTACTCCCACGCGTCGCCGTGCTCGCACGCGACGCTCTCGGCGTAGCCGTCGAGAGCGCGCTCGGCCCCGTGCAGCCGCCGGGCCATGCCGACGACGGCCCGGTCGGTCTGGTACTGCGCGAACGAGGTCTCCAACAGCTCGCGGGAGCGCTCGCGGCCCAGCTGACCGACCAGGTTGACGGCCATGTTGTACGAGGGAGCGAAGCTCGAGCGCAGCGGGTACGTGCGGGTGGAGGCGAGCCCCGCCAGGTGGCGCGGATCCAAGCCTTGCTGCCACAGCACGACACCGTGGCCCTCGACGTCGATGCCGCGCCGGCCGGCTCGGCCGGTGAGCTGGGTGTACTCCCCCGGCGTGACCGGCACGTGGGTGTCACCGTTCCACTTGGTGAGCTTCTCGATGACCACCGAGCGGGCTGGCATGTTGATGCCCAAGGAGAGTGTCTCGGTGGCGAAGACCACCTGGAGCAACCCGGCGGTGAAGAGCTCCTCCACGCACTCCTTGAAGCGCGGCAGCAGGCCGGCGTGGTGGCTGGCGACACCGGCGGCGAGCGACTCGACGAACGGCCCGTACCCGAGGGCCCGCCGGTCGGCGGCGGGGATGTCGGCGCACCGCTGCTCGAGATAGGTGCGGATGCGCGTCTCCTCGGCGGAGCCGGTGAGGTGCAGGCGGGCATCCAGACACTGTTCGACCGCCGCCTCGCAGCCCTTGCGGCTGAAGATGAAGACGATCGCGGGCAGCAGCGCGGCGCGGTCGAGCTGCTCGACCATCTGCGGTCGGCTCGGCGCCCACGTGCGCTGCCGGTGTCGGTGGGCGGCGTAGGAGTCCCCACGCCCTGACCGTGCTCCACCACCGCGCCCTCGGCTGCCACCGCGGCGCGACCCGCCCCCGACCCGGCTGGCGCGCGACTCCTCTCGTCCGACGCGGGCCAGCTCGGGGTTGAGCCTCGCCTCCGGATCCGCGCCCGCCTGCCCGCCCTCGAACAGGTCGTACATGCGCTTGCCCACGAGGACGTGCTGGTAGAGCGGCACGGGACGACGCTCCTCGACCACGGTGACGGTGTCGCCACGCACCTCGCGCAGCCAGTCGCCGAACTCCTCGGCGTTGGACACCGTCGCCGACAAGCTGACCAGGGCCACCGACTCGGGCAGGTGCAGGATCACCTCCTCCCACACCGCCCCGCGGGAGCGGTCGGCGAGGTAGTGCACCTCGTCCATCACCACGTACCCGAGCCCCAGCAGCGCGCGGCTGCCTGCGTACAGCATGTTGCGCAGGACCTCGGTCGTCATCACCACGACCGGGGCGTCGCCGTTGACCGACGTGTCACCGGTGAGCAGCCCGACCTGCTCGACGCCGTGCCTCGCCACCAGGTCGGCGTACTTCTGGTTGCTCAGTGCCTTGATCGGGGTGGTGTAGAAGCACTTGCGGTCCTGCGTGAGGGCCAGATGCACCGCGAACTCGCCGACGATGGTCTTGCCCGACCCGGTGGGGGCGGCCACCAGCACCCCGTGACCGGTCTCGACCGCTTGGCAGGCCCGCACCTGGAAGTCGTCGAGGTCGAAGTCGTACCCCCCACGAAACAGCGCCAGCTGCGGGTACGGCTGGTCCGCCCGGAAGCGGGCATAGCGCTGCGCCGGGGACACCGGGGAGGACATGCCCACCAGCCTACGAGCCGGTCGCGCACACGACGTGGAGCGCGCCGGGGCGCACGCGCGCCGTCAGCGGCAACGACGTGATCGGTTCACCGTCGCCGTACGCGACGAGTCGCCGACCGTCCGTACTCGCCCGGTCGAGCACCTCGACCGAGACGCTGCGGACGCGGTGCACACGGGTCTCGCCGTCCAGCACGAGGCGGTATGACAGCGGGCGGAAGACCCGCAGCTCGGCCAGCGTGGCGAGGTGGTAGCGCAGCCGGCCGCGGGGCCAGGCCAGCGC
>JBBSMD010000075.1:0-9248 GCA_038233355.1 Propionibacteriales bacterium
CGGCCCGGTCGAGCTGGCCCGAGAGGGCCGCCGGGTCCTCGAGATCATCGACCCAGACGGCGCCGAGGCCCACGAGGCGAAACTGTTGGACGACGAAGAGGCCCGCGCCCGCCAGCTGACCTGGCTGCGGATGCGCCGGGTTGGTGACGGCACCACCCGCGGCAGCTTCCGCCTCCCCGACGCCCAAGCCGACATGCTCCGCACCCTGCTCGAGGCCTACCTCGCCCCCCGCCGCCGCGCAAGGCCCACCACCCAGCCCACCACCCCACCCACCAACCAGCCCGCCACCGACACCGCCGCCCAGGCCAGCGACCAGCCCAACGCCGACGACACCGGCGCTGACACCGCCGACACCGGCGCTGACACTGGCGACGGGGACACCGACGGCGGGGACACCGGCGGGGACACCGACGGGGACACCGACGGCGACATCGCCGGCGGTGACCCCACTACCGGCCACCGGCCCACCGACAGCCACCGGCCCGCCGACAGCCACCACGGCGATCGCAACCACGGTGACGACCCGTCCGACCACCGGCCGTCCGAGCACAGCCCGCCCAAGCACGGGCCACCGGGTGAGCGTCCACCGGGGGAGCGGCCACCGGGGGAGTCACCGGGTGAGTGGGCGAGGGATACCAGCACGGCGCACACCAGCACGCACGGCTCGGTGGGGGGCAGCGGGGTGCTAGATGCCAGCGGCGCGCTGAACGACCCGGTCCCGCAGGTGGCGTGGAGCTACCCCCAACGCCTCGGACACGCCCTGTGCGAACTGATCGAACACGTCCCCACCGACCGGCTCCCCCAAGCCGGCGGGCTCGCCGCCACCGCCGTCGTCCTCATCCCCCTCCACACCCTCACCGGCACCAGCCCCAGCCCCAGCGGTGGCAGCTCCGGCGGTGGCACCAGCAGCAGCGGCAGCACCAGCCCCGGTGCCGGTGGGCGGCTCACCCTGCCCCCCGACTTCCGGCGCGGACCGGCCGCCGAACTGTCCACCGGGCTGCGCATCTCCCCCAGCCAAGCCAGACGCCTGGCCTGTAACGCCGGCCTGCTTCCCGCCGTACTCGACGGCGACTCCGTCGTCCTCGAGGCCGGACGCGAACAACGCCTCTACGACCGCTACCAACGCCTGGCCATGGCCGCCACCTACCACGGCTGCGTATGGCCCAACTGCGACCGCCCACCCGCCTGGTGCGAAGCCCACCACTGCACCCCGTGGGCCCAAGGCGGACGCACCGACATCAGCGACGGCTGCCTGCTCTGCCCCTACCACCACCACCTCGCCCACCAGCCCGACTGGCACATCCGCATCGCCCCCGACGGCATCCCCGAACTCCTCCCACCCGCCCGCCTCGACCCCACCCGCACCCCCCAACGACACGCCCGATTCCGACCCCGACAACCCGCATGAGCCGGCCCATTCGGCGTGCGACCGTTCGGGGTGCGCCGGGCTCGGACATGCCGAAACCCCCGTACCGTCGAGCGGTACGGGGGCCTCGATCAGTGCCGGGTGTCGGGAGCCGGTTACTTCTTGAAGGCGTCCTTGACCTTCTCGCCGGCCTGCTTCATCGACGACTTCTGCTGATCGGACTTGCCTTCCTGCCGCAGTTCCTCGTCACCGTGCGCGCTGCCGGCAGCCTCCTTGGCCTTGCCGCCGGCCTCTTGCGCCTTGTTGTCGACCTTGTCGTCCAGACCCATGGTGTACCTCCGGTGGGTTGTGGTCCTCCCACCCTTGCACACCCGGCTGATCGAAGCCGAGGCATCCCCGGCCCCGTGCAGGCGCTCGGGCGGTGAGATGCTGACTCGAACACCCGCCGACCACCACCACCGCTAGGGGCCGCATCGTGGAGCACCGTTCCCTCCTGGGCCGCACCCTCGGTGTCGCGAACGTCGCCGTCGGTGCGCTGCTCCTCACCCGTCCGGCCGGCACCGTGGCGCCGGTGGCGGACAGTCGGCACGTGCCGACCGCGGTTGCGCGGGTGCTGGGTGGTCGACACGTGGTGCAAGGCGCGGTCCAGCTCGGCTGGCCAGTGTCCGGCGTGTTGACCGCATCGATCGTGGTCGACGCCCTGCACGCCACCAGCATGGTCGGGCTGGCTGCGCTGCGACCCGGTTACCGGCGCCCGGCAGCGCTCAGCGCGGCGGTGGCGAGCGGCTCGGGGGCGCTCAGTGCGTTGGCACGTCAGCGGGCCCGCAGACGGTGAGGTGAGCCGCTGTGACCGGCCACGGCCGACCGTTCACCGGGTGTGGCCTTCACCAGGCGCACGGCACCGCCGTCCGGCTCCAGACCGGGACGAGGAGCGTGCGGTGAACGGAGCACCGGCAAAGCGGACCCTGGCCGTCGTACGGCACGCCAAGGCCGAACGTCACGCCGCGACCGACCACGGCCGACCGCTCACCGAGCGCGGACTCCACCAGGCGCAAGACACCGCCGCCTGGCTCGCCACCGAGCTCGCCGGCGCGTCGCCTGACGACACCGCGGCGCTGGTGTCGTCGGCCACGCGGGCCCAGCAGACCTGGGACGAGGTGGCACACCACGTGGCAGTGACGGTGCGCGTACTGCCCGGTCTCTACGGTGCCGGCACCAGCGAGGTGCTCACCACCGTGCAGATGGTGGAGCCCGACGTAGCCACGGTGGTGCTGGTCGGGCACAACCCGACCCTCGACGAACTGGTGGCGCAGCTGACCGCGGAGGACGACGGCGAGCTGGCCGCACAGGTCCGTTCGGGCGGCCTGTCGACCGGCGAGGCCGTGCTGCTCGACGTGGCCGGGGACTGGTCGCGGCTGCCGGGCTCGGTCTCGGGCGTGCGGGCGGTGCACCGACCGCGTGCCTGAGTCGAGCCGTGGTCCCACAGTCATTGCCGAGCCCCACGCATGGACGAGCCCCCGCATGGAAAGAGCCCTGCGCATGGACGAGCCCGCACCGAGACCCACCTTCTGCTGTACCCCCGGGCCCCGTGGCGTGGCCGTTCAGCCGTTCGCGTCGACCGCCTCCACGGCCTCGCGGGTGATGCCGAGCAGGTACAGCACCGAGTCGAGGTACGGCGTGCTCACCGCCGTGTCGGCGGCGTCGCGGACCACCGGCTTGGCGTTGAACGCCACACCGAGCCCGGCGGCCGCGAGCATGTCGAGGTCATTGGCACCGTCACCGATTGCGACGGTGTCGGTGAGGGGTACGCGCGCGTCCGCCGCGAAGCTGCGCAAGGCGGTGGCCTTGCCGGCGCGGTCCACCATGTCCCCGATCAGCCGACCGGTCAGCCGCCCCTCGCGCACCTCCAGCACGTTGGCCGCGCAGTAGTCGACTTCCAGCTCGGCCGCGATCTTGTCGATGACGTGGGTGAAGCCACCCGAGACGAGGCCGCACCGATACCCCAGGCGACGCAACGTGCGCAGGAGCGTGCGGGCTCCGGGGGCGTACTCCAGCGACTCGTACACCTCGTCGAGCACGGTGAGCGGGGTGCCGGCCAGCAGACCGACCCGCTGGCGCAGCGACTCGGCGAAGTCGATCTGGCCGGTCATGGCCTGTTCGGTGACCGCGGCGACCTCCTCGCGGCAGCCGGCGCGGCCGGCGACCATCTCGATCACCTCGCCTCGTACGAGCGTGGAATCGACGTCCATCACCACCAGTCGCTGCGCGTGGCGGGAGATGCCACCCGGCTGCACCGCCACGTCGACCTGCTGGCGCGCCGCCTCGGCTGCCAGCACGCGACCCAGGACCTCAGCGGCCGCTCCCGACACGTCGAGCTCGAGTGCGGTGACCGGCCAGCGAGCCATGCGCTGGATGCGGTCGATGTTGCCGCCGGTCTGCGTGATCCGGCCGGTCACGGCGGCGAAGGCAGCCGGCATCAACGGTGAGCCGAGCACCGTCACGTGCGTACGCCCCTGACGCCGTGGCCGGTTGTCCCCTCGTCCGCCGACCAGCTCGACTTCCATGGCGCAGTCGTCGCCGACCTGCTCCACGGCTCGGCGCAGCCGCTCCTCATCCTCGTCGTGGGGGACGGTGAGCAGCGCACCCAACACCAGCCGACCGCGCAGCAGCACCTGCTCGACATCGAGGATCTCCACGCCGTCCGCGGAGACCGCATCGAACAGGCTCGTGGTGACTCCGGGACGGTCCCGCCCGGTCAGCGTCACCAGCAGGGTTCGACGGTCGTCTGGTGCGCTCACCCGGGGCACGCTACCGAGCGGGCCGACCTGGAGCGGGCGGCGTCCCAGTGGTCGATGGCACTGGTCGAGGGCCGACGCTGGCCGGGAGCGT
This sequence comes from Propionibacteriales bacterium, assembly GCA_038233355.1. Lineage (GTDB taxonomy): Bacteria > Actinomycetota > Actinomycetes > Propionibacteriales > Nocardioidaceae > DASQMN01. The sequence goes on from JBBSMD010000075.1 coordinate 4,256, forward strand.
AGGCCGAGGGCCGACCCTGGCCGGAAGCGTTGGTCGAGGGCCGACGCTGGCCGGGAACATTGGTTGAGGCCCGCGCGGGCCGGGAGGATGGGCGAGGTCTGCACAGGCCGAGACAGTGATGGCCATCAGCGCTGCGCCCTATTCCCGAGACGTATTAGCCACAAGGCTTATCGGCTGGGCCCAGATCATCGGTCCTGGCGTGGTGAGCTGCGGTGGCGCTGAGTCTCACGCCGTGGCCCGCAGGCGGGTGACTGCTCCGGTGCCGGTGATCGCTCCGGTGCCGCGTGCGGGGCGGCTGATGGCTCGGAGGTTGTCACGCCGCGCGTTGGTGGCCAGCTCACGGGGGACGTGTCACCGCACGCCCAGGTGCCTGCCGACCGCCGGCGGAGCTCAGCGCGTGCGCTGATGTGCCTCGAGACCGAACGAGCAGGCTGAGGCGAGTGCGTGACGAGCGGCCGAGTCGAGCTCGACCAGCGCGTCGCGACGGGCCCGCGACTGGGTGCTCGACACCGAGCCGCCGTCATCGTCGAGGGCCAGCTCGGCGATCACGAGGCACCGGCGGGCCAAGGCGGTGATGCGCGCGGCCCGGCCGGAGTGGCCAGGGGGCAGAGGTACGTCGGCTGCGCTGCGTACCGTCTCCAGCGCACCGGCCACCTCGGGCCGCCACCGTGCCACGTCCAGCTCCACTAGGCGCTGCCCTACCCGTAGCAGCGCCTCCCGCAGCGAGCGTTCGGCGTCGTCGGGTGCGACCAGCGCCCGCGGTGGTTCAGCCGGCTGGGCGGTCCAGAACACGCCTCGTCCGACGGCCTCAGGCACCAGGCCCACGCCCGCCCCCCAGGCGACGACCGCTTCCCCGGCGTCGAGGGCGTCGAGGTTGAAGGTGGCAGGACCACCGAGACCGACCGGGTGGCCGGGCACGGGCAGGGCCACCGACAGCAGGTGCGCCCCTCGACGGCGCAGCTCGCCGAAGGCCAACAGCAGCGACAACGGCTCCGCGGTGAGCCCGAGCACCTCGTGCGCGGCGTCGTCAGCGACCACCTTCGCCGGTGCCTCGTCGAGCGCGACCGCGCCGGCGGTCCATGCGTTGAACCAGCACGCGAGGCGGGCGGAGCGGGGCAGGTAGTCCACGCTCGTCAGCCTACGAGCCAGCCGGAACGTTCGTGGCGGTACGTCGTCGAGGCCGCGCGCGGTGACCGCGGCCGGGCTGGCGTAGGTTGACGAGCATCCACCCGAGCGAGCCGGCGTCGACGCCGGCCAGTGCCGAACGGAGAGCATGAGCGCGGTCATCGAGCTGGTCGGCGTGTCGGTCGAGCGGGGCGGCCAACGGCTGCTCGACGACGTCTCCTGGCAGGTCGACGAGGGGGAGCGATGGGTCGTGCTGGGCGGCAACGGGGCCGGCAAGACCACGCTGCTGCAGGTCGTGGGCACCCACCTGTACCCCACTGCGGGCATGGTCGGAGTGCTCGGGGAGCTGCTGGGCACCGTCGACGTGTTCGAGGTGCGCCCCCGCGTCGGCCTCACCAGCGCCGCGCTCGCGGACCGGATCCCACGGCACGAGCGCGTGCACGACGTGGTGGTGAGCGCGTCATACGCGGTGCTCGGGCGTTGGCGTGAGCACTACGACGAGCTCGACCACGAGCGCGCGCGGGCGCTGCTGGACGCTCTGGGCGTCGTCCGGCTCGCCGAGCGCACGTTCGGCACGCTGAGCGAGGGCGAGCGCAAGCGGGTGCAGATCGCCCGGGCGCTGATGACCGACCCCGAGCTGCTGCTGCTGGACGAGCCGGCTGCCGGTCTGGACCTGGGCGGACGCGAAGACCTCGTCAGCACCCTGTCGGCCCTGGCGCGCGACCCGGCCGCACCCGCCACCGTCCTGGTCAGCCACCACGTCGAGGAGATCCCCCCCGGCTTCACGCACCTGCTGCTGCTGCGGGACGGGCGCGTGGTCGAGCAGGGACCGCTCGACCAGACGCTGAGCGCCGAGGCACTCTCGGCGACGTTCGGGCTGCCCCTGGAGCTACGGCGCGACGACGGCCGCTTCACCGCTAGGCGCCGCAACACCGAGGAGAACAGCCGCTCTGTCGGTCTTAGTGCCTAGGCTGTATGCATGGACTGGCTGTTCGACAACGCGTGGGTGGCATGGCTCGTCACCGCCCTCGCTCTGGTCGGTCTCGAGCTGCTCACCCTCGACCTAGTCCTGCTCATGCTGGCGGTCGGAGCGGGATCGGCGGCGGTCGTCTCCCTCTTCGCCCCGGTGTGGGCCAGCATCCTCACCGCCATCGTGGTCTCGGTTGGCATGCTCGCCGTCGTCCGCCCCGAGCTGGCCCAGCGGCTGCACCGCGGCCCCACGCTGGCCACCGGTCACGACGCGCTCGTCGGCCGTACCGCCGTGGTGCTCGAGCCGGTGACGCGCGACGCCGGACAAGTCCGGCTCTCCGGCGAGGTCTGGACCGCCCGAGCGTACGACCCCACGCTGGAGATCGAGCCGGGCACCGAGGTGCACGTCATGGAGATCGACGGCGCCACCGCCCTGGTTTATCCCACCGACTGAGAGGAGACCGTCGTGACCGCCCTGATCGTGCTCGGCGTGCTGGCCGTGCTGGCCGTACTGGTCCTGGCCAAGACCATCAAGATCATCCCGCAGGCGCGGGCCGGTGTCGTCGAGCGGTTCGGCAAGTACCGCACCACGTTGTCGGCCGGGCTCAGCGTGATCACACCGTTCGTCGACCGGGTGCGTTACGTGATCGACCTGCGCGAGCAGGTGGTCTCGTTCCCGCCGCAGCCGGTGATCACCGAGGACAACCTGGTGGTCTCCATCGACACGGTCATCTACTTCCAAGTGACCAACGCGGTGTCCGCGACGTACGAGATCGCCAACTACATCCAGGCCATCGAACAGCTCACCATGACCACCCTGCGCCAGATCATCGGTGGCATGACCCTCGAGCAGTCGCTGACCAGCCGCGACCAGATCAACCACGCGCTGCGCGGGGTGCTCGACGACGCCACGGGCAAGTGGGGCATCCGGGTCAACCGGGTCGAGCTGAAGGGCATCGATCCGCCGCCGTCGATCAAGGACTCGATGGAGAAGCAGATGCGCGCCGACCGCGACAAGCGGGCCGTCATCCTCACCGCCGAAGGCCAGCGCCAGTCGGCGATCCTGACCGCCGAGGGCAACAAGCAGTCCTCCATCCTCACCGCGGAGGGTGAGCGGGAGGCTCAGATCCTGCGGGCGCAGGCCGAGCGGGAGGCGTCCATCCTGCGCGCGCAAGGTGAGGGGCAGGCCATCCAGACGGTGTTCCAGGCCATCCACGACGGCGCCCCCGACCAGTCCCTGCTGGCGTACCAGTATCTGCAGATGCTGCCCAAGATCGCCGAGGGCGACGCCAACAAGGTGTGGGTGGTGCCGAGCGAGATCGGTGACGCGCTCAAGGGCCTCGGCAGCACGTTCGGCGGCAGCGAGGGAATCCCGCGAGAGACCAGCGGTCCGCGCACACGCATCGACCTCGACGCACCGGTCGAGTCGCTGGCCGAGCGCCCGCACAGCGACACCCGCGAGGAGGTCGCGGCCGCGATCGACGCGGCCAAGGCGGCCGAGACACCCGGCACCGACGGCGCAGGGTCCGCGGCCGCGGAACTGTCGCAGGCGGCGTCGGGCTCCGAGGCGAGCGGCGGGGAGGCTGGCGCGACCGCGGCGGCCGACCGGCCCAGCCTGCCACCTGAGTGAGTCCGTTCGACGCCGTACTCATCCTCCTGGCCGGCGTGGCCGCCGGCACCATCAACACCGTCGTCGGGTCAGGCACGCTCATCACGTTCCCGACCTTGCTGGCGCTGGGGTACCCGCCGGTGCTCGCCAACGTGTCCAACAACATCGGGCTCGCACCGGGCAGCTTCGTCGGTGCGGTCGGCTACCGCCGCGAGCTGGCCGGGCAGCGCGCACGGCTGCTGCGGCTGGGTGCCGCCTCGCTCCTCGGTGCGGTGGTCGGAGCGCTGCTATTGCTGACCTTGCCCGGCGCGGTGTTCGAGGCGGTCGTGCCGGTGCTGATCGGGCTCGGTTGCGTCCTGGTCGTGGTGCAGCCGCGTTTGCAGTCGTGGGTGTCCGGTCGCCGCACGCGAGCCAACCCCCCGCACGGCTCCGTCGGACTGTGGGTGACGGTGGCGCTGACCGGCGTCTACGGCGGTTACTTCGGGGCGGCGCAGGGGGTGCTCCTCATCGGTGTGCTCGGCATCGGGCTCGAGGAGGGACTCCAGCGGGTCAACGCCGCCAAGAACGTGCTCGCCACGGTGGTCAACGCCATCTCGGCGGTCGTGTTCGTGATCGCTGCGTCAGTGTCGTACGGGGAGGCGGCGATCAGCTGGCCAGCCGTCGGGCTGCTCGCCAGCGGCGCGATCACCGGCGGGCTCATCGGGGCGGCGGTCGGGCGGCGGATCCCGCCGCCGGTCCTGCGGGCGGTCGTGGTCACGGTGGGGGTCGTCGCGATCGTCCAGCTCCTGCGCTAAGCCCGGATGGATTGGCTGTGGCACCCACGCCACCCGGACCCAGTGGTCAGCGGCCGAGCCCCTCGACCAGCTCGGCACCGGGCAGCGCGAGCAGCGCCGGGCCGGCCAGCACCAGCTTGGACCGGCGCACCCCGCTGCCGACGACCACCAGCTCGGTGGCCACCACCGCGGCATCGACGAGCACCGGCCACCCCGCCGGTACGCCCACCGGGGTGATCCCGCCGTACTCCATGCCCGTCGCGGCCACCGCCGCGTCCATCGAGGCGAAGGACGCCTTGCGCGCGTCCAGCCGTCGCCGCACGACGTTGTTGACGTCGACCCGGGTGGTAGCCAGCACCACGCAGGCGGCCCACCGCTCGTCACCACCCCGGCGGCCCGCGACCACGACGCAGTTGGCCGACGCGTCCAGGGGCACGTCGTACGCCTCGACCAGCGCGGCGGTGTCGGCCAGCTCGGGGTCGATCTCGGCCACCTCGGCGTCCGGCACGGCGGCGAG
>JBBSMD010000076.1:0-9217 GCA_038233355.1 Propionibacteriales bacterium
CCGAACGAGAAGTCCGCCGCTCCGGGATTCAACGACTCGTGGTCTGCGACGACGACCCGCGAGCTGGTGCCGTTGAACGTGTAGCCGCCTCCGTCACCCACGATGTTGTGATTGATCCCGTCGTTGCCGTACGAGGTGGAATCGAACGCGGTTGCGCTGTCGACTTCGTCGAACGTCCAGTGCGCGTGGTCGGTCGAGCTGGCGAGAGCGGCGCCCGGGATCAGGACACCTAGCGCGGCCACGGCTCCGACGAGGCAGGTACGAACGAGTGCTTCGCGCATGCTGTCCCATTTCTTTCGGGTGGCTGGGGCACTCCTACACCTGGCAGCGGGTGCGAGTCAACGACAGCCTGGTGCCGAGGTAGCAATATCAGCGCGGTGCCACACGGCGGTGACTGGCAGTAACCTGTTGCGGCGGTACCGCCCTCACACGCTGACCAGCACGTCCGCCAGCGGCTTGCGTCGAAGGGTCGGCACGTGTGCTCCGGGGGTCGGCCACCCGACGGGGACCATGACGAAGGGGCGCTCCTCTCGCGGCCGCGCGAGCACCTGGTTGAGCCACCGCATCGGGCTCGGTGTGTGCGTGAGGGTCGCCAGCCCGGCGTGGTGCAGTGCGGCCAGCAGAAAACCGGTGGCGATCCCGACCGACTCCTTGGCGTAGTACGGCCTGGGCGAGGACGGTCCCGCATGCACCTCGAACACGACGATGACGTAGGGCGCGGTCTCCAAGAAAGGTTTGCGCCAGTCGGTGCCCAGCGAAGCCAACGCCGCCAGCCACTCCTGGGAGGCGCGGCTGGCGTAGAACCGGCGCTCCTCCTCCTCTGCTCCCTCGCGGAGCAGGCGTTTCACCCGCGGATCGCTCACGACCACGAACCGCCAGGGCTGCAGGTTGGCTCCGCTCGGGGCGCTCGCCGCGGTGGCCACGGCCTCACGGATGATCTCGAACGGAACCGGTTCGGCGGAGAAGTCGCGCACCGTACGTCGACGCTGCATGGTCTCGCGAAACGTCCGGGCCGCGGTGGCCGCCTCGGCCCGCTCGGTGACCGGTCGTGGTGCCGGTTCCGTGCGGTGAGATGGGTGGCAGGGCACCTGCGCCAGCCTAGGCGCCTGCCGGTCGGGCGGGTAGGAGACCTCTGAGAGGATCGGGTCCCGTGGACCCTGTCACCCTTGCCGTCCTGATCGCCGTCGCGGTCCTCCTCCCGCTGATCGCGGGGCTCGTCGCGCTGGTGTCCACCCGCGGTCGACGGCGTTCTTCCACCCTGTCGCGCGGGACCGAACCGACAACGCAGCGCCGCGACCCGCAGGTGGGTGACGATGCCGAGCCACCGCGGGACACCCCGACCCGCACGGTGGAGGACGTCGAGCTCCCCACGCTGCCCCCGGAGCCGACGTACGAGACTCCCGCCCCGGCCCGTGGACGCCTTGCTCGGTTGCGGGCGCGGCTGGCCCGGTCGCAGTCCACATTGGGCCGCGGGCTGCTGGCACTGCTGAGCCGCGACCAGCTGGACGAGGACGGTTGGGAGGAGGTCGAGGACATCCTGCTGACCGCCGACCTCGGTGTTGCACCGACACAGGACCTCGTCGAGCGGCTACGCACTCGCCTTCGGGTGGAGGGCGGCGGCTCTCCCGAGCGGGCCCGCGAGGTGCTGCGCGAGGAGCTGCTGGCCACGATCGACCCGGCCATGGATCGTGAGCTCGCCGTGCGCCGCCACGAGGGCAAGCCCGGCGTGGTGCTGGTGGTGGGCGTCAACGGCACGGGCAAGACCACGACGGTCGGCCGCCTGGCGCGACTTCTGCTCGCCGAGGGACGCAGCGTGCTCCTCGGCGCCGCCGATACCTTCCGAGCGGCCGCGGCCGATCAGCTGCAGACGTGGGGGGAGCGCGTGGGAGTCGACACCGTGCGCGGCCCCGAGGGCGGCGACCCGGCAAGTGTCGGTTTCGAGGCCGTACGGGAGGGGGTCGAACGCGAAGTCGACACCGTCTTGGTGGACACCGCCGGCCGCTTGCACACCAAGGCCGGCCTGATGGACGAGCTCGGCAAGGTCAAGCGGGTCATCGAGAAGCAGGCACCGGTGACCGAGGTGCTCTTGGTCCTCGACGCCACCACCGGCCAGAACGGCCTGGTGCAAGCCCGCATCTTTGCCGAGGTGGTGGACGTGACCGGCATCGTCTTGACCAAGCTCGACGGCACCGCCAAGGGCGGCATCGTCGTCGCCGTCCAGCGCGAGCTCGGCGTGCCGGTGAAGCTGGTCGGCCTTGGCGAAGGGCCCGACGATCTGGCGCCTTTCGATGCCGAGGACTTCGTCGACGCGCTGCTCGACGTCGCCTGAGCCCGGCCGACACGCACTCGTAACCGCGTCGGCGCAGTCGTTATGCGCCCGTAACGCGGTGCCCAACAGCGCGTAACAGCGTCCCGCGACAGTGAGTGCGTCAGCGGGACAGCGTGGTTCCGATGTACGACCTGGCTGAGGAGTTCCTCGATGAACCACCCAGACACCGCCTGGGTGCTGACCAGCGCGGCGCTCGTCTTGCTCATGACCCCCGGGCTCGCCCTGTTCTACGGGGGTATGGCGCGAGCCAAGAGCGTGCTCAACATGATGATGATGAGCTTTGCCGCGATCGCCATCGTCACGGTTCTGTGGGTGATCTACGGCTACTCGATCACCTTCGGGGTGTCGGACAACCGTCTGCTCGGCGGGTTCGACAACTTCGGGCTGCACGGCGTGGGCGGGGCCGGTCCGCTGAGTTTCGCCGCCTTCCAGCTGATGTTCGCCATCATCACGCCGGCTCTGATCAGCGGCGCGATCGCCGACCGGGCCAAGTTCCTCGGGTGGGCGGCCTTCGTCGTCGCCTGGACCAGCCTCGTCTACTTCCCGGTCGCCAACTGGGTCTTCGACTTCGGTGTGAACGGCGACGCCGGCGTGGGAGCTGGCTGGATCGTGAACTGGGGTGTCCAGGACTTCGCCGGCGGCACTGCCGTGCACGTGAACGCCGGTGCGGCAGCTCTCGCCCTCGCGCTGGTGCTGGGCAAGCGGATCGGCTGGAAGCGCGATCCGCTGCGCCCACACAACCTGCCGCTCGTCCTGCTCGGCGCGGCGCTTCTCTGGTTCGGCTGGTTCGGCTTCAACGCCGGCTCGGCCCTGGCCGCCAACGGGCTCGCCGCCTCGGCGTTCATGAACACCCAGGCGGCTACCGCGGCGGCCGTCATCGGGTGGCTGACAGTGGAGCAGCTGCGCGACGGGCGCCCGACCAGCCTCGGCGCCGCCTCGGGTGCAGTCGCCGGGCTGGTGGCCATCACGCCAGCCTGTGCGTTCGTCTCACCGCTGGGTGCTCTGCTGCTCGGTGTGCTGGCCGGTGCGCTCTGCGCGCTCGCCGTCGGCTTGAAGTGGCGGCTCGGCTTCGACGACTCGCTCGACGTCGTGGGCGTGCACCTGGTCGGCGGGGCCTTCGGCTCGGTCGCCCTGGGGTTCCTGTCCCTCGACGGTGGCCTGTTCTACGGCGGTGACGCGGTGCTGCTGGGCAAGCAGACCGTCGCGGTGCTCGCCGTGGGTGCGTACTCCTTCGTCCTGACCCTCGGACTGGGCAAGGCGATCGACCTGGTGATCGGCTTCCGGCTCGAGGCGGACGACGAGGTCTCCGGCATCGACCTGGCTGAACACGCGGAGTCGGGCTACGACCTGCACCTGGCCGGTGCGGGTGGCCGGGCGCTCGCCGGCACTGTTGGTGTCGGTGTCCCGCAAGACGCCCGGCACGACGGAGGCGCTCGCAGCGACCAGCGCAGCATCGAACACGAAGGGAGCCGGGCATGAGGATGGTTACGGCGGTCATAAAGCCGCACAAGCTGGAGGAGGTCCGTGAGGCACTGCAGCTGTTCGGCGCCACCGGCATGACGGTGACCGAGGCCAGCGGTTACGGCCGCCAGAAGGGTCACACCGAGGTCTACCGGGGGGCCGAGTACGACGTGGCGCTCGTGCCGAAGCTGCGACTGGAGCTGCTGGTCGAGGACGCCGACGCCTCCGACGTCGTCGACGTGCTGGTCAAGTCGGCGCAAACCGGCAAGATCGGCGACGGCAAGGTGTGGGTCGTCCCGGTCGACACGGTCGTGCGGGTGCGCACCGGGGAGCGTGACGAAGCGGCTCTGTGAGTCGCGTGGAGCGCCGCGGCTCTGTGAGTCGCGTGGAGCACGGCGGCTCTGTTGTCGACGGGCGGGCGCCGGCCGTTCGGGTCTCACCCACGGTGAGTCCGGGCGACCTGGCGCTCGCCCGTCGTGCGCGCGCCGACGCGATGGACGAGCGGCTGCGGCGGGCTTTCGACGAGGCGGTCGCGACCTGCCGCTGGGGCGACCGCTTCGCGCTCGTCGCGGTGGGCGGGTACGGCCGGGGGGAGCTGTCCCCGGCCTCCGACGTCGACGTCGTGCTGGTCCACGACTCGTCGATCGCACCCGGTGAGGTCTCGCGGGTGGCCGAGGCGTTGTGGTACCCGCTGTGGGACGCGGCGGTGCCCCTCGACCATGCGGTGCGAGACGCCGAGCAGATGGTCGCCACCGCAGGCGCGGACCACCGTGCCGCGCTCGGGATGCTGGACGCCCGGCACATCGCCGGGGCGGGTGCGCTGTCGGCGCGGGTACGCAGCGAGGCGTTGCGTGGCTGGCGCCGCGACGCCTCGCGCCAGGTCAGGCGCCTGCGCGAGGCGGCCGCCGAGCGGGCCGAGATGGCGGGTGAGCTGGCGCACGTCGCCGTGCCGGACCTGAAGGAGTGCGTGGGGGGCTTGCGCGACGGAGTGGTGCTGCGGGGGCTGGTGGCGACGTGGCTGGTCGACGCGCCCCACGCGGAGGCCGAGCGGCACCGCCGTACGCTGCTGGACACCCGCGACGTCTTGCAGACCGTGTCCGGACGGCGTAGCGACCGCCTGCTGCCCGAGCTGGTGCCGGAGGTGGCCGAGCGGCTCGGCCTGGATCCGCACGCGCTCACCTTCTCGGTACGCGACGCGGGTCGGCGCACGGCGCACCTGCTCGACTCGGCGTGGCGACGGCTGGACACGGTGACCGCGGTGACCACCCGAACGCGACGGCCCCGCACCTCCTACCGGCGAGAACCCGACGTACGGCCGCTGGAGCCGGGAGTGGGCCGATTCGGTGCGGAGGTCGGGCTCACCGCGGCGGCGCGGCCCGAGGACGACCCGCTGCTGGCCTTGCGCGCGGCCGCCGTCGCGGCCGAACAGCGCTTGCTGTTGAGTCGCGCCAGCGCGCGGCGGCTGGCGGCCACCGCGGCGCCATTGCCGTCACCGTGGCCGCAGGCGGCTCGCCGGCTGCTGGTACGCCTGCTGGCGGCCGGACCGGGCCTTGTACCGGTGTGGGAGGAGCTCGACCAGGTCGGCCTGGTGGACCGGTGGCTGCCGGAGTTCACTCAGTGGGAACTCGCCGCCACCGACGTCGACACCGATCGGGTGGGCGCCTTGCTGCGCCGGGTGCTGTCTGGCTCGGTGGACCTGCACAAACGACTCGCGGGCGCGCAAGGTCACCACGGGCCACCTCCAGCGGTTGAGCTGGTTCGCGATGCTTCGACGAGCGCGACGGTCCTCGAGGTGCGTGCCGGTGACCGCCGGGGGATGGTGTGTCAGCTGTGTGACGTCTTCGCCCGCCACCGGGCCGACGTGCGGTCGGCGCACCTGGACACGCTCGGTCCGCAGACGCACGACGTGTTCTACCTGACCGGCGTCGGTGGGGGGCCGCTTTCTGCCGCGACGACTGCCGCGCTCATCGGCGACGTGCGCACGATGTGAGCGCCTCGGCTGCCGACCCGTCACCGCCGGAGCGACCGGCACCGGTGTGCGTGGGTGTCGGTCCGCGCGATGTCGCCGCCTTGAACCAAACAGTTCGGCAGTGCCGTCGAGAGCAGACCCGTACCGGTCGCCACACCCGAGAATCCGCTCACCCGATGCCACCACTGCGATCTCGGCAGCGAGGCGGGCCTGCCACCGGGGCGCCTCGCTCGCGTCGAATGTGTCGGCTCGCGCACGAAGCGGGCACCGAGGTCGACCGGCTCTGCGTCGTCGTGCACGCCCTCCATGCGGGCCGCACGCAGGGCTCAATCGCACTTTGCAAGACCGTCGACATACCGCTGAGCGATCCTCGGCTGAGGCTGCCGGGCGAACTGTCGGCTCAGGGCGCACCGCCCTGCCCGGGCAACAACTAGCCACCGGTGGCAGGACAGGTCCACCCGGCGATCCGCTCGTCCCAGGGCAGACGCTCCGCCGGCGGTCGCTTCACTTCCGTCGGGGAGGATCTCATGCGTCGCGCTTGTACTGACATGTGTATAGCATGACCGGGTGAGCAAGATGCTGCAGGTCCGCGACGTGCCAGACGACGTGCATGCCGAGTTGCGTCGCCGCGCCGCCACCGCGGGAATGAGTCTCTCCGACTTCACCAGGCAGGAACTCTCTCGACTGGCACGGCGGCCCTCGCTCGGGGACCTACTGGATCGGGCCGCACGTCGTCACGGTGACCCGATGACCTTCGCTGATGCGCGTGCCGCCGTTACCTCCGAACGCCCCAACGAGTGATCGTCGTCGATGCGTCTGTTGTCGTCGCTTCGCTACTCAGCACGGGAGGTGCCGGGGCTCGGGCTCGAGAACGGCTTCGCCTGGATCCCGACCTGCACGTGCCCCACCTGCTCGACGTAGAGGTGACAGCGGCCCTGCGCCGACGGGTCCGCCTCGGCCAGACCGACGTCGCAGTGGCGACCGCGGTCATGGCTGACCTCGCAGACCTCGCCGCCCTGCGCTGGGACCACGAGCCTCTTCTTCGCCGGGTCTGGGAGCTACGGGCGAACATCACGCCCTACGACGCCGTCTACGTCGTGCTCGCCGAGATGCTCGACGCTCCGCTGGTCACGAGCGACGCCCGGCTCTCCCGGGCTCCAGGACTGCGCTGTCGCGTCGAGGTCCTGGTCGACTGACTGCCCGCCAAGTATTCCGTTTGCGGGCCCGGGTGAACCGGTCCGATCATCGCAAGCGGATCGCCAACCGGGGCCGCGCGGGCCCGTCGCTAGTCTGGTTCTAGGTTGAGAGGGCGTCCACGACCCCGACCCCGGCCTTGTTCTGCTCGTCGGATTAGCGGGCAGCGGCAAGACCACAGTGGCTCAGGCGTTGGAGACCCAACGGGGCGCGCTCCGACTGAGTTCGGACGAGTGGATGTTGCCGCTCTTTGGCGACTCAAACCCCGATCGCCTGCGTGGCGTGACCGAAACCCTGCTGCTGTGGGTGGCGCACCGCGCGCTGCACGGCGGTCTCGACGTCGTCGTCTTCGGTCTGTGGTCGCGTGAGAACGGGCTGCCCTGGCTGACCTGGCCCGGCACACGCAGGACTGCTGCGAGATCCGGCACTGCCACGTCGCGGAGGACGAGCGGAGGGCGCGGATCGAGCGGCGATGGGCGGAGTCGCCGGGCACGACGTTTCTCGATGACCGACGACGACCACACCCGTGACCTGGCAGCCTTCGAAGCACCAGACGCGGACGAGCTGGCCGGCCAGCACGCTCTGCGGCCGCCGGCGTCGTACGAGCGGTGTCTGTGGGGACGGCCGCACGGTGGCCCTCACTCCCCTCCTGGGACCCGCCGGAGAACTCGAGTGCGCAGCCGATCGAGCCCGCCTAGCGTGATCGGGTGGCCGACGACCTCGTCGAACATCCCCGCCTCGCCGCCGTCTACGACGCGCTGGACCCCGACCGGGGTGACCTGGACGCGTACGCCGCGATCATCACCGAGATGAGTGCAAGGTGCGTCCTGGACGTAGGCTGCGGAACCGGCACGTTCGCACTGATGCTGGCCGAGCGGAGAGTGCACGTCGCAGGGGTCGATCCCGCGGGCGCTTCGCTCGACATCGCCGGGCACCGCCCAACCGGTCGTCCTCTACGGACTGCGGGGCGTCGGCAAGACCGTCCTGTCCGACGTCGGTGGCGGTGGCGCGGACACCGGACTGCTCGAGACCGACCTGCACAAGCCAGGTCCACCCAACGCGCGTGCTGCTCGACCACAACCACGCCGTTGCCACCGCAGAACCAGCGCTGCGGCACCGCGGTGAACCCCGCTCGCGTAAGCCAGTCGGCCAGGACCTGCCAGCCTCGAACGCTTCCGCGGCCCCACCACCTGGACGTCCTCGTGCGACAAGTGCAGCCGGCGGTGTGCCCGTTGCGCTTCCTCCACGGAGCGTGGAGAGTAAACAGAACTCGTTTCCCTCTGGGTCGCTCAACACCACCCAGCTGACGTCCGGGTCCTGGCCCACGTCGACGGGTCGCGCACCAAGAGCCAGAAGCCGCTCAAACTCGCCGGCCGTGGTCACGCCGTCGGCACGCAAATCCAGGTGAAGTCGATTCTTGACCGCCTTGCCCTCTGGTACCGCAAAGATGTCAATGGATGGCCACGGCCCGTCCGGCGCAGCGATGCTGACGCCGTCGCGGTCTTCTGCCACTACCTGCCATCCGAGGATGGCGCACCAGAAGAAGTCCGCAACCACCCGGAGTTCCACGGCGTCGATAGCGATTACAGCGATGCGGCAGGACATGGTCGTCAGTGTCACCCGCCGTGCAACTACGCCAGGACCGTCACAGAACACATCGGCACGACAACCGTTGACGCCGTCGCCGATTGACCCATTCGCTGACCGGACGTCGTTCGACGCGAACAGGGAACATGGCGCCCGCAGGTCCCGGGTGACAGCCAGACCCGTCTAGCCAGGGACAGTCGCAGCGTGGTCGATGTCGACCCGGTCGGAGAGCATCGCGCGGACTCGGTGCTGGGAGTCGGCGCCTGCCGTGGGACTCAGCATGAGGCAAGCCGAGACGGTGGCCAGTCGATCCACGAAGTTTCGCGACAGGCGTCATCACGACACAAGGCAGGTCGCTATGCACGACGTCGATCGGGCCGTCGCCGCCGCCATGTCCCCGACCGACCACGGGTAGACGACGGCTGGATCGTCGTCGGGCAGCACCTGCCTCTCGATCTCGTCGACAGCTGCGAACAGGCCTGGGTCCCACACGCTGGCGGTCGAGACGACATCGGAGCGTCGCACGACCCGTCGGGTGAGCTCCCCGGTGAGCGGGCGCCAATCGGAGTCCCGCGCCACTGACCATCGGGGTAGCCGGTGCGCGTCACGCGGGTCACCCGGCGCCGTCCTGGTGGTGCCAACGGCCGTCACCGCCGGGGCGGCCCCATGCTCGGCGG
>JBBSMD010000077.1:0-9183 GCA_038233355.1 Propionibacteriales bacterium
CGGGTGCGAGCGGGACGGGTGGTGGCGACGGCGTTGACACTGGTGGTCAGCGCCTGTGGCGGCTCGACCTCGACGTCGGACCCGGCCGCCACCGCGCCGACAACGGCCGCACCGGCCGCCACCTCGACCTCCGCCCCGGAGACCTTCTCACCGGAGAGCCCTGCGCTGGACGGCGTGGACGCGGCGGCCGACCTCGTCGACTTCACCTGCGTCGTCAGCCCTCGGGCCAGCGACCGCTGGAACGCAACCGGCACCCTCACCAACTCCGGTGACAAGCGGGCCACCTATCGCGTCACCGTGCTGGTAGTCGACCAAGGCGGGCGTCCGGGCGCTGTCTTCCGTCGTACGAAGCGGGTGCCGGCCGGCGCGGCGACACCGGTGGTGCTGCGCCGGGTGCGTGGCCCGGCCGACGGCACGTGCCAGGTGCAGGTGCTCCGGCTGCCCGGTGCGGGCTGACCACCGCCGCGCCCCGGCTGATCGCGCTCATCAGAGCCGCGGGTCGCTCGCTCCCGCACATTCACTCGCTCCCGCACATTCCAAGGCTCTCCTGCTCAACCCGCCCACGGGAACAGCAGGAGAGCCGATCTCTCCCCGAGAGAGATCGAGGTCTACTTCATCGAGGACACGGCTGCTCCCCAGTCGGAGGGAGACCCCCGTACATCTCAGCACAGGGCTCTCCGAGGGAAGAGCGGTCATGGTCATCCTCTCGTCGGGCCCCGTGGCTCATTGCAGTGTGATTACCGCCACAGGAACATTCGACGCCAGCCAACCGACCTTGGTTCCCTTCCGGTGAGGTCTTGGGCCAACGATGCCGGTGCCACACGTGACAATGCAGGCGGCGCTCAGCGGGGTGCTCGTGGCTACCCGAGCGCCGAACCACGACGGCTACTGCGTCCCGGGCCCAATAGGTGCGGTCGTCTGCTCGACGACGTTGAAGCGCACGCTGCCGTCGGCCACGCTGACCGCGGTTACGTCGACCGGGTGCTGCGTACCGTTGGTCTCGGTGAACGTGCACACCACGCGTGCGTCGACCTTCGCCGGCAGCGCGTCGGGGCAGCGGACGGCGTCCACTTCGAAGCCAGCGTCGGCCGCGGCACCGCGCACCTGGGTCTCCACGTCCTGCGCCGGTACGGTGCGCGAGCAGCCGACGAGGGCCAGCGCGAACACCAGCACCAGGCCTGGGCGAGCGATGCGCACGGGTGGTCTCCTGAAGCGGGCCGGCCCGTCCAGGGAGCCGGGGAGTCTCGGCACCGATCAGGTGCAGTCAGGACATCATCGCCGACGGCGAGGAGTCTGTGCAGAGGTGAGCGCAAACGAGCAGGGTTGAGCGGAATCGACTCAGGTTTCTCCGTGTTGTGCCTGTCAGGGGTTGTGTCCAAACCGACTGTGAACGTGAGAGGACCTCGGCATGGCCGTCAGCTTGACCACCCGCAGCCAGGAGGCCTTGTCGGCTGCAACCCGGCGCGCCGCCACGGCGGGCAACGCGCGGCTCGAGTCCGCGCACCTGCTGCATGCGCTGCTCAGCCAGGAGCAGAGCACTCCGGCCGCCCTGGTTCAGGCGGTCGGTGCCGATCCGGCCCCGGTGGCAAAGGCCGCCGAAGCACTCGTCGACGACTTGCCCAGCGCGCGCGGTGAGAACGTGTCGGCTCCGACCGCCTCCCGAGCGGTGCTGGAGGTGCTGCAGCGCGCCGAGGACCTCGCCGCCGAGCTGGGCGACGAGTACGTATCGACCGAGCACCTGCTGGTGGGTCTTGCCACCGTGGCGAGCCCGGCCAGGGAGCTGCTGACCTCGGTGGGTGCCACGGCCGGCGCGTTGCGCGCCGCGTTCAGCTCGGTGCGCGGCTCGGCCCGGGTCACCTCCCCCGACCCGGAGGGCACGTACCAGGCCCTGGAGAAGTACGGCATCGACCTCACCGCGCAGGCGCGCGACGGGCGTCTCGACCCGGTGATCGGGCGAGACGCCGAGATCCGCCGCGTCGTGCAGGTGCTGAGCCGGCGTACGAAGAACAACCCCGTCCTGATCGGTGAGCCCGGCGTCGGCAAGACCGCCGTGGTGGAGGGACTTGCCCAGCGCGTGGTCGCCGGTGACGTGCCCGAGTCGCTGCGCGGGCGGCGCCTGGTGTCGCTCGATCTCAGTGCGATGGTGGCCGGAGCGAAGTACCGCGGCGAGTTCGAGGAACGGCTCAAGGCCGTGCTCGAGGAGATCAAGGACTCCGCCGGCCAGGTCATCACCTTCATCGACGAGCTGCACACCGTGGTGGGCGCCGGTGCTGGCGGCGACTCCTCCATGGACGCCGGCAACATGCTCAAGCCGATGCTGGCCCGCGGTGAGCTGCACATGATCGGGGCCACCACGCTTGACGAGTACCGCGAGCGCATCGAGTCCGACCCGGCCCTCGAGCGGCGCTTCCAGCAGGTGCTGGTCGGCGAGCCGAGCGTCGAGGACACCATCGCGATCCTCCGCGGGCTCAAGGAGCGGTACGAGGCGCACCACAAGGTCGCGATCGCCGACGCAGCGCTCGTGGCCGCGGCGTCGCTGAGCCACCGCTACATCCCCGGCCGTCAGCTGCCCGACAAGGCGATCGACCTCGTCGACGAGGCCGCCAGCCGGCTGCGGATGGAGATCGACTCCTCCCCGGTGGAGATCGACCAGCTGCGCCGCTCGGTGGACCGGCTGCGCATGGAACAGCTGCACCTCGAGCGCGAGACCGACGAGGCCAGCCGGGAGCGGCTGGACCGGCTGAGCGCCGAGCTCGCCGATGCCGAGGAGACGCTGCGCGGGCTCGAGGCCCGCTGGGAGTCCGAGCGGCAGAGCCTCAACCGGGTCGGCGACATCAAGACCCAGATCGACGGTCTGCGGGTGCGGGCCGACCGCGCCCAGCGCGAGGGTGACTTCGAGACCGCGTCTCGCGTCCTGTACGCGGAGATCCCGCAGCTCGAGCGCGAGCTGGCGCAAGCCGAGGCGGCCGAGTCGCCGAGCGACCTGATGGTGCGCGAGGAGGTCGCCGCCGACGAGGTGGCCGAGGTTGTGGCCGCCTGGACCGGCATCCCGACGGGGCGCCTGCTCGAGGGCGAGACCGGCAAGCTGCTGCGCATGGAGGACGAGCTCGGTCGCCGGGTGGTCGGCCAGCGGCAGGCCGTCCAGGCGGTCTCTGACGCCGTCCGCCGGGCCCGGGCGGGCATCTCCGACCCCGACCGACCGACCGGGTCGTTCCTGTTCCTCGGGCCGACCGGCGTCGGCAAGACCGAGCTGGCCAAGGCGCTGGCGGAGTTCCTCTTCGACGCCGAGCGCGCCATGGTGCGCATCGACATGAGCGAGTACGCCGAGAAGCATTCGGTGGCGCGGCTGGTCGGCGCGCCACCCGGCTACGTCGGCTACGACGAGGGCGGTCAGCTCACCGAGGCAGTGCGCCGCCGGCCGTACACGGTCGTCCTGCTCGACGAGGGCGAGAAGGCGCACCCCGACGTGTTCGACGTCTTGTTGCAGGTGCTCGACGACGGCCGGCTCACCGACGGGCAGGGCCGCACCGTCGACTTCCGCAACGTCCTGCTGGTGCTGACGTCCAACCTCGGGTCGGTCTACCTCGCCGACACCGCGCTCGACCAGGCCGCGCAGCGCGACGCCGTGCTGAAGGTCGTGCGCGCGACGTTCAAGCCCGAGTTCCTCAACCGGCTCGACGAGGTCGTCACCTTCGACGCCCTCGGCGGCGACGAGCTGACCCGCATCGTCGACCTGCAGGTCGACGCGCTCGCCCGCCGGCTCGCCGACCGCCGGATCGGCTTGCAGGTGAGTCACGCGGCCAAGGAGTGGCTCGGCCTCACCGGGTACGACCCCGCGTACGGCGCGCGTCCGCTGCGACGACTGGTGCAGAGCTCGATCGGCGACCAGCTCGCGCGGCTGCTGCTCACCGGGGAGGTGCGCGACGGTGACACCGTCGACGTCGACCTCGACGGGGACGAGCTAGGCGTGCGCCCGGCCGAGGAGCCGGCCGCCCGTGGTGCACTGGGGAGGTGACCACCTCGCCGCCCGCTGACGGCCCGAGCGCGCAGACCCGGCCGCGCCAGGTCGGCTGGGCCTGCGCGCTGGCGGTGTTCTTCTCCCTGTTCGTGCTCGTGACCGTCACCGTCGTGCTGGCCGACTGGGGCGCACCGGCTCTGCGCGCCGAGGCGGAGCGCCAGCTCGACGAGTCACCGTTCGACGCCGGGTTGAGTGTCGACCGCGTCCTCATGCTGCTGCGCTACTCGCTCATGGCGGTGGCCGCGGCCTGCACCGCGGCGCTCGTGGCGGCGGTGTGGACCGCCCGCGGGCACCGCGGTGCCCGACTGCTGCTGACCGTGCTGGCCGCGAGCACCCCGCTGATCGCCGTGCCGCTCGGGTGGAGCGGTCTGGTCCTCGCCGCGGCGGGCGTCGCCTGCGCCTTCTTGTTGTGGTCCCGTCCGGCCCGTCGCTGGTTTGGGTTAGCGTCAGGGGTCGACGGGGCACCGCTACGTCCTGCCACGCCGTCATCTGCCCAGACCCACTCGCCAGGGAGACTGTCCATGTCGCACCCCAGCTCCCCGACCGGTGACCAGTCCGGTGACGGCGGCCCCGAGGAGCAGTCGGGGCGACCGCCGCAGTGGTCCGGTTCGTCCAGTGAGCAAGGCTCCGGGCAGTACGGGCAGCCATCCGACCAGCAGTACGGGCAGCCTCAGTACGGCCAGTCCGGCCACGACCAGCAGTACGGGCAGCCATCCGACCAGCAGTACGGACAGCCTCAGTACGGCCAGTACGGACAGCCTCAGTACGGCCAGTACGGACAGCCTCAGTACGGCCAGTACGGGCAGCCGTACGGTGGTGACCCAGCCAAGCGCCCGGGTGCGGTGACCACGGCGGCCACCATCACCTTCGTGCTGTCCGGGCTGGCGCTCGTCGGCTTCCTCTTCGGTGGCATCGCCTTCCTCGCCGCCCGGGACAGGTTCGAGCAGGAGCTGGCCAACGACGCCAACGTGAGCCGCAGTGTCGACCAGGCCAACATCAGCACGGTCGTGACGGTGACCGGCCTCCTGATGTTCCTGATGGCGTTCTTGGCCGTGGTCGGCCTGGTGCTCGCGTACCTCGTGCTCAAGGGCCAGGGTTGGGCCCGGATCACGCTGATCGTGCTGTCCGCGCTCACCGCGGTCGTGAGCCTGCTGTTCTTCGTCGCCATCTTCCCGCTGCTGTGGACGATCGGGGCGATCGCGGTCGTGGTGCTGTTGAGCCTGTCCACCTCTGGGCGCTGGTTCGCGTTGCGCGGCTACGAGGGTCGCACCGGCTAGCCGGCCCGAGCTCACCTGGGGTGTCTCGCCAACGGCCTGCCCACCTTGCGGGTCACCACACCAACCGCGAGTGGCCCAATCGGGTCGTCAGCTCCCGCTGAGTGGCCCGACGTGGTCGCTGTTGAGGGCGTTCCACCACCACATGGCGCCACTCGCAGATCGATCCACTCGCGGAGCGTGGTGCGAGGGGGTCCGCTCGCAGCAACGGCCGCCGGCTCCGCGCGCCCGGGCGCGGCAGCGACGTCAGCCGAATGCCCGCCGGAGTCGGGCCAGCGCCTCGTCGAGCACCTCGGGGCGTTTGCAGAAGGCCCAGCGCACCAGCGAGCGCCCGGCGTCGGGGTCGTCGTGGAACGCCGCGTGCGGGATCGCCACCACCCCGGCCCGCCGGGGCAGCTCGAGGCAGAAGCGTGCGCCGTCGTCATGGCCCAGTGAGCGCACGTCGGTCGTGGCGAAGTACGTCCCCTCCGGCACGAGCACCTCCAGCCCGAGGTCGGACAGGCCGGTGCACAACTGGTCGCGGCGCTCTTGCAAGGCCGCGGCGACCCCGGTGAAGAAGCTGTCCGGCAGGCCTAGCGCGTACGCCACAGCCGGTTGCAATGGAGCGCCGGAGGTGTAGGTGAGGAACTGCTTGGCCTTCGTCACCGCGCCGACCAACGCAGCCGAACCCACGGCCCAGCCGACCTTCCAGCCGGTGAACGAGAACGTCTTGCCGGCGCTGGAGACGGTGAGGGTGCGTTCGGCCATGCCCGGCAAGGTGGCGATCGGCACGTGCTGGTGGCCGGTGAAGACGAGGTGCTCGTAGACCTCGTCGGTGATCACCAGCAGGTCGTGCTCGACGGCCACCTGTGCCACCGCGCTCAGCTCGTCGACGGTGAGCACGGCACCCGTCGGGTTGTGCGGCGTGTTGAGCAGGATGGCGGTGGTGGCCGGGGTGACCGCCGCACGCAGCGCGTCGGCATCGAGCCGGAAGTCCGGCGGATACAGAGTGAGCAGGCGTCTGCTCCCGCCCGCGAGACCGACGCCGGCGGGGTACGAGTCGTAGTACGGCGCCAGCATGAGCACCTCGTCGCCGGGGTCGACCAGGGCCAGCAGGGCCGCCGCGACCGCCTCCGTCGCCCCCGTGGTCACGACCACTTCGCTATCGGGGTCGACCTGCATGCCGTACCAGTGCTGCTGGTGCTCGGCCACGGCCTGCCGCAGCTCGGGTACGCCGGCACCGGGCGCGTACTGGTTTCGGCCGGTGCGCAGCGCCTCGACCGCCGCCTCGCGCACCTCGTCGGGACCGTCGACGTCGGGGAATCCTTGGCCCAGGTTGACCGAGCCGGTCTCGCGTGCCAGCTCCGACATGGTGGCGAAGATGGTGGTGTCCACCCCGGCGACTCGTTGCGCCAGCTGCTTCATGCCGAGCGAGGTTAGCCGCACGCCCCGCTGGTAGGTGCCGTACGGCGTACCCCATCGTGCAACTCACGTCGACTGGCGGCATGTCGACCACCGCGGTGACAAAGGTGGTGCACTTGCCACCACTCGACGAGCGTGGTGGCGGCGGGTCACTGGAGCTGCCTCCCGTGCGACCTCATGTCGGCATTCGCAGCGTCGCGGTGGGAGGCGTCCTGGTGGCCGCCGGCCAGGGCCCGCGGCGGCTACCCTGCCGGGCATGGCCGACTCGACGACGACGCGCGACCGCGAGCGGCTGCTGGCGCAGATCGACGAGAAGGCGGTCGTACGCGAGCGGGTGACGCTCAGCTCGGGTCGCGAGGCCGACTACTACGTCGACCTGCGCCGGATCACCCTCGACGCTCAGGCGGCTCCCCTGGTGGGCCGGGTCATGCTCGCGCTCGCCGACGACCTTCGGGTCGACGCCGTCGGGGGTCTCACCCTGGGCGCGGACCCGGTGGCGACGGCGATGCTGCACGCGGCCGCGGCGCATGGCCGCCGGCTGGACGCCTTCGTCGTCCGCAAGGAGGGCAAGAAGCACGGCCTCCAGCGCCGCATCGAGGGCCCTGACGTGCGCGGTCGCCGGGTGGTCGCCGTGGAGGACACCTCCACTACCGGCGGCTCGGTGCTCAGCGCGGTGGCCGCCCTGCGCGAGGCCGGTGCCGAGGTGCTCGCGGTCGCGGTCATCGTCGACCGTGCCACGGGTGCGCAGCAGGCGGTCGAGTCGACGGGGTTGGAGTACCGCGCGGCGTACGGTGCCGCAGAGCTCGGGCTGGGTTGAACCGGCTCCGGGGCGTGCGGTCACGGTGTCCCGGCGCCCCAGGAGGCGGCGCACGGCACGCTCAGGGGGAGCGGGGGACGCTGGCGCGGTGCGCTGTCGGTGTCGCCTCGTTGTCGCCGCGGTGTTGCTGCTCGGCACGTCCGCTGTCCATCGCGGCGGCGGATTCGCTCGTCGACGCGGCGGGCGTGTGGGGGGTGGCGCCGCCGCGACGCTTCGCCCGATGCCGGGAGAGCAGCAGATGCAGCAGGACGGGCAGGATCGAGATCACGACGGCGCCGACGATGATGAGGTCGAGGTGGGGCTGCACGACGTCCTGGACGAACTGGTAGGCACCGAGGCGCCAGGCGAGGAGCGTGATGCTCCAGACCCAGATGACGGCCCCGATGGTGCTGTAGGTCAGGTAGAGCCGCCGGTCCATCCTCGCGACACCGGCGGTGACGGTGATGAACGTGCGTACCACCGGCACGAAACGCGCCAAGATGATGGCCACGGCGCCGAACCGGTCGAAGAAGTCGCGGGTCCGCGCAACCTGCTGCTTGTTGATCAGCCGGCCCTGGCGACGTTCGAAGACCGGCGGACCCACCGCCCGACCGATCTCGTACCCGAGGACGTTGCCGAGGACAGCGCCCACGGTCAGCACCACACACACCCACCAGATCGGGTGGTCGATGAGGCCCTGGCTGACGAAGAGGCCGACGGTGAAAAGCAGCGTGTCACCGGGTAGGAAGAAGCCCACCAGCAGTCCGCACTCGGCGAAGATCACCGCCAGCGCGATCCACAGTGCAGCACCCGCGGCCGACAGCAGCATGCTGTTGGGGTCGAGCCAGCCAGGACCGAGAGCAACGTCCACGTCATGAGCGTACGGGAGGCGGCGACATGTCCGGCGGCATCGATCACGTGACAGGCGACGGTGTCGTGAAGGAGGCGCCGCCATCGGTCGGAGTGGGGCCGTGGCAGGGGCCGTGGCCAGCCGATTCGCGGCTCGACCCGCAACTGCTCGCGGACGGTGATCGGCGCAACGTGGTCGACCGCTACCGCTACTGGCGGCTCGACGCGATCGTGGCCGACCTCGACGAGCGGCGGCACCCCTTCCACGTCGCGGTCGAGAACTGGCAGCACGACCTCAACATCGGGTCCGTGGTGCGTACCGCCAACGCGTTCGCCGCGCGGGCAGTGCACGTGGTGGGCCGGCGCCGCTGGAACCGGCGTGGGGCGATGGTGACCGACCGCTACCAGCACCTGATGCACCACGCGGACATCACGGCGTTCGCCGGCTGGGCCGAGCGGGAAGGGTTCCCGCTGATCGGCGTCGACAACCTGCCCGGTGCCCGGCCGCTGGAACGCACGGTGCTGCCGTACGCGTGCGTCCTGGTCTTCGGTCAGGAGGGCCCGGGGCTCACCGGAGAGGCAGCCGCGGCGTGCACGCTGGTGTGCTCGATCACGCAGTTCGGCTCGACCCGGTCGATCAATGCCGGCGCGGCGGCGGCGATCGCAATGCACGCCTGGATCCGTACGCACGCCGGGGTGTAGCGGTGCTGCTGTTACCACGTTCTCGTGGTGACGTGCTGCTTCGCACGGCTGCGAAGCCGTGAGAAGCAACCCGCAGCCATGAGAAGCGGCACTCCCGGCCGCCTGCGACACGCTGTGGTGGTGCCTGTCGCGAGCGGTACACC
>JBBSMD010000078.1:0-9171 GCA_038233355.1 Propionibacteriales bacterium
GCGGGCCGTGCGGGCCGGGTGCCGGGTCGTCGAGGTGCCGATCTGCTTCGTCGAACGCGAGCGTGGCGAGTCCAAGATGAACGGCGCCATCGTGCGTGAGGCCCTGTGGCGGGTCACCGGCTGGGGCGTACGGCACCGCGGGCACCAGATTCTCGACCGGATCCGGCGCAGGGTCGGTGTCTCGCGGTGAACGGGTGGTTGCTGCTGCCGGTCGCGTTCCTGGTGGTCCCGATCGTGGAGATCGCCGTCATGATCCAGGTCGGTCAGCTGATCGGGGTCCTGCCCACCGTCGTCCTTTTGTTGGTGGAGAGCGCCTTCGGCGCGTGGCTGGTCAAGCGAGAGGGCACGCGGTCGTGGCGCGCGCTGACCGGAGCGATCCGCAGCGGCCACCTGCCCGGGCGGGAACTCACCGACGCCGCCCTGGTGCTGGTGGGAGGGACCTTGTTGTTGACACCGGGCTTTGTCACCGACGTCGTCGGCTTCTTGGTCGTGCTGCCGCCCACGAGACCGCCAGCCCGCCGGTTGCTGCAGACCTACGTCGCCCGGCGCGCCACCGCGCGCGCCGGCCGCCCCGCCGGTGACCCGTCGGGCCGCACGCCTGCGTCGGGATCGGTCGTACCCGGTGAGGTGGTCGACCCGGACGAGGGGCGCGACCAGCGCTAGCGCGCTCGCACACCCGCCGGGGGCCGGCTGCCCCTCAGGCGCTGCGACGCTTGGCCGGGCGGTGCAGGTGGGCCGGGCCGATGGCGCCGGTGCGCAACAGGTCGAGGCGTTCGGTGAGGATCTCCTCGAGCTCGGAGATCGATCGCCGCTCTCGCAGCATGTCCCAGTGCGTACGGGGCGGCTTCTCCCTCTTCGCCACCGGGTCGCCGGCCTCGCGGTGGACGCCGACACCGCCGCAACGGCTGCACTCCCACTCGCGTGGCACCTCGGCCTCGGTGGCCATGATGACGGTGAAGTAGTGGCCGTGGCTGCAGTCGTACTCGACCTCTTGCCGTGGTGCCATCTCCACACCGCGCTCGTCCTCGAAGCTCTGCGCGCCGAGCCGTGCGCCTCGCAAGGTGCGCTCCGCCATGGTGGTTCCTCCCTGTCGTCACCCGACTCCGACAGCCGTCCGACCGCTGCGAGTCGATGGCCCGGCCATCCGATCCGACCTGTACTCACGTGCTGCTCACTGGTGCTTCGTAACCGGGCTCTCGAAAGGTTGGAACGAATCACCGGGGGTGAGGATTCCCACTCGACTCGTACGCCCCAATCACACCACCGTGGGCACCTCGTTGCCGGCCGCTCGGATGGCGCGACGCGGGTCCAGCGGCAGCAGCAGCGCCAACCCGACGAGGAAGAACAGCACCAAGGCAAAGATCGCCGGGCGATAGGAGCCGGTGACCTGCTGCACCACGCCGAAGACGAGGGTGCCGAGCCAGCTGGTGCCCCGCTCACACGCTTGGTACAGGCTGAAGTACTCCGCCTCCTGACCGCGCGGGACGAGCTGGCTGAAGAAGGAGCGGGACAGCGCCTGGGTGCCGCCCAGGACCAGGCCGATGCAGACGGCGAGACCGAGGAAGACCAGCGGTGCCTGCGCCGGCACGAAGTAGCCGGCGATGACGACGAGGGACCAGATGACAAGGCCGCCCACGATGGTCTGCTTGCTGCCCACGGCGGCCGCCACCCGACCGAAGAACAGAGCGCCACCGAACGCGACGAACTGCACCATGAGGATGGCGGCGATCAAGAAGCTGGTGCTGAGCCCGAGCTGCTTGTTGCCGTAGACCGACGCGGTCCCGATCACGGTCTGGATGCCGTCGTTGTAGAACAGGTACGCGAGCAGGAACAGCAACGTCTGGGGGTAGCGGCGGGTGTGGCGCATGGTCGTCCACAACTGGCCGAAGCTGCGCTGGAGCAGCGTCCCCGAGGAGGTCGCGGCCCCGGTGGGAGGCCGGTCGCGGATGCCGAGGTAGGGGATGAGGGTGAAGGCAGCCCACCACAGGCCGGCCGAGGCGAGGCTGATCCGCACCGCCGTGGACGTGGAGACGCCGAGACTGCCGGCGAAGGTGACGAGACCCAGGTTGACCGCGAGCAGCAGTCCGCCGCCGAGGTAGCCCAGGGCCCAGCCACGCGAGCTCACCCGGTCGCGCTCGTCGGGGGTCGCGATGCGGCACAGCAGCGCGTCGTAGACCACCAGCGAGCCACCCAGGGAGAGGTTGGCCACCAGCAGCAGCGCGACGCCGAGCTGCCAGTTGGTGCCCGCGACGAGCCCCATCGCGGCGGCCGCCGCAGCGCCCGTCCACGCCAGCCGAGCCATCAGCCGCCGTTGCGCCGGGCTACGGTCGGCGACCGCGCCGATGACCGGCAGCACGAGCGCGGACAGCACCGTCGTGAGCGTGATCGCGTAGAAGACCAGGGACCCGGGTGAGACGGCGAGCCCGAGCACCGAGAGGGTCTGCTCGCAGGGCCGGTCGACCGCGCCGACGTACCCGCAGGCGGCCCGCTCGGCGACGCTGGTCAGGTACGGCGCGAACAGCACCGTGCCCACCGTGGTGACGTAGGCGGAGTTGGCCCAGTCGTACCAGTACCAGGCCCGCTGTTCGCGGCGCCGTTCCTGCAGGTCGGGGTAGCGGCCGACCTCGTGCACCGTCACGAGACTCCGGTCCACTGGTCGCGGGCGACGAGCACGTCCTTGAGCACGTCGATGCGGTCGGTCATCAGCCCGTCCACTCCCAGATCGAGCAGCCGGTGCATGGCGTCGGGCTCGTCGACGGTCCACACGTGCACGGCCAGACCGCGGGCGTGGGCGAGGCGCAAGAACCCGGCGGTCACGATCGGCACGGCGCCCACGCGCTCGGGCACTTGCACGCAGGCCAGCGTGTCCCATACGGGCGTGACGAACGGCGGTGTGACGGCGCGTTCGACCCAGGTCGGCAACGCCGGGGGAGTGGCGCGGAGGGCGAGCACCTCGGCCGGGCCGGCGGAGGTGGCGACGCCGCTCGGCGCGCACCGACGCAGCCGCAGCACGCGGCGCTGGGAGAACGAGGCCAGGACCACCCGGTGCCAGGCGCCGAGCCGGTGCAGCAGGTCGACCACCGGCTGCACCGCTCGGTCGTCCTTGACATCAACGTTGAGCCGCGCGTCGGGGAACGCGACGAACAGGTCCTCGAGGGTCGGTACCGGCTCGGTGCCACCGATGCGAGCGCGCCGCACCGTGGCGGCATCGAGGTCGGCCACCGACCCGTCCTCCCCGGTGAGTCGGGTCAGGGTGGCGTCGTGGCAGGCGAAAACGACGCCGTCGCGGGAGGCGTGCACGTCGGTCTCCAGCCAGCGGTACCCCATCGCGACGGCCCGCGCGAAGGCGGCCAGGGAGTTCTCCCCGCCCCGGTTGGGCGGGTACGCGGTGCCGCCGCGATGCGCGATCGCCAGCGGCCGGGCGTCGTCGAGCACGGCCCACCTCGATGTCACGCGGTCAGTATGGCCGCGCCGAACAATGACGTCTCGCCACGCAGGCCGTCCGCGGGTCAACGTGGCCGGGGCGTCCGGGCGTCGACGGGCCGCCCGAATCGCACCTGCACACCAGGAGAGAACAGCACGTGGTCGGGTGGCCGGTCCGCCACCCCCGGCAGACCGCTGGCGGCGACCAGCTGATCGTCGAGGTGGACGAGGTGGGCCCGGTGCAGCGGGACGGGTTCGTGCGCGACCGGGAGGTACCAGGTACGTCCGTAGCGTTGCACGTGCAGCCCCCAGCGGGCACTGACGAAATGGGCCAGGGTGTCACCTGCGCGCGCGGCCGACCCGAGGTCGCGGACGGTCAGCCGACTGACGTGGCCGGCGGGCCCCGGCCACCTGGTGCTGGTGCCGTACTCGTGCTCTGGCCCATCGTCGGTGCGGCGCTCGTGGTGGTGGATCCGCGACCAGCGGTACGGCAGGCCGAGCACCGTGCGGGCACCGAGCACGACGACGAGCCGATTGGCGTCCAGGCTGCAGAACACGACCCCGCGACGGCCAGTGCGGTCCACCGAGTAGAGGCGCACGTTCATCTCATGGAAGCTCCCGGCCCACGGCACCGCGGGACCGCCGGCGAACCCGGCGCCGACCATGCGGAAGGGCACCAGCCCGACGTAGGTGCTGCCCTCATGCAGGTCGGGCACGGTGCCCGGGGGCATCAGCGGGGACACCCAGTCGGGCCGGATCGCCCAGTGCAGGTAGACCAGGTCGCACCAGCGCTGCCGCATGATGACCGGTCGGGGCAAGCGGGGTGGGTCGACCGTCACCGGCTCGAGGATGGACTCATCGGACACGTCACCATCCTCTCGCCTCGTCCGGTGCGAGTCGTCGACGTGGGATGCGGACCAGGGGGTCTCACGGCGGAGCTCGTGGCGCGCGTCGGCGGCCACGAACGTCGCAGCGATCGACCCCGCGTCTCAGTTCGCGGCGGCGTGCCGCAGCCGCTACCCGGGTGCTGACGTCCGCGAGGGGGTGGCCGAAGAGCTGCCGTGGGGGGACGGGGTGTTCGACGCGGCCCTGTCCTCGCTCGTGATCGGCTTTGCCCGCGCCTGGTAAGCCCGGGGCACTGTCGCGCATGAGCACCGGACCACCTGACGGCTTGCGTCGAGCCCATCCAAACCAAGCCTGGAGGAGACGCAACCTCACCGTGACCCGTGGCGGATACCGTGCATCGTGGATGGCAGACGAAGGAGCCGAATGCGCAGGCGTGGTGAGGCGAAGCACCGGCCCTGGCCCGCAGCCGCCCTCGCGTTGGTTGCCGGCAGTCTTCTGGTGGTCGGCGCTGCCGGCCTGGCGGCCAGGGACGCCGGGCTACCGGCCGAGCCGTTGCTCTCGTTGGCCGACCTCCCGCCGCCGGGCACGCGGCTGCAGACGGCCCTCCTCGTCGTGGCCGTCGTCGGCGCGGTCCTCATCGGAGCGATCGTCTTGCACGACCTGCGCAACCGGGGACATCGACCGTCGACGCCACCGACGAGAGGGCAGTGGCTCTCTCGCCTCCTGCTGATCGGGCTGGTGTTCCTGGCGCTCAGCCTGGACCCGGTCCGCAGGGCCGTGCGCTCCATCGGCGCCGGCGAACCGCAGCGCCCCCCGGCACCGCCCACCGGTGTGCCCGGCGTTGCCTGGTCGTGGTGGTTCGCGGCGGGGCTCGCCCTGCTCATGGTCACCCTGGCCGTACTGGTCGTGCTCGCGCTGCACCGGTCGACACCACCGTCGGCCGGGGTCGCCGCCGGGCAAGAGGCGCAGGAGGCGCAGGAGCGGGTCCTCGTCGCAAACCTGCACGCTGCCGTCGCGGAGGGGCGAACGGCCGTGGCCAGCGGTGACCCGCGGCGAGACTCGATCATCGGCTGCTACGACGCCATGGAGCGAGCACTCGCGCGGTCGGGCGCCCGGCGCTCCGTGGCCGAGACTCCCACCGATCTGCTCGACCGTGCCGTCGCAGCCGGTCTGATCCGCTCCGACGCCGCCCTCGTCTTGACCGACCTGTTCCGGCTGGCCCGTTTCTCCGACCGCCCGCTGCCTCCCGATGCCACCGAGTCCGCCGCACAGGCCCTCGACCAGCTGGACGCCGAGCTGTCCGACGTGATCGGCGAGTCACGTCGATGACCGCGGCTCGGGCGGCGCTGGCCATCGGCGTGGGTGGGCTCACCCTGCTCGAGGGCCTGGTCGGCCTCTTCGCCGGCCTGACCATCGCCGCCGGTGTCGAGCTCGTGACGCTCTGGGTGGCGGTCACCAGGCGCGGCTCGCGCGACCCGGCGCGCCGGTCCGAGACCGACGGGCGGTCCGGCCGAGCCACCGCCGCACACCAGCTCGCCTCGTACCGACGGGTGCGCAACGAGGTTTCGGGCGGCCTGCACGCGCAATGGGAGTACGACCACGGCCTGCGGCGCCGGCTGCGGCGAATCCTCGCTGTCCGGCTCCTCGAGACCGCAGGGGTGGACCTCGACCGCCAACCCGAGCGGGCCCGCGACCTCCTCGGTGCCGAGCTGTGGCCGTTGGTCGATCCCAGGGCCGCACCGACCGACGACCGCGACCGGCCCGGCGTCTCGGCGGCCGCACTCGACACCCTCGTCGACCGGCTGGAGCGGATGTGAGTGCCCAGGAGACGCTGACGGTGGGGGACACGCACCGCCGCGCGCTCGCGTGCCTGCACGAGGTTGAGCGGGTGATCGTCGGCAAGCGGAGCACCTTGGAGACGGTCCTGCTGGGGGTGTTGGCTGGCGGTCACGTCCTCATCGAGGACCTGCCCGGCCTCGGCAAGACCATGCTCGCCCGGGCCTTCGCCCAGGTGCTCGGTCTCAACTTCACCCGGATCCAGTTCACTCCCGACCTGCTGCCGCAAGACGTCACCGGTGCCGTCGTCTACGACCAGCGCGGCGGCGACTTCACCTTTCGACCGGGTCCGCTGTTCACCAACCTGCTGCTCGCCGACGAGATCAACCGGACGCCACCCAAAACGCAGGCGGCCCTGCTCGAGGCCATGGCCGAGGAGCAGGTGAGCGTGGACGGTGTGTCGCGGGCGCTGCCCCGACCGTTCGTGGTGCTGGCCACCGACAACCCGATCGAGTACGAAGGGACGTACCCGCTCCCGGAGGCCCAGCTCGACCGGTTCGCGGTGCGGGTGCGGATCGGCCAGCTCGACCGGCACGACGAGCACACCGTCGTACGGCGCCATCTCGACCGGCACGCCGAGCCGGAGCGGTTGCAGCGGCTCGGGACGGCCGAGGAGCTGGTCGCCATGGTGGCGTCGCTGGAGCAGGTCGAGGTGCACGACGACGTCCTCGACTACGCCGTGGCGCTGGTCCGGGCGACCCGAGAGCACCCTAAGACCGTGGTGGGGGCCAGCCCGCGAGGCAGCCTCACGCTCACCCGGCTGGCGCGAGGGGCGGCGGTGCTGGCCGGACGAGACTTCGTGACACCAGAGGACGTGCAGCGGGTCGCGGTGCCCGCTCTCGGGCACCGCCTCGTGCTCCGGCCCGAGCTGTGGGTGCGGCGGATGACCGGTGACGACATCGTCACCGAGGTGCTCGGCGAGGTGCCGACGCCGTCGACGGTGCCGGCACACACCGCGCCATGAGCGCTGTCGCTCCCGGACCGCCGGTCACCTCAACGCTCGACTGGCGACCGGCCCGGCTGCTCAAGCACCTCGCGACGGTCGGCGTTCTCGCGTTAGCGGCGGCCGTCGTCACGATCCGAGTCGAGCCGGTCCTCGTCGCCACACCCTGCCTGGCGGCCGTCGCGGTCACGACTCGACGACGCCGCCCCGACGAGGTCGGCGTCACCGTGCAGCTCGACGAGGACCGCTGTTTCGAGGGGGAGCGGGTCGAGGTCCGCGTCACCGTACGCAGCGAGGTCCCACTCGGAGCCGTCGACCTCGACCTGGACCTACCTGGCGTGCTGGGGGTGGAGGACGGCCGTCGCCAGGTCGCCCACAGCCGCGGGGAGCACACCGCCACGTGGACGCTTCGCCCGCGTCGCTGGGGCCGGTGGACGATCGGCCCGGTCGTGGTGCGGGTCCGCTCGGCTGGTGGCGCATGGACCTCCACGGCGCGCGGCGAGGGTGGCGAGCTGGCCGTGTACCCGCCTCCGCGGGCCGCTCGGGACCTCGTCGTACCGCAGCGACTCTTGCACCGCATCGGCACCCACGCGGCCCGTCGGCCCGGAGCGGGCATCGAGTTCGCCGGCATCCGCGACTACGTGCCCGGCGATGCGGTACGCCGCGTCAACTGGGCCGTGAGCAGCCGACGGCGTGAGCTGCTGGTCAACGAGTACGCCGCCGAGCTCGCCGCAGACGTCGTCGTCCTCGTCGACACCACCGCCGACGTCGGTCCGTACGGCGCCAGCAGCCTCGACCAAGCGGTGCGGACCGCCGCGGGGATCGCGCAGGCGTACCTCGGTGCAGGCGACCGGGTGGGGGTGGTCGGCTTCGGCGGGGTGACGCGGTGGCTGGCGCCCGACGTCGGCGCCAGACAGTACTACCGACTGGTCGACACGCTGCTCGCGTCGCGGCTCGACGAGAGCTACGTGGATCCCACCATCGCTCGGCTGCCGCACCCCGCGCTGCCGCCCGGGGCACTGGTCTTCGCGCTGTCGCCGCTGCTCGACGCCCGGGTGCTCGCCGCGTTGGGTGACCTGCGGCAGCGCGGCCATCCCGTGGTCGCGGTGGACGTGCTGACCCGGGAACCCCGATCGGGCGCTGACGTGACCGACGAGCTCGCCCTGCGCGTGTGGCGTCTCGACCGGGGTGTCGTCGAGCACGGCCTGCGCGAGATGGGAGTCGTCGTCATCGACGGCACCGCGGATGGCTCCGTGCCACTCGAGCGGGTACGCCTCGAACCGGTGCTCGCCGGGGCGCGATGAGCACCCGGTGGGTGGCGTCCGCGGCCTCGGTGCTGTTGGGGCTGGCCGCCGTCGCGGTGCCGCTCGCCACCGCCGTCGGCCCGGTCACCCTGCGGGTCGGCGTCCTCGGATGCCTCGCCGCGCTGGCCTCCGGCTGGTCGCGCGCCCGGTGGCTGGCCGGTGCCACCTGCTTCGCCACCGTGCTGCTCGTGCTCTTCGGCTCACTGGCCGCGCCGATGCCGGTACCCGCGGCGGCGATCACTGGCTTGTTGCTGCTCGCGTATGTCGTCGTGGTGGACCTGGCCGGGCAAGTCGACGGCGCGACTCTCGCCGAGCCAGGGATCGCGAGCTGGGGCCGCGACCATGCGCCGGCGGTGGTCGCGGCGCTCGGGGGTCTGCTGGCCGTGGTCGCAGTCCTGGCGCTGCCGTGGCGACCAGGCGTGCTCCTGGTCGCGCTCGCCCCGGCGCTGCTGGCTGTCGCGGCGATGCTCGCCTTCGCCGGTGCCCGGCGTCGCGCGTAGCGGTGACGCCGGGGCCGCACGTCGTACGACTCGTCCGACGTGAGCGCAGGTGGGTTTCGTGGCCGGCAAAGCCACCTGGCGCCACGTCAGAACACCGGCCGCACCAGGGGGGCAGCACACCAACCAGGCGGCAGGCACCTGGCGCCGGCTCAGATGTCGCGGAACGTCTCGATGTGAGCACCGAGGGCGTTGAGCCGTTCGGCGAGGTCCTCGTACCCGCGGTTGATGACGTAGACGCTGCGCAGCACCGACGTGCCGCGAGCCGCGAGCATGGCGAGCAGGATGACGACGGCCGGTCGCAGCGCCGGCGGGCAGATCA
>JBBSMD010000079.1:0-9132 GCA_038233355.1 Propionibacteriales bacterium
ACCTCGCTGACTTCCCCCGACTCGACGCCGTCGCGCCACTCCTCGAGCGACACTCGCCGCTCCTCCACCTTCATGCCGAGGTCCTCGGCAAGGGTGAGGATCGAGTCGCGGGTGACCCCCTCGAGGATGCTGCCGGACAGCTCGGGCGTCACGAGGCGACCGTCGGCGTGCACGAAGAAGAGGTTCATGCCGCCGAGCTCCTCCACGTAGCGCTGCTCGACGGGGTCGAGGAAGGCGACCTGGTCGCATCCGTGCTCGAGCGCCTCTCGCTGCGGCAGCAGGCTCGAGGCGTAGTTGCCACCGGTCTTGGCCGCACCCGTCCCGCCGAGACCGGCTCTGGCGTAGCTCTGCGACAGCCAGATGGACACCGGCTTCACTCCGCCGGGGAAGTAGGCACCGGCCGGCGAGGCGATGACGCAGAAGGTGACGTGCTTGGCCGGACGCACTCCGAGGAACACCTCGGAGGCGAACATGAACGGGCGCACGTACAGGCTGGTCTCGCCGCCGTGCGGCACCCACGAGCAGTCGGTCTCGACGAGCGCGTCGACGGCCTCGACGAAGAGGTCGGGTGGCAGCTCAGGAAGCGCGAGCCGCGCCGACGAGCGCAGCATGCGGGCTGCGTTGGTCTCCGGCCGGAACAACCACACCGAGCCGTCGTCGTACGCGTAGGCCTTGAGTCCCTCGAAGATCTCCTGGGCGTAGTGCAGTACGGCCGTGGCCGGGTCGAGCGAGAGCGGTCCGTACGCCTGCACCCGCCCCTCGTGCCAGCCGGCGTCGGGGGTCCACTCGCACAACACCATGTGGTCGGTGAAGTGCTGGCCGAAGCCGGGTGCGGCCAGGATCTCGTCGCGGCGCTCTGCCGGGGTGGGGTTTGGCGTCAGCTCCAGCCGCAGCCGGCTCCGCGCCGTGGCATCAGACATGTCCGCACGGTAACCGACGGGGGCGCTCGATGCGCCCGCCGGCCAGCGCGCGATCGAGTGGTGGCAAACCGACCCGGTTGACGGACCGGGTGGGTGCGCATGCCACCACTCGCCTCGGTGACGACCGAAGATGCCACACCGCAGCGGCCTGGACGTTTGCCGCCGCCGTCGATCACCGTTGCCGCCGCCGTCGGTCACCGCTGCCGCCGCCGGATGCCGTGCGAGCCACCACCTGGCCGCGCGACTGCTCGGGGCCACCGTGCCCGACACCGATGTGGTGCACATGGCGCTCAGGGGCCACGCGCATCGACACCGAGCCGGACTGCGGGTGCACCGGATCAGGCCAGGGACGCCGGTCGCACGCGTAGCAGGTCGACACGTCACCGCAGGTTCAGGACGGGAGCAAGCGCGAGGAACGTGGCGGTCGGTGTGGTGGATCTCGTCGTGCTGGGCGACTCACTGGTGACCGCGACCGGCCTCCGGCCGGACCACCTCGTCGCGGCGGCCGAACAAGGTCGCGGTCGGGCGGTGCGCCATGCTCGTCGGGCCGCACGACTCGTGCGGTCTGGCGTGGAGTCACCGATGGAGACGCGCCTGCGGTTGCTCCTGGTCCTCGCCGGGCTACCAGAGCCGTCGGTCAACCAGGCTGCGCGCTCGTGTGCCGGCCACTGGCTGGCCCGGCCCGACCTGACGTTTCAAGACGAACGCGTGGCCGTGGAGTACGACGGCCGTCATCACATCGCCCGCGAGGAGCAGTGGGAGGCCGACCTCCCTCGCCGCGAACGGATGGAGAGTCACGGCTGGCGGGTTCTGGTCGTCACGGCCCGCCAGCTCTACCGCGACCCGGGTGGTGTCGTCCGCAGAGTGGCGGCCGCGCTGCGGCAACGCGGCACCGAGGTCGTACCGGCGTGGACGGCGGAGTGGCGCAGCCTCGTGGCGGCGCTCTGTCCCCCGTCCCGGGCCGGTGGCCGGTCAAGCCGCAGTCGAGTGGCGGAATACCCACCTCGTCCGCCGCGCACCGGGTCGCTTTGCCACCACTCGATGCGCCGGGAGGCCACGCGGGTCAGCCTACGCAAGCGCGGCGACGGCACGCGGCGGCACCCGGCTGCGCCTCACGCGGCACGGGGACCGCGGCGGCACCGGGTGCACCTCACGCCGGCACGGGCACGCCGGCGGCTTCGTCCAGGCGCGCCGCGATCGCCGCCCCGATCTGCCGGGTGCTGCGCACCGCGTCTCCGCGCCCGGCCAGATCGGCCGCGACGGCCGCCTGCACCTGAGCGGCCGCGGACGACAGGCCCAGGTGCTCGAGCAGCAGCGCGCCCGACAAGATCGCCGCGGTCGGGTCCGCGCGACCCTGCCCGGCGATGTCGGGCGCCGAGCCGTGCACGGGCTCGAACATGCTCGGAACGGTCCGGTCGGGGTTGATGTTGCCGCTGGCCGCGAGCCCGATGCCCCCGGTGACGGCGGCCGCGAGGTCGGTGATGATGTCGCCGAAGAGGTTGTCGGTGACCACCACGTCGAAGCGACCCGGGTCGGTGACCAGGAAGATCGTGGCCGCGTCGACGTGCAGGTAGTCGACGTCGACGGCGGGGAACTCCTCGCCCACCCGAGCGACGAGGCGGGCCCACAGCGAGCCGGCGTGTGCGAGCACGTTGGTCTTGTGTACGAGGGTGAGCCGGTGTCGGGGCCGGCCAGCGGCACGGGTGAACGCGTCGCGGACCACCCGCTCCACCCCGTACGCGGTGTTGACGCTCACCTCGGTGGCCACCTCGGCCGAGGTGCCGACGCGCAACGCTCCCCCGTTGCCGGTGTAGGGGCCCTCGGTGCCTTCGCGCACGACGACCAGGTCGACTGCGCCGGGGTCGGCCAGCGGACTCGCGACACCGGGGAAGAGCCGGGCCGGGCGGAGGTTGACGTACTGGTCGAGCTCGAAGCGCAGCCGCAGCAGCAGACCCCGCTCGAGCACGCCGCTCGGTACGGAGGGATCTCCCACCGCCCCCAGCAGGATCGCCTCGTGGCCGCGCATCTCGGCCAGCACCGACTCCGGCAGGGTCTCACCGGTGGCGTGCCAGCGGCGAGCCCCCAGGTCGTAGTCGGTGCTGGCCAACGAGACGTTGTGGGCGGCCATGGCCTGGTCGAGCAGGCGGACGGCCTGGGTGGTGACCTCGGGACCGACCCCGTCACCGCCCACCACGGCCAGCGAGACGGTGCGGGACATGGGCGCACCCTAGCCAGCCGTCACGGCACCGGCCGGGTGCGCCCGGCAGGTGGTCGCTGTCCAGCGGCTCAGCAGTCGTCGGGGCGGTCGCGGCCGCTGTCCCGGCTGTCCATCGAGGCCCGCACCGCCTCGTGGCTGGTGTCGTCGGTGCGGTGCCGGGCGGGTCCCCACTCGGGATACATGTCGTACATCGGTCTTCTCCTACGTGTCGCTTCTGATCGGGCGGATGCGAGTGATCGGAAGGATCCGCCCGCGCTCGCCGGCGTGCGACGGGTCACGTGCAAGAAACGAGCGAGGAAGGAGCCGGGGCGCGGTAGCGCCGAGCGTCCTGGCTGCGGAGTCCGTGGCAGGGCCAACGCCGAACGCCGCGGCAGGGACGGCCCTAGAAGGCCCCGCCGCGGCACACGAGGATGGCTACGTGTTTCCGCATCGCCGCCAGGGTACGCCGCCGAGCCCGGCGGGGTGGCCGCCACTGCCCGAGCGTCTCAGGTGACAAGACAACGATCTCGGTCGGTGCGCTGTGCGACACTGCGCCGGTGAGCGCGCGCACCGACTTGCCGCTCCTCGTCACGCGGGCCCTCGACCTCTCCGGGCGCACCGGCTTCTTCTCCTCGACCCGCCACGAGACCGGCCGCCTGCTCGCGGCGCTGGCCGCCTCGCGTACCGGCACCCTGGCCGAGCTAGGCACCGGGTGCGGTGTCGGCTCGGCGTGGCTGTCCAGCGGGATGAGCGCGAGCTCGCGGGTGGTCACCGTCGAGCTTTCCGAGCCGCTCGCCCGGCAGGTGGGTGAGATCTTCGCCGACGAAGACCGCGTCGAGGTGGTGGCCGGTGACTGGTCGGTGCTCGAGCCGTACGCGCCCTTCGCTCTGCTGTTCGTCGACGTGCGCGACGTGAAACGCTCCCCCGACAAGGTGGCCGACCTGATCGAGCCCGGCGGCATGGTCGTCCTCGACGACTTCACCCCGTGTGCGGTGTGGCCGCCGGTGTACGAGGGGCGGGTCGACGTGATGCGCGAGCAGTGGCTGACCGACGAGCGCTTCACCGCGGTCGAGGTCATGGTGGCGGTCGACTCGTCGGTCGTCATCGCCGTGCGCCGGTGACGTCCGGCTGGACCTCACGCCGGCTGGCCGACTCCGCTCACCGGCTGACCTCACGCCGGCTGGCGCACCACCAGCTCCCGGGCCTCTGCGTACCGTTCTCGGACCGCTGGTGTCGGGTCGGCCTCGTACCGTTCGACGGTGCCGATCTCCCACGTCGGTGGAGCCACTCCTCCGGACAGCACCCACGCCGCCTGCTTGGCCGCCCCGTCGGCCACCGCCTCCGCTGCGCTCGGGACCTCGACGGGCAGCCCGAGCACGGCCGGGGCGAGCCGGCGCAGCGCCTCGGAGGCCGCGCCACCGCCCACCAGCAACACCCGCCTCGGCTCTGCACCATGCGCCGACAGCGCGTCGAGCCCGTCGGCAAGGCCGCACAGCAACCCCTCGACCGCGGCCCTCGCCAGGTACGCGGGGGTGGCGGTGGACAGCCGTAGCCCGTGCACCGCGCCGGTCGCGTCGGGCCGGTCGGGAGTCCGCTCACCTTCCAGGTACGGCACGACGACGAGGCCGCCGGCACCGGGTGGCGCGTCGAGAGCCAGCCGGGACAGCCCGTCGTGGTCGACACCGAGCATGCGCGCCGTGGCGTCGAGCACCCGGGCCGCGTTGAGCGTGCACACCAGCGGCAGGAAGGCCCCGCTGGCATCGGCGAATCCCGCAACGATCCCGCTCGGGTCCGCGGCCGGCACCTCGGCCACCGCCGACACCACGCCCGAGGTCCCTACCGACACGACCACGTCCCCCGGACCGGCGCCCAAGCCCAGTGCCGCGGCGGCATTGTCCCCCGTGCCAGGGCCGAGCAAGCTCCCGGTCGGCGTCCGCCCGGCCCCCTGCGCAGGGGCGAGCACCCGGGGCAACACCGCGTCACAGCCGAGGGCTCGTTCGAGCAGGTCGTGGCGGTAGTCACCGCTCGCCGGCGACCAATAGCCGGTGCCGCTGGCATCGCCACGGTCGGTGACCAGCGCGTCGAGCCCCGTCTCCTCGGTCAGCTGCCAGGTGAGCCAGTCGTGCGGCAGGCAGACGGCCTTCGTACGGCCGGCCGACTCGGGCTCGTGCTCGGCCAGCCAACGCAGCTTGGTGACGGTGAACGAGGCGACCGGCACCGACCCGACCGCGTCGGCCCACGCCGCTCCCCCGCCGAGCTCGGAGACGAGGTCACCTGCCGCTCTGGCCGACCGGGTGTCGTTCCACAACAGGGCCGGGCGTACGACCTGGCCGGCCTCGTCGAGACACACCATGCCGTGCTGCTGACCGGCGACGGCCACCGCGGCGACGTCGTCGAGGCCACCGGCGTCGGCGCTGGCCTCGGTCAACGCGTCCAGCCACCCTTGCGGCGCCACCTCGGTGCCGTCGGGGTGGCGTGCCCGTCCCTGGCGTACGAGGTCGCCGCTGGCCGCGTCGCGGATCACGACCTTGCAGGCCTGTGTCGAGGAGTCGAAGCCGGCCACCAGCTGGGTCACCGGCCGGCCCAGCCCTCGAGGGTCGCGCGCGCTCCGTGCTCGTGCAGTGAGTTCAGCGCCTGGACATAGACGTCGGTGAAGCGCTCCTGCTCGGCCAGGTCACCGAACAGGTCGCGGTCGGCAAGGAACGCCAGCGGGTCGTCGTGCTGCCGAGCCGCGGCTGCCATGCGCTCGTCGCGCAGCCGGTCGACGACCTCGATCGGCTCACCCGTCTCGTCGATGCCCTCGGCGTACCTGGCCCACGCCGCCACCACGAGTGCCGACCGATCGAGCTCGCCGCCGTGCTCGAGCTGGTGCCGGATGACCGGGACCAGCCAGGTCGGGATCCGGTCGGAGCTCTCCGCGCACAGCCGCGCCAGGGTGTCTCGCACCTCGGGGTTCGCGAAGCGCTCGACCAGCTCCTCGCGGTACGCGGCCAGGTCGATGCCCGGCGCCGCCGGTAGCGTCGGTGAGCCCTCGTGCTCCATGTAGCCGAGGACGAAGTCCGCGAACAGCGGGTCGCCAGCGACCTCGTGAGCGTAGCGGTGGCCGGCCAGGTAGCCGAGGTAGCCCAGTGCCTGGTGGCTGGCGTTGAGCAGCCGCAGCTTCATCAGCTCGTACGGCTCCACATCGTCGACGACCTGGACGCCGGCGTCCTCCAAGGGGGGTCGACCCTGGCCGAAGTGGTCCTCGAGCACCCACTGCGTGAACGGCTCGCACACCACCGGCCAGGCGTCTCGCACCCCGATCAGCTCGGCCACGGCGGCTCGGTCCTCGTCGGAGGTGACCGGAGTGATGCGGTCGACCATCGAGTTCGGAAATGCGACGGTCGACTCGATCCAGCCGGCCAGCTCGGGGTCGCGGTGCCGGGCGAACGCGGTCAGCATCTTGCCCGCCACCTCTCCGTTGCCAGGGATGTTGTCGCAGGACATCACGGTGAACGGGGGGACGCCGGCGGCTCGCCGCCTGGCCAGCGCCTCGGTCAGGTAGCCGAACGCGGTCGAGGGCACCGCGCCCTCGACGAGGTCGGCGGCGATCGCCGGGTCGCTGTCGTCGAACTCCCCCGTCACCCGGTTGACGTGGTAGCCGCCCTCGGTGACCGTCAGGGACACGATCTGCGTCTGCTCGTCGACCATGCGGGCCAGCACCTGCTCCGGGTCGTCGGGCGCGAAGAGGTACTCGACAATCGCCCCGACGACCCGGGGTTCGAGATGACCGTCGGGATGCTTGAGGACGAGGGTGTAGAGGCAGTCCTGCTCGGCCATCACATCGCGCATCGTCGCATCCCCGGGCAACAGGCCGACTCCGACCACGCCCCAGTCGAGTGCCCCCCCGGCCTCCAGCAGCCGGTCCAGGTACATCGCCTGGTGCGCGCGGTGGAAGCCGCCCACCCCGACGTGCACGATCCCCGGTCTGACCTTGCCCCGGTCGTACGTGGGTGTCGGTACCTCGAGGGTCCTCACGGTGTCGCGATCGAGCACGTCCACGGCGCCTCCTCGGCTGGCAGGCACGGACCGCACCGCGGTGAGGACGAGCTCGACGACGGGATGCTAGCGCAAGCGCCGCGCCGTACTCGGGGCGCTTCGAGTCGGTTCGGCTCGCGTGCTCGTCACCGACGATGTCGTCGCCGACTGGCTGTTGCGGTCGGCTGGCGAGCCTCCCGACGCACGACCGCCGAAGCCGGTGAGCGTCTCCGCGACCCAGGAAGGCCGGACACGAGCCACAGAAGACCCGCACGCTCCACCAGACCGCGGTGGCTGCGGTCACCTGCTGTGTGTCCTCGCCGACACCCAGGTGGACGCCGCGAGGGACCGCGGCCTTGACGAGGTGACGGTCGGGATCCGGCCCGAGCAGCTCGAGCTCAGCGGCGACGGGGACGGGATGAAGGTCGTCGTCGACCTGGTCGAGGAGCTCGGCAACGAGTCGTACGTTTACGGCCACCTCGACGACCTGAAGGACGAGGAGGGCGATCCCGTCGAGCTGGTAGCGCGAGCCAGCCGGGAGCCGGACGCATCGGCGAGACCGTGGCGATGCGCCGCTCCGAAGGCGTCGCGCACGTCTTCGACCCCGGCACTGGGGAGCGCTTGGGCGCGTGACACGGCCGCTCACCGGCAGGGGCCGGTGACGGCTCCAGGCACCACGCCCGCGTCATCGAGTGGCGGCAAGTCCACCTCTGGGACGCCTCCAGCGGTGCTTTCGCCGCCACTCGATGCGAGAGTGGAGGACTCGCCCGGGGAGGGCAATCGATGCCACGTCAGTTCCAGGTCACCTTCGACGCCGCGGATCCCGCTCGATTGGGCGCGTTCTGGGCTGCGGCGCTGGACTACGTCGAGGAGCCGCCGCCGGAGGGGTTCGACTCCTGGCAGGCCGCGCTGGAGGCTTGGGGGGTTCCCCCAGAGGAGCGGGACTCCGCGTACGCCGTGGTCGATCCCGACGGGTCGCAGCGCATCTTCTTCCAGCGTGTGCCCGAACCGAAGACGGCCAAGAACCGGGTACACCTCGATGTGCGGGTCAGCGACCGCAGCCGCCCGGTGGCCGAGCAGGAGGAGTCGATCCAGCGGGAGGCACGCCGGCTCGAGCAGCTCGGGGCGACGAGAGTGGACTGGGTGGCCGAGATCGGCAAGCACTTCATGCTGATGCGCGATCCAGAGGGCAATGAGTTCTGCCTGACGTGACCGGCTCGAGCAGCCCCTCGGCATCGAGTGGCGGCAAGTCCACCTCTGCGACGCCTCCGGCCGTGCATTCGCCGCCACTCGATGCCGAGGCGGGACGCGTCGACCAGCCACCCGCCGTCGGACGTACCAACGCCGTCGGACGTACGAGCGCCGTCGGACGTACGAGCGCCGCTTGCCGGCCCCGACGACGTCCACAGCCCGCTCCGAGGTCAGCGGGCGGCGTCGCCCTCGACGTAGTCGTCGTCGCTGCGCACCCAGGCCATCAGCCCGCGCAGCTGCTTGCCGACCGCCTCGATCGGGTGGCTCTGTCCCTTCTCCCGCAACGCGGTGAACTCCGGCGCGCCCGCGTCCTGGTCGTCGATGAAGCGCTGCGCGAACGTGCCGTCGGTGATGTCAGCGAGCACGTCCTTCATGTTGCGCTTGACCCGTTCGTCGACAATCCGCGGACCGGACACGTAGTCGCCGTACTCGGCGGTGTCGGAGACCGACCAGCGCTGCTTGGCGATGCCCCCCTCGTACATCAGATCGACGATCAGCTTCAGCTCGTGCAAGCACTCGAAGTAGGCGATCTCGGGCTGGTAGCCAGCCTCGGTCAGCGTCTCGAAGCCCGCCTGAACGAGCGCGGAGACGCCGCCGCACAGCACAGCCTGCTCGCCGAACAGGTCGGTCTCGGTCTCCTCGGTGAACGTCGTCTTGATCCCGCCGGCGCGCAGCCCGCCGATCGCCTTGGCGTACGACAGCGCGAGCGACCACGCGTCGCCGGTGGCATCCTGCTCGACCGCCACC
>JBBSMD010000080.1:0-9069 GCA_038233355.1 Propionibacteriales bacterium
CACCTCCGACTCGGACGTGGAACGCTTGCGCGACCTCCTCGAAGCCGCTGCACTCGCGAACCACTGATCAACCTGGCACGCCCCGCCCGCACTCGGACGCGCCGACAAGAAGAACCCAGCGTGGTGGCCGCGGGGGCGCGTCATTTCGCCGCGAGCGTGAAATACCCAGCTATGACCCGATTGAGCCGAACAGCTCGTCGCTGGTCTCTTCGGACCGATGGGCGGCGCGTTCGTACCAGCCGCTCGGCGACCGAAGGACGTTGTAGCTCGTTGGAGAGCCGGTAGTCCTCGGCGCTGGACCCCCAACTCATCCCGCCGATGAGGCCGATCGTGCGCAGACTCGGTGTCGTCATGGCGCCGCCAGTCTGGCGCAGCCGTACGCACCTCGAGCGCCGAGATCCGAGTACTCGATTGATCTCGGCGGGGTGGTGGTTGCGCGGCGGGTGGGTGCCGTCGGCATGGATCAGCCGCGCCGCAGGTGGGCCCACGACGCCGGCTCGGCGCGCAGGAACTCCGCGAGCGTCCACGGCCGGCGCCCCGTCACCGCCTCAATGGTGTCGCTGGTCACCGATGTCTCCCCCGCGGCGATCGCCTCGTAGGAGCTGACCCAACCGGCGAGCTGCCGGGGCTCGCCGGTGCCCGCCCGGCTGGCATACGCCTCCTCGGACAACTCGGCGGCGGTGTCCTCGTACGACGCCTCGTAGGCCTCGACGCCCGGCCGGTGCTCGGGAGCCATCGCGGACGCACACCCGCACGTCGGCGTGTTCGCCGAGGGTGCCGCAGCACCCGTGCGCCGAGACCGCCGGTGGCACCGGTCAGCGCGATCGTCATGGCCACGGCAACTGCGCCTCGTACGGCGTTGTTCCACCCCCGGCTCAGCGGAGACCGACGTCGCACCGGCTAGGTTGCGGTCATGCGCGTCTTCGACAGCTCCGCAGACGTCGCCGCAGCGGTCGGCGAGGACCTGGGCACCAGCGAGTGGGTGGAGATCACCCAAGACCGGGTGAACACGTTCGCCGACGCCACCGGTGACCACCAGTGGATCCACGTCGACGTCGAACGGGCCGCGGACGGCCCCTTCGGCGGCACGATCGCGCACGGGTACCTGACCTTGTCGCTGGTGCCGTGGCTGGCGTCGCAGGTGTTCACGCTCGGCGGCGAGGGCGCCAAGCTCAACTACGGCACCAACAAGGTGCGCTTCCCCCAGCCGGTGCCGGTGGGGTCACGGGTGCGCTCACACGTGCAGGTAGCCGACGCGTCGCAGGTGCCCGCCGGCACCCAGGTGGTGTTCCGGCACACCGTCGAGGTCGAGGGGCACGACAAGCCTGGATGCGTCGCGGAGACGGTCGTGCTGATGCTGGGGTGACGTGGTACCGCCGCTATGCGCTTTCGGTACCATGACGTCATGGCCACGAACCTGCGCCTCACGGAAGAGGCCGCGACCGCCCTGCGGGCGGCGGCCGAGAAGAGCGGACGGTCACAGCAGGACCTCCTGCGGGAGGCCGTCGACCGGTACCTGGGCCTGGGCGAGGTGAGCGACCGCGACCGAGCCGTCGCCACCGGGCTCGTACGGGCTCCCGCACGGTTCGTCGACACCGCCGCCGACATCGAGCTGCCCGCCGGGGTGCGCATCCTTGATCTGCTCGACCGCGGCGACCGCTGATGATCGTCTACGTCGACACGAGCGCCGCGCTCAAGCGGGTCCTGCGAGAGCCCGAGTCGGCCGCGCTCACCGACCTGTTCGCCCAGCACCATGCCGCCGGGACACTCCTGACCGCGTCCTCCTTGGTGTGGCTGGAGGCGTGGCGGACGTTTCGCCGGGCTCGCCTGCCGCGCGTCGCCGAGCTGGTCGAGCGAGCGCTGTCGGGTGTTGCGGAGTACGAGCTGGACTCGGCTCTGTTGAGTCCGGCCCGTCTGGTGGGTCCGGCAGGACTGCGGTCGCTAGATGCCATCCACCTGGCGAGCGCGGTCGCGGTCGGGTCCGACGGGGTGTTGACCTACGACGACCTGTTCGCGGCCGCTGCGGACGCCGCCGGCCTGTCGGTGCTCGCGCCGACCTGACCCGCCGTTGCTGCGCCCTAACCGACCCGGTCGATGACGACCCCGGTTGCCTCGCGGGGCACCGCTTTAGGCTCCACCACCCACCCGCCATCCAGCGCGGCGAGCGCCCGCTCGAAGCGGTCCGGCTCGTCGGTGTGCAGCGTGAGTACGGGGTCGCCCGCCGAGACGACGGCACCGGGACGTACGTGCCACTCGACGCCCGCCCCCGCCTGCACCGACTCCTCCTGCCGCGCCCGGCCGGCACCCAGCCGCCAGGCGGCCACGCCGACCGCGAGGGCATCGAGCCGGGTCAGCACCCCGCTGTCCTCGGCGACGACCGTGTGCTGCTCGCTCGCCACCGGCAGATCCGCCGACGGGTCGCCTCCCTGGGCCGTGATCATCGCCCGCCACACGTCCATCGCCGACCCGTCGGCCAGCCGGTCGGCCGGGTCGACGTCGGCCACCCCGGCGCCGACGAGCATCTCGCGGGCCAGCGCAAGGGTCAGCTCGACCACGTCGGGCGGTCCGCCGCCGGCGAGCACCTCGACCGACTCGCGCACCTCCAGCGCGTTGCCCGCCGTACGACCCAGCGGCACCGACATGTCGGTCAGCAACGCGACAGTCCGCACACCAGCGTTGGCGCCGAGGGTCACCATCGTGTCAGCCAGCTCGCGGGCGTCGTCGAGCGTCTGCATGAACGCGCCCGACCCGACCTTGACGTCGAGCACGAGGCAGCCGGTGCCCTCGGCGATCTTCTTGCTCATGATCGAGCTCGCGATGAGCGGGACCGACGGCACCGTGCCGGTGACGTCGCGCAGCGCGTACAGTTTCTTGTCCGCGAGCGCGAGCCCCGAACCGGCCGCGCAGACCACTGCGCCCACGTCCTCGAGCTGGCGCATCATCTGGTCGGTGC
Organism: Propionibacteriales bacterium; assembly: GCA_038233355.1. Taxonomy (GTDB): domain Bacteria; phylum Actinomycetota; class Actinomycetes; order Propionibacteriales; family Nocardioidaceae; genus DASQMN01. The sequence continues at coordinate 2,954 of JBBSMD010000080.1, forward strand.
TCAACGTGGCCCGCCAGCCGGGGATGGACTCGAGCTTGTCGAGGGTGCCCCCGGTGTGGCCGAGCCCCCGGCCGGACAGCTGCGGCACCGCCACCCCGCAGGCGGCCACCAGCGGCGCCAGCGGCAACGTGACCTTGTCACCCACCCCGCCGGTCGAGTGCTTGTCGGCAGTGGGTCGCGACAGCGTGGAGAAGTCCATCCGCTCCCCCGACGCGATCATCGCCTGCGTCCAGCGGGCGACCTCGGCGCGCCCCATGCCGCGCAACAGGATCGCCATCGCCAACGCCGCCATCTGCTCGTCCGCGACCTCACCGCGGGTGTAGGCGTCGACCACCCAGTCGATCTGCTCGTCGCTCAGGGCTCCACCGTCGCGCTTGGTGGCGATGATGTCGACGGCGTCGTGCTGGGCCATGGGCGCAATCTAGGCCGTGCGCACCGGCGTAGCCGTGGACGGGCAGCACCGGGGTCGCGACGGCCGCCTTCCCGGCCGGCCGAGTGGCCCGGAGTGGCTGTTCCACCTCGCCGAGTGGCCCGGAGTGGCTGTTCCACCTCGCCGAGTGGCCTCGAGTGGCTGCATGCCGGGGCCGCCGACCACCACATGGGGCCACTCGGCCGGCTGGCCGGGGCCGCCGACCACCACATGGGGCCACTCGGCGGCTGGCCGCCTGCAGGCACCGATCCAGCTGGCCGGTGACACGGGCCGGTCAGTCGGGTGCGAGCCCTACCCGCAACGACGACCACCCGCGCAGGACAAAGGCCGGTTTGCGCTCGCCGCCCACGTACACGAGCCCCGCGCGGTCGAGCACGGCCCGCAGCGCCACCTGCAGCTCCACGCGAGCCAGCGACGCACCGAGACAGAAGTGCACCCCCAGCCCGAACGTCACGTGCCCGGCCGCGTCCCGCGACAGGTCCAGCCGGTCCGGGTCGGTGAAACGGTCCGGGTCGCGGTTCGCCGCGCCCATGAGCAGCGCGACCCGCGTACCAGCAGGTACCTCGACGCCGGCAACCCGAGCGTCGGCAACGGCCGTGCGCTCGAACAGCTGCAGCGGCGTGTCGTAGCGCAGCAGCTCCTCCCACGCCGCCTCGACGCCGCCCTCGTCCGCGGCCAGTCGAGCCAGCTCGGCGGGGTGCGTCAGCAGCGCGGCCACGGCATTGCCGAACCCGTTGACCGATGCCTCGTGGCCGGCGTTGAGCAGCAGCACCACCGACGCGACCAGCTCCTCGCGCCACAGTCCCCCACCGGCGACCAGGTCGCTGACCAGGTCGTCGCGCGGTCGCACCGCGCGCGCGTCCAGCAGGTCCCCGACGTACGCCGCGAAGTCAGCGCTGGCCGCCACCGCGCGCGCCTCCGCCGCCGCCGGCGGTGACGGCTCGTACATCGCGACGATCGCGCCCGACCAGTCCCGCAGCAGTGGCCCGTCCTCGACCGGCACGCCGAGCAGCTCGCAGATGACTGCCACGCTGAGCGGCTCGACGTAGTCGCCGACCACGTCCATCTCACCGCCAACGCGCTCCAGCAGGCCGTCGGCCAGCTCGCGCACCCGCGGCCGCAGCCGCTCGACGTGCCCGCGTCCAAACGCCGCCGCGACCGGACGCCGCAGGCGGGTGTGCTCCGGCGGCTCGTTCTCCATCATCTGGTACCGGTGCAGCGCGTTGAACGGCGTCAGCCGGTCCAGCGGCGTGCGGTCGGCCCACACCCTGCCCCACTGCCGGTCACGCAGCACCCCGGTCACGCCGGCATGGGTGGTGACCAGCAGCGTGTCGGTGGAGCGCTGCCGTACGACCGGTCCGGCGTCACGCAGCCACGCCAGCGTCGGGTACGGGTCGGCCACCACGGCCGGATCGCGCAAGTCGACGTCGACGATCGGCAGGGCTCCCACGCGGGTCGACTCGGTGACCATCAGCCCATCATCCGACGCCCGAGCGCCGGTGCGACGCCAGTGGCCCCATGTGGTGGCCCATGGACGTTGGGCACCACCACATGGGGCCACTCGGCCCACGGCACGGCCACTCGGCCCATCCGGGCCGCCACACATGGACCACTCGGCCGAACAGGATGAGCGCCGGGACGGTCAGCGGCCGGTGAGGTCGTCGGGCCCGAAAGCATCCGGCAGCAGCGCGACAAGCGACTGCGGCCCCGACGCCGAGTCGACCAGCAGCCCGCGCCCACCGTGCTCGTGCAGCAGCTGGCGGCAGCGGCCGCACGGCATCAGCACGTCACCGTGCCGGTCGACACAGCAGAAGGCCACCAGGCGTCCCCCGCCGCCAGCGTGCAGGGCGCTGACCAGCCCGCACTCCGCGCACAAGCCGAGCCCGTACGAGGCGTTCTCCACGTTGCACCCGGTGACCAGGCGGCCGTCGTCGACCAGCGCGGCCGCACCGACCGGGAACCGCGAGTAGGGCGCGTAGGCGCGACCCATCGCCTCGACCGCGGCAGCGCGCAGTCCCTGCCAGTCGACGTCGGCCAAGAGTGCCGGATCGTCCGCGCACCGAGGGGAGTCCTCGCTCATCCCGCCGAGCCCCGCCGGTACGGCTGCCCGTCTGCTTTCGGCATGCGCAGCCGCTGGGAGGCCAGGGCCAGCACCAGCAGCGTGGTGACGTACGGCGTCATGCCGGTGAAGTCACCGGGCACCTGGTCGCTCAGCGCGAACCACACGCCAGCGGCGACCGCGATCAGCAGCGACACCAGCGCGACGACCCGCTCGCCCCGGCGCCACTGCCAGATCGCGACGGCCAGCAGGACCACTGCGACCAGCAGCAGCAGCGCGTGCACCGACTCACCGCCGCTGCGCAACCGCAGCGTGTCGGTGTACCCGAACAGGCCAGCACCGGTGAGCAGCCCACCGGGCCGCCAGTTGCCGAAGATCATCGACGCGAGGCCGATGTAGCCGCGCCCGCCGGTCTGGCCGTCGCGGAACGTGCTCGAGGCGACGAGCGCGAGGAACCCGCCGCCGAGCCCGGCCAGCGCGCCGGAGATGACGACCGCGACGTACTTGTAGCGGATCACGTCGACGCCGAGCGACTCGGCCGCGGCCGGGTTCTCGCCGCAGGAGCGCAGCCGCAGCCCGAAGGCGGTCCGCCACAGGATCCACCAGGTGAGGACGAAGAGCGCCAGGGCGAGGATCGTGAACACCGACAGGTTCGACACCAGCGCGCGCAGCAGGGCGGCGGCCTCCGAGACGACGAACCAGCCCTTGCCCTCGACCGTGCCGAGCGGGTCGGCCAGGGCGGGCACGCTGAGCGTCGGCAGGTCGGGGATGGTCGGCGACTGCGTGGCGCCGCCGCCGGGGATGCCGGTGAACGACTGCACGGCGAGGAACTGCACGGCGCCGGCGGCGATGATGTTGACCGCGACCCCGGACACGATGTGGTCGACCCCGAAGCCTACGGTGGCGATCGCGTGCAGCAACCCGCCGACGGCACCGAACGCGGCTGCGCCGAGCACGCCCTGCCAGGGCGAGTAGAAGAAGCCGAGGTAGCCGGCTCCGAAGGTGCCGAGGATCATCATGCCCTCGAGTCCGATGTTGACCACGCCGGCACGTTCGGACCACAACCCGCCCAGTCCGGCCAGCCCGATGGGCACGGCCGCGGCCAGCGTCGCCGCGATCGTGCCCGACGACGAGATCTCGTCGGCGCCGGTCAGCAGCCGCAGCGCCGAGAGCAGCACCAGCAGCCCCACCAGCACGAGCAGCGGTACGGCCGGCACCCGGCGCCGACGCCGGGGCGGCTGGGTCCCGACGCCGGAGTCGGGTGCGGTCGCGATGGTCACGCCGACGCCCCCTGACCGACTGGCTCGACGGCGGCGGCCACCGCCCGCTGCTCGCGGCTGATCATGACCCGGCGCACCACCTCGTAGGCGATGACGACGGCGAGCACGATCGTGCCCTGGGTGATCGTGACGATGTCGGGTGAGACGTCGAGCAGGATCTGCAGCGGGTTGGACTGCTCGTCCAGGAACGCGAAGAGCAGCGCACCGAAGGCGATCCCGACCGGGTGGTTGCGCCCCAGCAGGGCGATCGCGATACCGGCGAAGCCGAGCCCGGACTGGAACGTCGTGCCGTAGCTGTAGGCCCCGCCGAACAGGATGGGCAGCCCGACGAGCCCGGCCACGGCCCCCGAGAGCAGCATGGCGGTCAGCACCATGCGGCGCACGTCGATGCCGCTGGCCACCGCGGCGGGCTCCGACTGGCCGGTGGCCCGCAGCGCGAAGCCGAAGCGGGTGCGGTTGAGCACCACCGCGTAGGCCACTCCGACGAGCACCGCCACGAGCACGAAGCCGTACACCTCCGTCGACACGCCCCCGACCGAGAAGCCGGGGATGCGGCTGCCCTCGGGGATCTCCCGAGTGCCGATCTGGTTGCTGCCCGCCACCCGCGGTGCGGCCTGCCGCAGCAGGTACGCCACCAGCCCGGTGGAGATGGCGTTGAGCATGATCGTGGAGATCACCTCGCTGACCCCGCGGGTGACCCGCAGGACACCGGCGATGCCGGCCCACAGCGCTCCGACCAGCATCGCCGCCAGCACCGCCAGGACGGTGTTGAGGTAGCCGGGCAGCCAGGCCTCACCCGCCACGTACGCGGCGACGAAGGCGGCGATGCGGTACTGGCCGTCGACGCCGATGTTGAACAGGTTCATCCGGAAGCCGATGGCCACGGCGATGGCCGAGAGGTAGTAGACCGAGGCAGCGTTGACGATGTTGATGAGGTTCCGAGCCTCGGGCACCGACGAGATCTCGGACCAGACGGCACCCACCGGGTCGCCGGCCAGCAGCAGCACCAGGCTGGTGAGCGTGACGGCCACCACCAGGGCGAGCAGCGGTGCGGCCAGCGTCAGCCCCCAGCGTTCGAGCCGGGCGCTCACGCGGACCGCACTTGACCGGCACCGGTCATCGCCGCACCCAGCTGCTCGGGGGTGACCGTGCTCGGGTCGAACTCGCCGACGAGCCGGCCACGCAGGATCACCTGGATCCGGTCGGCCAGGCCGATCAGCTCGTCGAGGTCGGCCGAGACGAGCAGCACCGCGAGCCCCTCGCGGCGAGCGGCGTTGACCTGGCCCCAGATGGCCGCCTGGGCCCCGACGTCGACCCCCCGGGTCGGGTGCGACGCCACGAGCAGCACCGGTTCGCCGCTCATCTCCCGCCCGACGATCAGCTTCTGCTGGTTGCCTCCGGACAGGGCTCGGGCGAGCACGTCGATCCCGGGCGTACGTACGTCGAAGTCGCGCACGATCCGCTCGGTGTCCTCGCGGGCCCCGGCACGGTCGACGAACGGACCGTTGACGTTGGGCTCCTGCCCCTGGTGGCCCAGCACCCGGTTCTCCCACAGCGGTGCGTCGAGCAGCAGGCCGTGGCGGTGCCGGTCCTCGGGGATGTAGCCGACGCCGGCCTCGCGGCGCGCCCGGGTGGAGGCGTGCGTGACGTCGGTGCCGTTGAGCAGCACGGTGCCGGTGGCGCGGGGACGCATGCCCATCACCGCCTCGACCAGCTCGGCCTGACCGTTGCCCTCGACGCCGGCGACGCCGAGCACCTCGCCCTGGTGCACCGTCAACGAGATCGTGTCGAGCAGCGGCCGAGCGCCCTCCCCCGGCAGCGACAGGTCGCGCACGGTCAGCACGGGCACGTCGGTCACCGCCGACGCCTCCGCCGACGGGGTCGGCAGCTCGGAGCCCACCATCGTCTCGGCCAGCTCGGGTGCGGTGACGCTGTCGGCGACGACTGTGGCCACGGTGGTCCCCTGCCGCATCACGGTGACCTCGTCGGCGACCGCGAGCACCTCGTCGAGCTTGTGGCTGATGAACACGACGGCGAGGCCCTCGTCCTTCAGGCCACGCAGGTTGCCGAAGAGCTCGTCGACCTCCTGCGGCACCAGCACCGCTGTCGGTTCGTCGAGGATGACGGTCTGCGCCCCGCGGTAGAGCACCTTGAGAATCTCCACCCGCTGCCGGGCCCCCACCCCCAGCTCCTCGACCAAGCGGTCGGGCTCGACGTCGAGGCCGTACGCGCCGGAGATGCGCTCGATCTCCTCCCGAGCGGCCCGGCCGATGCCGTGCAGCTTCTCGGCGCCGAGGACGACGTTCTCGGTCACGGTCAGGTTGTCGGCCAGCATGAAGTGCTGGAA
>JBBSMD010000081.1:0-8866 GCA_038233355.1 Propionibacteriales bacterium
ATCGACGGGCTCGCGGACGGCACGCTCGAGGCGGTCGACCAGCCGAGCGAGGGAGTCTCGTACGCGCCGCGCCTCGGCGTCGACGACGCCCGCATCCGCTGGGGCGAGCCGGCGTTCGCCGTCGACCGTCGGATGCGGGCCTGCACGCCCGCCCCGGGTGCGTGGACGCTGCTGGGCGGTGCACGGGTCAAGCTCGGACCCGTGACCCTGCGCCCCGACGTCGCCGACCTCGACCCGGGTGAGCTCCGGGTGACTCGCACCGAGGTGCTCGCCGGCACCGGTACGTTCGCGGTCGCGCTGCGTGAGGTGCGAGCGTCCGGGCGGCGAACGATGCCCGCGCCCGACTGGGCCCGCGGTGCCCGGCCCGCCGACGGGACCGTGCTCGGTGCCTGAGCCACCCGGGAAGGGCAGCGGCGACCCGCGCCTGCTGGCCTGGCGGGTGCTGCGGGCGGTCGACGCCGAGGACGCCTACGCCAACCTGGCCCTGGCCCACCACTTGCGCGAGGCCGACCTGCCGGCCCGAGACGCCGCGCTGAGCACCGAGCTGGTCGGCGGCACGCTGCGCCTGCGCGGCCTGTACGACGCGGTGCTCGCAACCGCCGCCGGGCGTCCGGTCGACCGGCTCGACCCGCCGGTGCTCGACGTGCTGCGAATCGGTGCTCACCAGCTGCTCTCCACGCGGGTGCCCCCGCACGCCGCGGTGTCGACGTCGGTTGCCTTGACCCGGCGCGCGGTCGGGCATCGGCCCGCCGGCCTGGTCAACGCGGTCCTCCGCCGCGTCGCCGGCCACGACCGGTGCGCCTGGGTCGAGCAGGCGGCCCCGGCGTACGAGGTGGATCCGCTGGGCCACCTGGCAGTGGCCGAGTCGCACCCGCGCTGGGTGGTCGAGCAGCTGCACCTCGCCCTCGGCGCCGACCTGGGCGAGACCCGCAGGCTGCTCGCCGCCGACAACCAGGCACCGGCGGTCACCCTGGTCGCCCGCCCGGGGCTGTCCACGGTCGACGAGCTGTCGGTCCAGGGCGCTGGGCCCGGCCGCTGGTCGCAGTACGCGGTGGTGCTGGCCGGCGGTGACCCGGGCGGTCTGGCCGCGGTACGTGAGGCACGCGCCGGCGTGCAGGACGAGGGGTCGCAACTGGTCACGCTGGCAGCCGCCGAAGTCGCCGTGACCGGGCGTGACACCGCGTGGCTCGACCTCGCTGCCGGTCCGGGCGGCAAGGCGGCACTGCTGGCGGCGATCGGTGCTGCGCGCGGCGCCCGGCTCACCGCCGTCGAGCGGCACCCACATCGGGCCCGTCTGGCGGAGCAGGCGGTGCGCCGCACACCCGGGACACGGGTGGTCGTGGCCGACGCCACCGCCGGGGCGGTGCCAGCGGACAGCTACGACCGGGTGCTGCTGGACGCGCCGTGCACCGGCCTCGGTGCTCTGCGCCGCCGCCCCGAAGCCCGCTGGCGTCGCTCCGCCGACGACCTGCCGGCGCTCACGGCTCTCCAGCGCGCCCTGGTGCACGCCGCCTTGACCGCGGCGCGGCCCGGCGGGGTGGTCACCTACGCCACCTGCTCACCGGCGCTGGCCGAGACCCGCGAGGTGGTGGAGACGGTGCTCTCCGAGCGCGGAGACGCCGAGCTGCTCGACGCGTCGGCCGCGTTGCCTGTGGTGCACGACCAGGGCGGCCCGTACGTGCAGCTGTGGCCGCACCGGCACGGCACCGACGCCATGTTCGTCGCCCAGCTGCGCCGGCGCTGACAGACTCAGCGACGCTTGCGCTCCTTGGCCTTGCTCTGCGCCTTGGCCAGCATGTCCTTGGCCTTCTGCTGGTTCTCCGGCTTGCGGGCCACGTCGACCGCTTTCGCGACCACTCCCACCTTCATCGCCTTGCTCATCAGTCCCATGGCAGCTCGCTCCCTGTTCGGTCGGTGCAGCGGCGGCTGGCCGTCGCTGGTCTGGTCCGGCGTCTCGTGTGACTCCGCCCACGATCCCACAGCCGGGGATCCACCAGAGCCAGGCACGTGTTGTCGCGCGGGTGTCCCGTCGAGGAAACCTGCTTCGGCGACCCTGGACACCACCGAGCACCCGCCGAGAGGAGACTCCCGTGCTTCGACTTCCCCACGCTGCGCCCGAGCGCACGCACCGGTCGCGGACCGGCACGCTGCTGATTCGCGGCAACGCCTACACGCTGTGGGCGTTCAACACCCGGCCCCCGACGTCTCCGCGTCGGGGGCCGCGTCGCACCTGACACTCCGCGTCCTAGACTCCGCGCGATGCACCTTCAGATCGCGCCGAGTCTGCTGGCCGCCGACTTCGCCGCGCTGGCCGACGCGGCCTCCTCGGTGCCGGCCGCGGACTGGCTGCACGTCGACGTGATGGACAACCATTTCGTGCCCAACCTGACCATCGGTGCACCGGTTGTGGAAGCTCTGGCCCGCTCGGCCGCTCAGCCGCTGGACGCTCACCTGATGATCGCCGACCCGGACCGCTGGGCCCCGGCGTACGTCGAGGCGGGCGCCGCCAGCGTGACCTTCCACGCCGAGGCCGCGCGCGCGCCTGTTCGACTGGCTCGCGAGCTGCGCGCAGCGGGGGCCCGGGCAGGTCTCGGTCTGCGACCGGCCACCCCCGTCGAGCCGTACGAGGACCTGCTGCCCGAGCTGGACATGCTGCTGGTGATGACCGTCGAGCCCGGCTTCGGCGGTCAGGACTTCCTCGACCTGTGCCTGCCCAAGATCCGACGGGCTCGCGCCCTGCTCGAGCGGTACGGCGGCGACATCTGGCTGCAGGTCGACGGCGGTGTCTCCGCCGAGACGATCGAGCGCTGCGCCGAGGCGGGTGCCGATATGTTCGTCGCCGGGTCGGCGGTGTTCGGCGCCGACGACCCCGACGCGGCCGTCCGCCACCTGCGCGACCTGGCCGCCGCGTCGGTGAGCCGAAATGGACCAACAGGAGGGTGAGCGCGGCGGGCTGCACTGCTCGGGACTGCTGCGCTAGCAACCGTGCGATACTGGGCGGCGAGCTCACGCTCGCGTGCTCCGGGGTCGGTGCAACTCCGAACCGGCGGTGACAGTCCGCGAACCGGTCGCCTCTCGCAGGTGCCCGGCCGATCTGGTGGAACTCCAGGACCGACGGTGACAGTCCGGATGGGAGGCAGCACGCAGCGTCGGCGCACGCCTGTGCGCCGCGCTGTAGTTTCCCCCTGCCCCGGTCACGGACCGGCACCGCAGGCAGGAGACGGACAGTGTTCACCGGCATCGTGGAGGAGCTCGGGCAGGTCGTCTCGCTCGACCCCCGCACCGACGAATCGGCTCGCTTGCGGGTCCGCGGCCCGAAGGTCCTCACCGACACCTCTGCCGGGGACTCGATCGCGGTCAACGGCTGCTGCCTGACCGTCGTCGAGCACGACGCGGAGCAGTTCGCCGCCGACGTCATGTGCGAGACGCTGGTGCGCACCGGGCTCGGCGACCTCGGGCCGGGGGCACCGGTCAACCTCGAGCGGGCGGTGCGCGCCGACACCCGCCTCGGCGGGCACCTCGTACAGGGCCACGTCGACGGCACCGGCACCGTGCTCGAACGCCGGCGCGCCGAGCACTGGGAGGTGGTGCGCATCGGTGTCCCTGCCGAGCTGGTGCGCTACCTGGCGGTCAAGGGTTCGGTGACCGTCGACGGCACCTCCCTGACCGTCGTGACGGTGACCGACGAACCTCCCGCCTGCACCGTCTCGCTCATCCCCACCACCCTCGCGGCCACCACGCTCGGTCACCGCCAGGCCGGCGACCGGGTCAATCTCGAGGTCGACGTGCTGGCGAAGTACGTCGAGCGGCTGCTGGCCAGCGGGGCACCGGCGTGAACCCGCTGCAGTGGCTGTTCGGCTCCGAGGTCGTCATTGCCGGTGCCCCGATCCTGCTGCGCGAGATCGTCGGCAACCTGTTCGGTCTCGGGTCGGCGCTGGGCGGCATGCGCCGGCGGGTGTGGGCGTGGCCGGTCGGCATCGTCGGCAACGTCCTCCTCTTCACCGTGTTCCTGGGTGCCGTGTTCGACACTCCGCAGGACAAGACCCTGTGGGGGCAGGCCGGTCGTCAGGTCTTCTTCGTGGCCATCTCGGTGTGGGGCTGGTGGCGCTGGCGCCAGGCGCGGAGCGCCGGCACCGCGGGCCGAGGCCGGGGCGTGGCACCTCGCTGGGCCACCGGGCGCGAGCGGGTCGAGCTGGTGCTGCTGTACGCCGCGGGCACGGCGTTCTTCTGGTGGCTGTTCGGCATCCTCGGCTCCTACGGCCGGCTGACCGAGGCCTGGATCCTGACCGGCAGCATCCTCGCCACCTACGGTATGGCGCGCGGCTGGGTGGAGTTCTGGCTGATCTGGCTCGCGGTCGACGCAGTCGGGGTGCCGACGCTGCTCGTCGCCGGCTTCTACCCCTCGGCGGTGCTGTACGGGTTCTACGGCGCCTTCTGCGTCGTCGGGTTCCTGACCTGGCGGCGCGTGCGCGAGCAGCGACCACCCAGCCCGGCCGACCCGGCCGTCGAGACGGTCGGTGCCTGATGGGCGTACGACTCGACAGCGTCGACCAGGCGGTCGCCGAGGTCGCGGCCGGTCGCGCGGTCGTCGTCGTCGACGACGAAGAGCGGGAGAACGAGGGCGACCTGATCGCGGCCGCGAGCCGCGTGACGCCCGAGCTGATGGCGTTCATGATCCGGCACACCAGCGGGGTGGTGTGCGTGCCGGTCACCGGTGACGTGCTCGACCGGCTCGCGATCCCGCTGATGACGCCGCACAACCGCGAGCGCATGCGCACCGCGTACACGATCTCGGTCGACGCCCGCGACGGCGTCACGACGGGCATCTCCGCCGCCGACCGCGCCCGCACGGTGCGCACGCTGGTCGACTCGGCCAGCGAGCCGTACGAGCTGGTGCAACCCGGGCACGTGTTCCCGCTGCGCTACCGAGACGGCGGGGTCCTGGCGCGTCCGGGGCACACCGAGGCCGCGGTCGACCTGGCGCGCCTGGCCGGTCTCACCCCGGCCGGCGCCATCGCCGAGATCGTGCACGACGACGGCACGATGATGCGCGCGCCGGCCCTGCGCGACTTCGCCGACGAGCACGGTCTGACAATGATCTCCATCGCCGACCTGGTCGACCACCGTCGCCGACACGAGCTGCAGGTCGAACGGGTGGCGACCACGACGCTGCCGACCGAGTTCGGCACGTTCACCGCGCACGGCTACCGCGACCAGGTCAGCGGCGCCGAGCACGTCGCGCTGGTGTGCGGGGCGCCCGGCGCACTGCGGTCGGCCGACGGGGTGCTGGTGCGGCTGCACTCGGAGTGCCTAACCGGCGACGTCTTCGGCTCACAGCGCTGCGACTGCGGCCCGCAGCTGCAGGCGGCGATGGCCGCGATCACCGCCGAGGGCAGCGGCGTGGTCGTCTACCTGCGCGGACACGAGGGTCGAGGCATCGGCCTGGTCGACAAGCTGCGCGCCTATTCCCTGCAGGACTCGGGGGCCGACACCGTCGACGCCAACGTGGCCCTCGGCCTGCCCGCCGACGCTCGCAACTACGCGCCCGGGGCGCAGATGCTGCGCGAGCTCGGCGTGGGCTCGGTGCGGCTGCTCACCAACAACCCGGCCAAGGTCAACGCCCTGGAGGCGTACGGCATCACCGTGGCCGAACGGCTGCCGCTGGTCATTGCACCGACGCACGACAACCTGCGCTACCTGCGTACCAAGGCCGAACGTATGGGCCACGAGCTGCCAGGCGACCGCGAGTGAGCGGTGCGGGCGCTCCCGACGTGACCGTCGACGGCCGCGGGCTGCGAGTGGCGGTGGTCGCGTCGGCGTGGCACACCGCGGTGATGGACGGCCTGCTCGCCGGTGCACGGGCGGCGCTGGCCGAGGCCGGCATCGACGACCCGACCGTGGTGCGTGTTCCCGGCTCGTTCGAGCTGCCGCTGGTGGCGCAGCGGCTGGCCGGCGACCACGACGCCGTGGTGGCGCTGGGCGTGGTGATCCGCGGTGGCACCCCACACTTCGAGTACGTCTGCTCCGCGGCCACCGACGGGCTCGCCCGCGTTGCGCTCGACACCGGTACACCGGTCGGCTTCGGGCTGCTCACCTGCGACGACGACGCCCAGGCGCTCGACCGGGCCGGCCTGCCCGGCTCGGGGGAGAGCAAGGGCCGCGAAGCCGCCCAGGCCGCCGTCGCGACCGCGCTCCTGCTGGCTGGCCGGTCCGGGACACCACCGGGCGGCTGAGGTGCCTCTCCCCGTTGGCTCGGGATGGCCCCGATGCCGACCTATTGGACCGGGGCCACCCCGGTCCAACAAGCGGCCAGCGCACCCCAGGCGTCCGCGGACCGACCGATCGCCCCGGGGCGCTGACCTCCTACGCTGGCCACCGCGCCGTACCGCAGGGGAGCCGATGAAGACGTTCGACCAGCTCTACGCCGAGCTCGCCGACAAGGCCGCCACGCGTCCGGACGGCTCGGGCACCGTCGCCGCGCTGGACGCCGGCGTCCACGCGATCGGCAAGAAGCTGGTCGAGGAGGCCGCCGAGGCATGGATGGCCGCCGAGCACGAGGGCCGTGACCGCGCCGCGCAGGAGATCTCTCAGCTGCTCTACCACGCCCAGGTGCTGATGGTCGCGCTCGACCTCGAGCCCGCCGACGTCTACGCGCACCTGTGAGCCGACCGTGCTGAAGATCGCCGTACCCAACAAGGGCGCCCTCGCCGACGCCGCGGCGCAGATGCTCACCGACGCCGGCTACACCCAGCGCCGGGACCGGCGGGACCTCGTCCTCACCGACGAGGCGCACGGGGTCGAGTTCTTCTACTTACGCCCGCGCGACATCGCGGTGTACGTGGGCGAGGGCACCCTCGAGGTCGGACTCACCGGCCGCGACCTGCTGCTGGACTCCGGCGCGCCGGCGGTCGAGGCGATGGCCCTCGGGTTCGGCGGGTCCGACTTCCGCTTCGCCGCACCCGCGGGTGCGATCACCGAGGTCAGCCAGCTGCAGGGCCGCCGGGTCGCCACCTCGTACGAGGGGGTGGTCAGCGCCTACCTGGCCGAGCGGGGGGTGCACGCCGACGTCGTACGCCTCGACGGCGCGGTCGAGTCGGCCGTACGACTGGGGGTCGCCGACGCGATCGCCGACGTGGTCGAGACCGGCACCACGTTGCGCCAGGCCGGCCTCGAGGTCTTCGGCGAGACCATCCTGGCGTCGGAGGCGGTGCTCGTCACCCGCGCAGGCGCCCCCGAGCCGGCTGGGCTCGACGTCTTCCGGCGCCGGTTGCAGGGCGTTCTCGTCGCCCGAAGCTACGTCATGGTCGACTACGACATCCGCGCCGACGAGCTCGAGGCCGCCGTCGCGTTGACTCCCGGGATCGAGTCACCGACGGTCTCCCCGCTGCACAGCCAGGGCTGGGTTGCCGTGCGTGCGATGGTGCCGCGAGCGCGAGCGCACTTAGTGATGGACGAGCTGTGGGCGCTGGGCGCGCGCGGCACGCTCCTCACCGAGATCCTCGCCTGCCGGCTGTGACGTACCGGCCGCGGGCGGTGCGGATCGTGGCCGCCGTGGCCGGTCTCGGGCTGGCCGGCGTCGGGGTCGTCGTCGCGATCGTGCTGCCGCCGGAGGTACGGACCACCTTCACCCCCGAGCAAGTGGTCACGATCCTGCTCGCGGCGGCGATGCTGGGGTCGGTGATGTACGGCCTCGCACGCAGCCGGGTGGGCACCGACGACGCCGGCCTCGTGGTGGTCAACGGCTACCGCACGCACCGGGTGGCGTGGGCACAGATCGAGTCGATCGGGATCGGGCGGGGCGCCCCGTGGGCGGTGGTCGAGCGGGTGGACGCCGACCCGGTCATGGTGATGGCGGTGCAGAAGGCCGACGGCCGGCGGGCCGGAGCGGCACTGGCTGCGCTCCGGCGGGAGCTGGCCGACCACCGCTGAGGACGGCGGTCAGTCGTCGGCGAGCGACAGCCGCCACCGGGCCGTGTGGGACTCACCCGGCTCCAGCACTACCACGTCGGTGCCCGAGCGCAACGCGTCCGGCGGGCAGGTCATCGGCTCGACCGCCAGCGCCCGCCGCCGCACATCGGGACCGAGGGTGTCACCGGTGAACAGCTGCAACCACCGATAGCGCTCGTCCACGACGAGCGCGACGCCTCGACCCGTTTCCGGGTCGCGCACCCGTACCGTCGCGGTGCCGTCGTGGTCGCGGGCCAGATCGGTGAACGGCGTGTCGAGCACGGTGTCGCCGAGCGGTCGGCCATCGCGCAGGTCGAGCGCGGAACCCCCCACCGGCACCGAGCCGGTGGGCAGCCCTCGCTCGTCGACCTGCAGGTACGTGGCCGCCGGCACGGTGAGCTCCCAGCCGTCGACCTGCCCCCCGTCGTCGTTGGCGAGCAGGTAGGGGTGCATGCCGTGCCCGTAGGGTGCTGCGTCGGCACCCACGTTGGTCGCCGTGGTGGTCGTCGTCAGGCCACGGGAAGAGAGCGCGTACGTCACCTTGACGTCGAGCGCGAAGGGATAGCCGGTCTGGGGCCGCAGGCGGACGCGGGCACGCACCTGGTCGGGGAAGGCCTGGTCCAGCTGCCACGGCACCCAGCGCAGCAGCCCGTGGCTGGCGTTGCCCCGGGCCGGCTCGGTGAGGGGAAGCTGCAGCTCACGACCACGCCACGTCCAGCGCCCGTCGCCGACCCGATTCGGCCAGGGGAGGAGCACCTGTCCGCGACCGGCCGACGCCTGCTCGTCGCGGTCGAAGCCCGCGATCAGACGCCGCCCGCCGTGCTGCAGCCGGCGCAGCGTGGCGCCGACCTCGGTGACGACGGCACGCCAGTCACCGTGGCGCAGCTCGACCTGGTCGCCCGAGGGAGGGACAGCGGTG
>JBBSMD010000082.1:0-8714 GCA_038233355.1 Propionibacteriales bacterium
ATCGCTGGTGCTCCCGGGCGCTCCGGCCGTCGCGGTCTGCGCTGGGCCGCCGGAGTGCTCCTGGCCGCAGGTCTGCTGGTCGGCCCGGCACCGTCCGCGCAGGCGGCACCGGTGCCGCGCTCGGAGGCCGCGTACGCGACGTCGGTCACCGCGGCAGCCACGCTGCCGGCCCGTCGCGGCAACCCGCGCGCCTACCGGTTCGCGGCGAGAGCCGAGCACGAGCCGGTGCACTGGGACAGGTGCAAGCTCATCGGCTGGCGCATGAGCCGACACCGCGCTCCGCACCACGCGCTGCGCCAGACGAAGATGGCCGTCCACCGGGTGGCAAAGATGAGCGGGCTTCGCTTCGCCTACCGCGGTTTCTCCAAGGTCCGCCCCTACATCGACCGGGACTACCAGCGGCGGACCCGCCTCGTCATCGGATGGCTGCGACCGGGCGAGTCGAAGCTGCTGCAGCGCCGGTCGGCCGGCTACGGCGGCCCGCGCTACTACACCACCGGCTCTCGCGCCGGGGAGATCGTCAAGGCGTTCGTACAGCTCAACGCCCGGCTCAACGGCGACCTGGCCAACGGCTTCGGGCGCGGCCCCCGCGCCGGCTACCAGGGCACCAAGGGCCATCTGCTCATGCACGAGATCGGGCATGCGGTCGGGCTCGACCACGTACGCGACCGACGCCAGATCATGTACCCCCGGCTGACCCGCAAGCGGGCGACCTTCGGCGCCGGTGACGCGCACGGGCTCCGCCGGGTCGGCCAGGCCCGCAGCTGCTTCTAGCCGGCCCCTACCCTGCAGTAGGTTGCCTTCGACGCCGGGATGGTGTTGTACCATTCCCGCGACCTGGGAGGGTACATGTCTCGAGTGTCCAGCCGACTCACGCGTCCAGCCGCCGTCGGCGCGGCCACCACACTGCTCGCCTTGGGGCTGAGCGCTCCGGCCGTGGGTCACGGTGGTGACCAACACGAAGGTCTTGAGAAGCGGCAGGAGTTCCTCGCCGGCGCCCCGACCCCGGTACTGACCAGCGACAACGTCGAGCACCTCGGCAACGTGCCCGACGCGCTGGCGATCTCCGGTGACTTCTCGCTGTCGACTCGCAACTTCTACGCCTCCACGCTGAAGTCGATCACCGTCTACGACATCAGCGACCCCGCTGAGCCGCGGATCACCGGGGTGACCGACAACTTCACCTTCGAGAACGAGGCGATGAACTACGGCGAGCAGACGACTCGCCGAGGCGCCCTGCGTCAGTTCGTGCTCGTCGGGGTCGACCTGCACCAGGCGTCGACCGACGACCCGCAGCACGTCAACGCCGGCGACGGCAAGGAGATCGTCCTCGTCGACGTGACCGACCCGACCAACCCGCACATCCGCTCGCGCGCCCCGGCTACCACCAGCACCCACACGGTGGCCTGCGTGCGCAAGTCGCAGTGCCGCTACGCCTACACCGCCGGCAGCCGCGGAACGTACTCGATCTTCGACCTGCGCGACTGGAACAACCCGAAGGAGGTCGACTCCGACCGCAACGAGCCCGGTGTGCAGGGCTTCACCTCCCCGGCGCTGGACCCCAACGAGGTGTTCAGCCGCGGGGCCGGCCACAAGTGGAACTTCCCCGGCGACGGGCTCGGCTACCACACCGGTTCAGGCGGCACCGCCATCTTCGACGTGCGACAACCGCGACGTCCCCAGCTGCTGACCACCACCACCGACGCCGCCCTGAAGGGGCCGTGGGACAACTTCATCCACCACAACTCCTGGCAGCCCAACGTCTCCCACTTCCGGCCCGGTACGGCGCCCGAGCTGTCCAACGGCAACGTCTTGCTGGTCACCGAGGAGGACTACGAGCAGACCGACTGCAGCCAGGCCGGCTCCTTCCAGACCTGGAAGGTCGCCAACCTCGACGGACCAAAGACGATCCGACCCCTCGACCGCGTGGAGCTGAGCGACCTGGGCGGTCCGGCCGAGGGGGTGACCCCGCAGGGTGGGTTCTGCTCCGCGCACTGGTTCGACTACCACCCCGCCGGGATCGTCGCGGTGGCCTACTACAACGGTGGGGTCCGCCTGGTCGACGTCCGCGACCCCCGCAACATCACCAGCTTCGGGTTCGCCCAGGGGTTCGGGGAGACCTGGGACAGCTACTGGGTGCCCCGCTACAACCGGCGGGACCACGCGATGCGTGCCAAGACCAAGCTGCTCTACAGCGTCGACCTGGTACGCGGACTGGACGTGTACCGGGTGAACGACCTGCCCACCACCCGGGCCGCCAGCCGGCGGTGACGTCGGACCGGCTAGCATCACTGCTCTGATGACTCACGCGCTCCTCCTCGGTCGCCGCGGCGAGGCCCTTCCGGCCTGACCCTCGCCGCGGCGTTCGACCTGCCTGGCCACCACCCGCCGGCCAATTTGGGACGAGCCCATGACGCAGCACCGTTCCACCAGCCGCAGTGCACAGCGACCCAGTGGCATGCCAGTGGGTCGGTACCGGCCCTTCCCACCGGTCGACCTGCCCGACCGCACCTGGCCGGGCCGCCGCCTCGAGCATGCGCCGCGTTGGCTCTCCACCGACCTGCGCGACGGCAACCAGGCCCTCATCGACCCGATGACGCCGGCCCGCAAGCGGCGCATGTTCGACCTGCTCGTGCGGCTGGGCTACAAGGAGATCGAGGTGGGCTTCCCGTCCGCGTCGGAGGCCGACTTCGCCTTCGTCCGACACCTGGTCGAGGACGACCTGGTGCCGGACGACGTCACGATCTCGGTGCTCACCCAGGCCCGCGAGGACCTCATCGAGCGCACGGTGCAGTCCCTGGCGGGCGCCGAACGGGCCACGGTCCACCTCTACAACGCCACTGCTCCGCTGTTCCGCCGGGTCGTGTTCGGCGTCGACCGGGACGAGTGCCGGGCGATCGCCGTGCGCGGCACCGAGATGGTGCTCAAGTACGCCCAGGAGTACCTGGCGGCGTGCGCGTTGGGATACGAGTACTCACCCGAGGTGTTCACCGGCACCGAGCTGGACTTCGCCGTCGACGTGTGCAGCGCGGTGATGGACGTCTGGCAGCCGGATCCGGAGCGCGAGATCGTGCTCAACCTGCCGGCCACTGTCGAGATGGCGACACCGAACGTCTACGCCGACCAGATCGAGTGGTTCGGCCGGCAGCTGCCGCGACGAGAGCACGCGGCCCTCTCGTTGCACCCGCACAACGACCGGGGCACTGCCGTCGCCGCGACCGAGCTCGCTCTGCTGGCCGGCGCCGACCGGGTGGAGGGCTGCCTGTTCGGGCACGGGGAGCGCACCGGCAACGTCGACCTGGTGACGCTGGCGCTGAACCTGTTCAGCCAGGGCATCGACCCGCAGATCGACCTGTCCGACATCGACGAAGTACGCCGCACCGTCGAGTACTGCACGCAGCTGCCGGTGCACCCACGTCACCCCTACGCCGGCGACCTCGTCTACACCGCGTTCTCCGGCTCCCACCAGGACGCGATCAAGAAGGGGCTGGAGGCACTCGAGCGCGAGGCGGCCGAGCAGGGGCACCCGGTGGCCGAGCACCCGTGGGAGGCGCCGTACCTACCGATCGACCCGCACGACGTTGGCCGGACCTACGAGGCGGTGATCCGCGTCAACAGCCAGTCGGGCAAGGGCGGGGTGGCCTACGTGCTGAAGGCCGAGCACGCGCTCGACCTGCCCCGGCGGCTGCAGATCGAGTTCAGCCGAGCTGTGCAGGCCCACACCGACGCCGCCGGCGGCGAGATGACACCCGACCAGATCTGGCAGGCGTTTTGCGCCGAGTATCTCGACCGTAGGGGGCCGCTGCGCCTCGATGCGGTACGCAGCGAGTCGATGGCCGGTGCCCACGACACCCTCGAGGTGGAGGTCGGTGACGCCGAGGGGCGGCACGTGCTGACCGGAGAGGGCAACGGCCCGGTGTCCGCATTCGTGGACGCCCTGCGGGTGTTGGGGCACGAGGTACGCGTGCTCGACTACGCCGAGCATGCGATGTCCGCTGGCGGCGACGCCGTTGCGGCGGCCTACGTCGAGTGCGAGATCGACGACTCGATCGTGTGGGGAGTCGGCATCGACCCCAACATCGTCACCGCCTCGCTGCGCGCGGTGGTGTGCGCGGTGAACCGGGCCGGCGCGGCGGCCCGGTAGCCGCGCCGCCTGCGGCTCGTGCGCGGTCGGCCCGGCTCAGGAGGAGGTGTGACACTGGACACCGCCATCCGAGCAGCACCATCCGGGCCGGAACCGGTGCCGGGCTCTGCGGATCCTGTGAGGCCCCCGTGCGTCAGCGTCGACACCGCTCGTCCCGCATCCGGCGAGCCGCCGCCGGCGGGCTGGTGGCGCGGATGGTGGGGGTCAGCGCGCGGCGGGCACGCAGGGCCTCGTCGAGGGCCAGCTGGTCGACACCGGCGAACAGGCTCGGGTCGGCCTGGCGCAGCCGAGTGATGACGTAGGCGGGACGAAGGTGCAGCGGTGGCTCATGAGTCCCCCTGCGCGACGCACGCCACGCCGACGCGTCGGAAGCCGACCCGCTCGTAGACCCGGGCGACGGCGTCGGAGCCGGCGGACAGGAACACCAGGCCGGCGCTGCGGTCGGCGGCGTCTCGGGCGAGCGCGGCGGTGAGCGCGGCGCCCACCCCACGTCGGCGCGCCCGCGGCAGCGTGGCGATGCCGGTCAGCTCGGTGACGTCGTCGCGGGGCGCATGGGTGCCACCCGCGATCGCCGCGCCGGCCTCGAACCCGCCGGCCAGCACCAGCAGCCCCTCGCGAGCCCGTTGTCGGATGGTCTCCTCGACCGGTTCCGACGCCGCCGTGTCGTCGCTGTCGGCGAATCCTGCTGACACGACGGCGCGGACGTCGCTCACCCGGGCATCGTCGGGGCCGAGCACCACGACCTCGACGCCATCGACGGGACACGACCGCACCTGCCCACGGAGTACGAGCAACGGGTGCTGGTGCACGGTCATGCCCGCCGTCCGCGCCGCCGGCAGCAAGGTGGGCACGCACGCGTCGATCCACTCCAGCTGGTCGGGCACGCCGTGCTGGGCGAGAACGGCTCGCACCGCACGTACGTCGCTAGCGTCGTACGAGCCGCCAGGCCGTGGTCTGGCGTAGAAGGGCCAGCCGGTGCGGGCCACGAAGATGGTGAAGCCGCCGACCTCGACCACGTCGGCGGTGGCACGCGGCGCCGTGTCGCAGTAACGCTCGATGCGGTCGAGCAGCTCGACACCCACCTGCGCCAGCATGCCAGGCGCCGCGTACCTGCCCCAGTACGCCGCTTGCCAAGGCTGCAACCACGCGAAGCAACACATCACTACGTGACACGCGCAAGCAGCAGGCCGACGCGGCAAGGTGCGGGGGACAATGGGCCGGTGAGCCTCTATCGCGACGAGGGCATCGTGCTGCGCACCCAGAAGCTGGGCGAGGCTGACCGCATCGTCACGGTGCTGACGCGCTCACACGGCAAGGTGCGAGCCGTCGCGAAGGGAGTACGCCGCACCAGCTCACGCTTCGGCTCCCGGCTCGAGCCGTTCATGCACGTCGACCTCCAGCTGGCGCAGGGGCGCTCCCTCGACATCGTCACGCAGGCCGAGACGCTCGGTCCCTACGGCGCCGCGATCTGCACCGACTACCGCGCCTACACCGCTGGCACGGCCATGCTGGAGACGGCCGAACGTCTCGCCGGCGAGGAGCAACACCCCGTGGTGCAGCAGTACCTGCTGCTCGTGGGTGGCCTACGGGCGCTGGCCGGGCGTACCCGAGACGCTGGTTTGGTGCTCGACTCGTTCTTGCTCCGGTCGCTGGCGGTTGCCGGGTACGCCCCCTCGTTCGAGCTGTGCGCCCGCTGCGGCGCCGCCGGGCCGCACCGTCACTTCAACCCCGCCGCCGGCGGCATGCTCTGCGGCCGCTGCCGGGCCCCCGGCTCGGCCAGTCCGGGGCCCCAGACCGTGGTGCTCCTCGGGGCGCTGCTGTCGGGGGACTGGGCTCTCGCCGAGGCCAGTGACGCCCGGAGCCGCCGCGAGGGCAACGGGTTGGTCGCGGCGTACCTGTCGTGGCATCTCGAGCACGGTCTGCGTTCCCTTGCGCACGTGGACCGCTCCGTCGCCGCCTCCGCCGGGGCGGACGGGACGATGCGGTGACCCGCGGGCCGAGCCGGCACCCATCTGGTGCAACCCCGCCGGCGCTGCCGCCCGAGGCGGTGCCTGGCCACGTAGCCGTCGTGATGGACGGCAACGGTCGCTGGGCCCGGGCACGGGGGCTTCCGCGTACGGTCGGGCACGAAGCCGGCGAGGCGGCGCTGTTCGACGTGGTCGAGGGTGCCATCGAGGTTGGCGTGCGGCACCTGTCGGCGTACGCCTTCTCGACCGAGAACTGGAAGCGGTCACCGGAGGAGGTCCGCTTCTTGATGGGCTTCAACCGCGACGTGATCCGCCGCCGGCGCGACCAGATGCACGACCTCGGCGTACGGGTGCGCTGGTCGGGACGGCGGCCGCGGCTGTGGCGCAGCGTCATCCGCGAGCTGGAGGTCGCCGAGGAGCTGACCGCCGGCAACGACGTGCTCACCTTGACGATGTGTGTCAACTACGGCGGGCGGGCGGAGATCGCGGACGCGGTACGCCTGCTGGCCGCCGACGTCGCGGCCGGGACGCTACGCCCCGACCGGGTCGACGAGCGGCTGCTCGGCCGCTACCTCGACGAGCCGGACCTGCCCGACGTCGACCTGTTCTGGCGCACCTCGGGCGAACAGCGGCTGAGCAACTTTTTGCTCTGGCAGTCGGCCTACGCCGAGCTCGTCTTCGCCGACTTGGCCTGGCCCGACGTGGACCGGCGGCACCTGTGGGCCGCGATCGAGGAGTACGCCCGGCGCACCCGCCGTTACGGCTCGGCCTGAACCTGCGGCGAGCGCCTGCCGCCGCAGGTCACCCGCGCGGTCGGGACGGGCCTCGGGTGTGCGCCGAGCACACGCCGAAGATCTCCAGCGTGTGCGAGACGTCCTCGAAGCCGTGCTCGGCTGCCACCCGGTCCGCCCAGCGCTCGACCGCCGGGCCGGCCACCTCGACGGTGCGTCCGCAGGCGCGGCAGACCAGGTGGTGGTGGTGACCGGCGCTGCACCGCCGGTAGAGCGCCTCGCCCTCGTCGCTGCGCAGCACGTCCACCTCGGCGGTGTCGACGAGCTGCTGCAGGGTGCGGTAGACGGTGGACAGGCCGACCCGCTCCCCACCCCGCCGCAGCAGGTC
Source organism: Propionibacteriales bacterium (assembly GCA_038233355.1). GTDB lineage: Bacteria > Actinomycetota > Actinomycetes > Propionibacteriales > Nocardioidaceae > DASQMN01. The sequence continues at coordinate 7,231 of JBBSMD010000082.1, forward strand.
GTGGATATCCTGGGCACTCGCGAACGCGTCGAGCTGTTCCAGCGCCTGATGGACGGCGCGCCGCTGCCGGGTGGGGCGCGTGGCCGGCTCCACGCCCGGGGGCTCGTGGTTCAGGTGGTGGATCTCGGTGCTCGACTCGCTCACGCGACGGTCCCTTCTGTGCCGTGCTCCGCTGTTAGTGCTGTCCCGCTGTCCCGCCGCTGTTGGTCGCCCGCATTCGTTCGGAGAACGCTCGAGGTAGGGGCACCGGCGGTCTCAGTGCTTGTGGTAATGACCTCCGTGCACTGCGTGCCGGTGGCCACCGTGCAGGTAGTCGACGTGGTTGCCGTGCTCGACTATTGGATGTCCGCAGCCGGGGGCGTGCTCGTGGCCACTGTGGTGCTCGACGCGCGGATGCCGGTGATGCGCCAGCCAGCCGGTCAGCGTCGCGCCGACGGCCACCGTCGAGAACACGGCCACGGCGAGCACCACGATAGTGGCGCCGGAAGGGGTGCCTGCGTAGAAGCTCGCACCGACACCCAGCACGCTCACGCTCACCCCGACCCCCACCGCGGTGGACAGGCTGCCGCGGAAGCTCGAGCAGAGCTGCTGTGCGACTGCGTTGGGCAGAATCATCAGCGCGCTGATCAGCAGCAGACCGACCACCCGCATGGACACCACGACGGTGACGGCGGTGAGCACCGCCAGCAGCAGGTTGAGGGCGAGTACGGGCAGCCCGACCGCTCGGGCGTACTCCGCGTCGTTGCTGACCGCGAAGAGGCTTCGTGACAGCAGCAGCGTGGTGCCGAGCACCGCCACGGCCAGTGCCGCGAACGTGACGAGGTCACCGGTGGTCGTGGTCGTGATGGCCCCGAAGAGGTACGCATCGAGGTTGACCGGGGCGCCGGCCGGCGCCAGGGAGAGCAGGAAGACCCCGCCGGCGATCCCTCCGTAGAACAGCACCGCCAGGGCGACGTCGCCGCTGGTACGCCCGCGAGCGCGGACGAGTTCGAGCAGCACCGCGGCTCCGGTCGCGGTCACCAGCGCCGTCCACACCGGTGCGTTGCCAGTCAGGACTCCCGCTGCGACACCGGCCAGCGCCACGTGTCCCATGCCGTCGCCGATCAGGGCCAGCCGACGCTGCACCAAGAAGATGCCGACGGTGGGCGCGGTCAGCCCCACGAGTAGCGCCGCCACCAGCGCTCGCCGCATGAAGTCGTAGTCCCACAAGGCGAGGACGCTCACCGCTCACCGCCGAGCGGATGGTCGAGCAGGGAGCGTGGACCGGGTTCGTACGCCGCATCGGCCGGGTCGTGCACGTGGTGGTCGTGGCCACTCCCGAGGCGTCGTGGGTCGTACGAGGTGGCGACGAGGTCACGACGCAGCGGACCGTCGTGCACCACGCGACCCTCGTGCAGGACCAGTGCGCGCGTCACGACCCCGTCGAGGGGCCCCACCTCGTGGGTGACCACCAGCAGGGTGACCCCGCGAGCGCGCAGCCGCTC
>JBBSMD010000083.1:0-8696 GCA_038233355.1 Propionibacteriales bacterium
GCGCCCGGGTAGTCGGCCGGCCTGCTGCGGGGCGCTCGCCCAGGGTACGCCGGTGCGGTTCGACGACCGGGCGGCCCGGTCTGGACACCCGTCAGGCAGAGGCGTCCGCGGCCGCCGCGTCCCCGGCGGGGGCGGGCCGGGTCGCTCAGGCGGCTACCGGGCGGGCGGCGCGGATGGGCGGGGGCAGCCAGTGGGGCCGAGCGGCTGTCACCGAGTGGTGGCGTGTCGACCTCGTACGCCGCGAAAGCGGTCGGTTTGCCGCCACTCGGTGCCGTGGCCAGCGGGCGACGACCGGATGGATGCTGACGACCGGACGCATGCCGACGACCGGATGCCGACCCGGCTCCGCGCGGTCGAGCGGCCCGGGTGCCGCTCAGGCCAGCTCGTTGAGGTCGATGTCGACGGCACGGGAGTCGGCGACGGCGTCCCGCAGCACCGACAACCGCGGATCGGGCACGTCGAGCCGCCGCTGGCCGGCCCGAGCGGGCACGTCGGTGTCGGGCAGAGCACCGAGCAGCCGGTCCAACAACGCGCGATCCCCGCCGAGCACCACCGGGCCGCGAGCGGGTACGACGACGGTACGCACTGCCGCCTCGACGGCGCTCAGCAGCTCGTCGGCCTGGTTGGCCCGTCGTCGGGCGTAGCGCTGCTGGCTCCATCCGCCCGCCTTCGTACGTCCCTGCACGTAACGGGTGCCGCACTTGGACCGGACGAGCTCCTCGCCGCGCGCGAGGCCGACCGCCCAGCCGCCGCGGCGAAGCAACACGAGGCCGCGGTCGTCCGGCGCCCCGACTCGGCCGGCGAGTGCGGCCGGACCGGTCACGGCTGGCCCCGGGAGCGGCCAGCGGACCAGAGCCGTGGCACCATCCGCGGCCGCCAGGGCGCTCTGGTTGGCGGTCGGTGCCGACCAGGTCAGGTCGCCGTGCCGTACGGCGAAGCGCTCCACCCAGCCTGGCAGCCGGCTGGCCGGCACCCGGACCGACCGGTACGGCCGCTCGGTGTCAGCGCCGGTGCCTGGCACGTCGAGGCTCCCTGCATGGACGTCTGCTCGGTTTGAACCGCTCAGATGTTGAAACCCAGCGCCCGCAGCTGCTCGCGACCGTCGTCGGTGATCTTGTCGGGGCCCCACGGCGGCATCCACACCCAGTTGACCCGGTAGTCGGCGACCAGGCCTTCCAGCGCCTGCCGGGTCTGGTCCTCGATGACGTCGGTCAGCGGGCACGCCGCGGACGTGAGGGTCATGTCGATCACCGCGGTGGCCGACTCGTCGACCTGCACGCCGTAGACGAGGCCGAGGTCGACCACGTTGATGCCGAGCTCGGGGTCGACGACGTCTCGCATGGCCTCGGTGACGTCGTCCTCGCTCGGCGCTGCGCCGCCGGGCAGCTGGACCTCCGGCAGGTCACCGTGGTCCGCCTGGGCGGTGGTCTCGGGCGCCGCGGCATCCGGCTGCGGGGCGTGCTCACTCATGGTCTGCTCACTCATCGTTGCTCCCCTTCGTTGACAAGGACGGACTCTCGCTCGCCGACCGCCTGCGCGGTGGCGTCCTTCCAGGCCATCCAGCCCAGCAGCGCGCACTTGACGCGCGCCGGGAACTTCGCGACCCCGGCGAAGGCGACCGCATCCTGCAGTCTGTCCTCGTCGGGCTGTACCTGTCCGCGGCCGAGCATCAGCTGCTGGAACTCCTCGTGCAGCGCCATGGCCTCGCTCAGCGGACGCCCGATCAGCAGGTCGCTCAGCACCGAAACCGATGCTTGACTGATCGAGCAGCCGAGCGCGTCGTACGAGACGTCGGCCACCGTGTCGCTGGCCACCGTGTCGCCGGCCAGGCGCACCCGCAGCGTCACCTCGTCGCCGCAGGTCGGGTTGACGTGGTGCACCTGCGCGTCGTACGGCTCGCGCAGACCGGCGTGCAGCGGGTGCTTGTAGTGGTCGAGGATGATCTCCTGGTAGAGAGCGTCGAGGTCCATCAACCCACCCCGAAGTAGTGCCGGGTCCGCTCGAGCCCGTCGACGAGCGCGTCGATCTCGGCGAGCGTGGTGTAGAGGTAGAACGACGCGCGGGTCGACGACTGCACCCCGAAGCGTTGGTGCGCCGGCTTCGCACAGTGGTGCCCGGCACGCACCGCGACGCCGCGGGAGTCGAGCACCTGGGCCACGTCGTGCGGGTGCACGCCGGCGAGCTCGAAGCTGATCGCCCCCCCGCGCTCGACCGGCTCGGTCGGGCCGAGGACACGTAGGCCTGGCACCCGCTGCAGCTGCTCGAGTGCGTACGCGGTCACCTGCTGCTCGTGCGCGGCCACGGCTTCCATGCCGAGGTCGGTCAAGTAGTCACAGGCCGCGCCCAGCCCGATCGCCTGCGCGATGGGTGGGGTGCCTGCCTCGAAGCGGGCCGGCGGTGGAGCGAACGTGGTGCGCTCCATCGTGACGGTCTCGATCATCTCCCCGCCGCCGAGGAACGGCGGCAGCTGGGCGAGCAGGTCACCGCGACCCCACAGCACGCCGATGCCGGTCGGTCCCACCATCTTGTGCCCGGTGAACGCGACCAGGTCGGCACCCAGCGCGGCCACGTCGACCGGTAGCTGCGGGACGGCCTGGGAGGCGTCCACGACGACGAGGGCACCCACGTCGTGGGCGCGGGCCACCACCTGCTCGACGGGGTTGACAGTGCCGAGCATGTTGGACACCCACACCAGCGAGACGACCTTGGTCCGCTCGGTGACGACGTCCTCGAGGTCGCTCAGGTCGAGGCGTCCCTGCTCGGTCAGGCCGAACCAGCGCAGCCGGGCGCCGGTGCGCTCGCACAGCAGCTGCCACGGCACGATGTTGGAGTGGTGCTCCATCTGGGTGATGACCACCTCGTCACCGCCGCCGACACCGACGTCTCCGCCCGCGTCACCGAGCACGCGGGCCACCAGGTTGAGCGCCTCGGAGGCGTTCTTGGCAAACACGACCTCCTCGCGCGAGGGCGCACCGATGAACGTCGCGACCTTGGTGCGGGCGTCCTCGTACGCCGCGCTGGCCTCTGCCCCCAGCTGGTGCATGGCCCGGGCCACGTTGGCGTTGTGCATCGCGTAGTGCTCGCTGACCGCGTCGATGACCTGCTGCGGCTTCTGCGAGGTGTTGGCCGAGTCGAGGTAGACCAGCGGGTGGCCGCCGTCCATCCGCCGGCCCAGCAGCGGGAAGTCGCGCCGGACCCGGTCCACGTCGTAGCCCGAGGCGGCCGTCGTGGGGTGGTGGGCCAGCGCGGAGGTGGTCATCGGACCCCGGCCTTGACGTAGCGGTCGTACCCCTCCGCCTCGAGCCGTTCGGCCAGCTCGGGGCCACCCTGCTCGGCCACCCGGCCGGCCACGAAGACGTGCACGTGGTCGGGCTCGATGTAGCGCAGGATGCGGGTGTAGTGGGTGATCAGCAGCACGCCGCGATCGCCTTGGCCGCAGAAGCGGTTGACGCCGGCGGAGACCACCTTCAGCGCATCGATGTCGAGCCCGGAGTCGGTCTCGTCGAGGATCGCGAAGCGTGGGTTGAGCAGCTCGAGCTGCATGATCTCGTGCCGCTTCTTCTCCCCGCCGGAGAAGCCCTCGTTGACGTTGCGCTGGGCGAACGCACGGTCCATCGCCATCTGGTCCATCGCGGCGTTGACGTCCTTGACCCAGGTGCGCAGCTTCGGCGGCTCCCCCTCGATCGCGGTCTTGGCGGTACGCAGGAAGTTGGTCACCGAGACGCCGGGGACCTCGACCGGGTACTGCATGGCCAGGAACAGCCCGGTGCGGGCCCGCTCGTCGACGGTCATGTCGAGCACGTCGACGCCGTCGAGGGTGACCGAGCCGCCGGTGACGTGGTAGCGGGGGTGGCCGGCGATGGAGTACGCCAGCGTCGACTTGCCGGACCCGTTGGGGCCCATGATTGCGTGGGTCTCCCCGGAGCGGACGGTGAGATCGACGCCACGCAGGATCTCCTTGGCGCCGTCCTCGGTGTCGACGCTGACGTGCAGGTCGCGGATGTCGAGAGTTGCCATGTGCGGTCAGTACTCCTAGAGGTCTCGGATCAGGTCGTGGGCCGGGTGCCGACGTACACGTCGGTGCCGTCGAGCGCCACCGGGTAGACCGGCACGGGCTCGGTGGCGGGCAGGTTGATGGCGGCGCCGGTGCGCAGGTCGAAGCGAGAGCCGTGCAGCCAGCACTCGATCGTGCAGTCCTCGACGTCGCCCTCCGACAGGGGAACGTTGGCGTGCGAGCACTCGTCGTGCACGGCGTAGACGTCGTCACCGACCCGTACCACCGCGACGTCGGTGCCGTCGACGTCGACCTGCAGGGGCTCGTCATCGCGCAGGTCGGCCAGCGCGCAGACGCGGACGAAGCCGTCGCGCTCGGCCTCGGCGGCGCTCACGTGAGCACCTCGGTCGGGATCCTCGGCCGACCGACGGTCAGCTCGAGCTCGTCCTCGACGGCCGCGAGCAGCCGTGCCTCGATGTCGGCGACGCCGAGACGGCGGATGATGTCGGCGAAGAAGCCGTGCACGACGAGCCGCCGGGCGTCGGCCTCGGCCACCCCGCGACTTTGCAGGTAGAACAGCTGCTCGTCGTCGAAGCGACCGGTCGTCGACGCGTGCCCCGCACCCACGATCTCACCGGTCTCGATCTCCAGGTTGGGTACGGAGTCGGCGCGGCAGCCGTCGGTGAGCACCAGGTTGCGGTTCGACTCGTAGGTCTCGATGCCCTCGGCGACCTTGCGGATGAGGACGTCGCCGATCCACACCGAGTGCGCACCGGTGCCTTGCAGAGCCCCCCGGTAGTCGACGTTGCTGCGGGTGCGCGGCTGGTTGTGGTCGACGAACAGGCGGTGCTCGATGTGCTGCTCGGCGTCGACGAAATACAGGCCGTACATCTCCACCTGCCCGCCCGGCCCGGCGTACTCCGCGGTCTCGACCAGACGGACGAGGTCGCCGCCCAGGCTGGCCGAGATGCTGCGCACGCGCGCGTCGCGACCGACCGTGATGCCGACGTGACCGGCGTGCACCGCGTCGTCGTCCCACAGCTGCAGGGACGCGAGCTCGAGCTGGGCACCGTCGCCGACGAGCACCGAGGTCGACGCCGCGTAGCGGGCGCTGCCGGTGTGCTCGAAGACGACGGTGGCCTTGGCGTGCCGGCCGGTGCGCAGCACCACGTGACCCCAGACGAGGTCGTCGGCGCTGTCCCCGGACAGGTGCACCACCACCGGGTCGTCGAGCTCGGTCTCGGCCGGGATGTCGATGAGCACCGCGCCGCCGGCGTTGGCCACGGCCAGCGCCGCCGGCCGGTCGACCGGCGGAACGACTCCGAGTGCCTGCACCTGCTCGGTGCTCAGGCGAGAGGTCGTGACCTGCTCGGGGGCGTCGACCTTCCAGCGCAGGTGCGCGTCGGAAGCGGCCCCGTCGAGCAGGCCACGCAGCCGCTTCAGCGGGGTGAAGCGCCACACCTCCTCCCGACCGCTGGGCATCGGGTGGGCGTCGAGGTCGAAGGTGCCCACCGGGTGCAGGTGGCTGGCCACCAGCTCGACGGGCGCCGTCTCCACGGCGGTGGACAGGGTGCTCACATGACTCCTTGGCGCGGGTGCGGGTGCGGGGCGGGCCGAGGTCAGCCGACCGCGCCCTCCATCTGCAGCTCGATCAGGCGGTTCAGTTCGAGGGCGTACTCCATCGGCAGCTCGCGTGCGATCGGCTCGATGAACCCGCGCACGATCATGGCCATCGCCTCGTCCTCCTCCATGCCGCGGCTCATCAGGTAGAACAGCTGGTCGTCGCTGACCTTGGACACCGTCGCCTCGTGCCCCATCGACACGTCGTCCTCGCGGACGTCGACGTAGGGGTAGGTGTCGGACCGGCTGATCTGGTCGACCAGCAGCGCGTCGCACTTGACCGTGCTGGCCGAGTGGTGAGCGCCGTCCTGCACCTGCACCAGCCCGCGGTAGGAGGTGCGACCACCGCCGCGCGCGACCGACTTGGAGATGATCGAGCTGGACGTGTGCGGCGCGGCGTGCACCATCTTGGCGCCGGCGTCCTGGTGCTGGCCCTCCCCGGCGAAGGCGATCGACAGGGTTTCCCCGCGGGCGTGCTCACCCATCAGGTAGACCGCCGGGTACTTCATGGTGACCTTGGAGCCGAGGTTGCCGTCGACCCACTCCATGGTGGCGCCGGCCTCGCACGTCGCCCGCTTGGTGACCAGGTTGTAGACGTTGTTGGACCAGTTCTGGATGGTGGTGTAGCGGCAGCGGGCGCCCTTCTTGACCACGATCTCGACCACGGCGGAGTGCAGCGAGTCGCTCGAGTAGATCGGCGCGGTGCAGCCCTCGACGTAGTGCACGTAGGCGCCCTCGTCGACGATGATCAGCGTCCGCTCGAACTGCCCCATGTTCTCGGTGTTGATCCGGAAGTACGCCTGCAGCGGGATGTCGACGTGCACGCCCTTGGGCACGTAGATGAACGAGCCGCCGGACCACACCGCGGTGTTGAGCGAGGCGAACTTGTTGTCACCGACCGGGATGATCGTGCCGAAGTACTCACGGAACAGTTCGGGCTGCTCGCGCAGCGCGGTGTCGGTGTCGAGGAAGAGGACGCCCTGCTCCTCCAGGTCCTCGCGGATCTGGTGGTATACAACCTCGCTCTCGTACTGCGCCGCCACGCCGGCGACGAGTCGCTGCTTCTCCGCCTCGGGGATGCCGAGCTTGTCGTAGGTGTTCTTGATGTCGGCGGGCAGCTCGTCCCAGCTGGTGGCCTGCTTCTCCGTCGAGCGCACGAAGTACTTGATGTTGTCGAAGTCGATGTCGAGCTCGGCGCCCCAGGTCGGCATCGGCTTGCGGCCGAAGAGCTTGAGGCCCTTCAGGCGCAGGTCGCGCATCCACTCCGGCTCGTCCTTCTTGCCCGAGATGTCGCGCACGGTGGCCTCGGACAGGCCGCGCTGCGCGGCCTGGCCGGCCACGTCAGAGTCGGACCAGCCGTACTCGTATCGGCCGAGGCCGTCGAGCTCGGGGTGGGTGGTCGCGGTCATCGCGTGTCCTTCCGGTTGGTACGGGTGGTGCCGGACGGGTCAGGGGACGGGTGGGCCGGGACGTGGGTGGTGCACACCCCGTCGCCATGGCCGATGGTGGCAAGGCGCTGCACGTGGCTGCCGAGCAGGCGGCCGAATGCCTGCGCCTCGGCCTCGCACAGCTGGGGGAACTCGGCGGCCACGTGCGCCACCGGGCAGTGGTGCTGGCAGAGCTGGTCACCGCTCGGTGCGTCGCGCACCGAGGCGGCGTAGCCCTCGCGGGTCAGCGCACGGGCCAGTACGTCGGCCCGCTGTTCGGGCGCGGCAGCCTCCACCTCGGCGCGGTAGCGGGCCTCCCAGTCGGCGAACCGGGCGCGGGCGAACTCCGCGACCGCCTCCTCACCCAGCGACGCGGACAGGAACCGCAGCGCGTCGGCGGCGAGGTCGTCGTACGCCTGGTCGAACACCTCACGACCGGTCTCGGTGAGCACGTACTCCCGTGCCGGACGGCCCCGTCCGCGCGGGCGGTGGCTGCGCTGGGCCCGGGACTGCACCGCCCCCTGCTCGACGAGGTGGTCGAGGTGGCGACGTACCGCCGCGGGGGTGAGCCGCAGGCGCTCGGCCAGCGCGGTAGCGGTAGACGCGCCGTGCTCGAGCAGGGACCGGGCCACCCGAGCGCGGGTCGGCCCGTCGGGGACGCGGGTCGGCGCGAGGACGCGGGTCGCGAGGCGTGCCGGGCCGGCCGAGACCGGCGGCGTCGAAGCGGCGGCAGGGGTGGACGGCCTGTCAGGCGTCGCCGTAGTGGGCGAGACGCTGCTCGCGGTGCGTGCGGTCATGCGTCCTCCTTCCCGGTGCCGACCCGTCCCGTACCCCACCTGGGGCACATCAATTCGACAACACCATTGTGACGTTATTACATCCGACCGACAACTCGGGTCGCGGGCCGCGACAGTTGTCACCGCGTGGAGGTGCTCGAGCGCCCGTACGCAGTGACAAGTCGAGCCGGGCACGGCGGAGTCCGGGGCGTGCGACACCGCATGCACACTCGCGGCAACTCCGGTAGGAAGACCCGGTGACGAGCGCCAGGGCCAGCGAGACCGAGGCGGGGACGGACGAGCCGCACCCTGACCGTTGGCGGATCCTCGCCGTCACGCTGGTGATCGGCTTCATGGCGCTGCTCGACATCACCATCGTCAACGTCGCCATCCCGTCGATCCAGACCGGCCTCGACGCCAGCCCCCAGGCGGTGCAGTGGGTCGTCTCCGGCTACGCGCTCACGTTCGGCCTCACCCTGGTCACCGGCGGACGCCTTGGCGACGCGTACGGCCGCCGACTGCTCCTGCTGGTCGGCCTGGCCGGTTTCGTCGGCGCCAGCGCTGCGGTGGGGCTGGCGCCCAACGAGGAGCTCGTCGTGTCGGCCCGCCTCGTCCAGGGCGCCGCGGCCGGGCTGCTGACCCCGCAGAACTCCGGTCTCATCCAGCAGCTGTTCCGGGGCTCGGAGCGGGGCGTCGCGTTCGGCTACTTCGGTACGACCGTCGGCGTGGCCAGCGCTACCGGACCGATCCTGGGCGGCGGCATCATCTCGCTGGTGGGACCCGAGCACGGCTGGCGCTACATCTTCCTGGTCAACGTACCGATCGGGATCTTCGCCTTCGCCTTCGTGTGGTTGCGCGTCCCCCGCTCGGCCACGAGCA
>JBBSMD010000084.1:0-8693 GCA_038233355.1 Propionibacteriales bacterium
GCCGGCATGGTGCACGTCCACATCCGCGACGACGAGCACCGCCCGACCCTCGACGTGGCTCGGCTCACCGACACCGTGGCCGCACTGCGCGAGGCGACCGACCTGGTCGTGCAGCTGTCGACCGGCGGCTCGGTGCACGACCCGTACGAGGACCGGTTGCGTGTGCTCGAGGCACGGCCGGACTCCTGCTCGCTGACCATGGGTACCGTGAACTTCGGCGACGACGTGTTCATGAACCCGTGGCCGTTCGTCTGCGAGCTTTACCAGCACACTCAGGCGGTCGGTGTCGTACCGGAGTTCGAGCTGTTCGACCTCGGTCACGTGGCCGCCTTGCATCGGCTGCTCGACCGGTGCGGCCTTCCGTACGGCGGCCGGGTGCACTGTGACCTGGTGATGGGCGTGCCGGGGGGTATGGCGGGCACCGCGGCGGCCCTGGTCGCCGCCGTCCAGTCGCTGCCTGCCGTCACCACCTCATGGTCGGCCACCGGCATCGGACGCACGACCTTGCCGGTGGCTCTGGCCGCCCTGTCCTGCGGCGGGCACCTGCGCGTCGGCATGGAGGACACCGTCACCCTCTCCAGGGGCGTGCCGGTCGAGCACAACGTGCAGCTGGTCGAGCGGGCCGCAGCGCTGGCAGAGCTCGCGCAGCGCCCGCCCATGCCGCCGACGGCCGTACGCGCCCTGCTCGGGCTGTGACTGCGGTCTGGCGGCTGTGATGCGGCCTGCCGCTACCTGGTGACAGCAGATGCGGTCAGCGCGGTGACAGCAGGTTGCTGGGAAGCGGTCAGTAGACGAGCGCCTGGGTGTTCGGCGCCAGGCTCTCCTCGACGAAGACCATCGACCCGGCGAGACGTACGCCGCCGAGCAGGTCGGACTCCTCGATCCCACGACGAGCCGCGCACTGGGAGCACACGGTGACCCGTCCGCCGGCCACGACGGCGTCACGCAGCTCGGGCAGCGGCGTCGCGTACGCCAGGTCGAGCTGTTCGGAATGACCCGCGACGCCGAACCACGTGGCGTTGCCGGTCAACCACAGCGACACCTGCACGCCGGCGGCGACGGCAGACGCGGCGACGGTGAAGGCCTGGTTGCACCGTTCGGGGGCGTCGCTGCCACAGGTCACCTTGAGTACGAGACTGCGTGGCTCGGTCATGACCCCCACCCTAGGGACACCGGTCCTAGCGACCTGCGCGGATACACTCGTCCCATGCTGGAGGCCTCCCTCATCACCTTGCTGGTCGTTGTGTCACTGGCAATCGGTTGGTTCTCGGTGTACGTCCTCTACAAGCTGTTCAAGGGCCAGGCCTGAGCGTGCCGTTCGAGATTCCGGCCGACCTGCACGCCGACCTCGTTCCCTACGCATGGCTGCTGGGACAGTGGCGCGGCAGCGGGCGAGGCGACTACCCGACCATCGAGCCGTACATGTTCGGCCAGGAAGTGGCGTTCGCCCACGACGGGCGGCCCTTCCTGCACTACTTCAGCCGCACCTGGATCGTCGACGAGCAGGGCGAGACCTTGCGTGAAGGCGCACTCGAGACTGGCTTCCTGCGGCCACAGGCCGACGACGAGTTCGAGCTGGTGCTCGCGCACCACACCGGCTACGCCGAGATCTGGTACGGGCGTCTCGACGGTGCCCGGCTCGACCTGGCCACCGACCTCGTGGCGCGCACCCAGTCGGCCAAGGAGGTTGCCGCCGGCAAACGGCTCTACGGCCTGGTCGAGGGTCAGCTCATGTACGCCTACGACATGGCCGCGGTGGGCCAGCCGATGCAGTCGTACACCTGGGCACAGCTCCAGCGCGCCTGACCTGGCCGCCGACGACCCGGCCGCCCGGACGCCGGAGTGTGGTCACGTACGACATCCCGGCACGGCGTGTCGTCGTCGTCACTGACCACACCCGTCAGCGGCAGCGGTGCTGCGAAGCGGCGAGCGGTGAGCGACCCCACCGTCAGGGCGGCCTATCCTTGGCTCGATGAGCACCGACCACGCCCACGCAGCGACCGACGGCTGGCAGGACCGGCTGCGGGCGGGCGGCTACCGGCTCACCCCGCAGCGACAGCTGGTGCTCGAGGCCGTCGAGGAGCTCGGCCATGCGACGCCCGAAGACGTCTTGCGCCGCGTCCAGGAGCAGGCCAGCGGCGTCAACGCCTCCACCGTCTATCGCACCCTCGACGTGCTCGAGCGCACCGGACTCGTGAAGCACGCCCACCTCGGGCACGGCGCGCCGACGTACCACCCCGCCACGACGCCGGCCCACGTGCACCTCGTGTGCCAGCAGTGCGGCGGCGTGCAGGAGGTGGACACGTCGGCGGCCACCGGGCTGGTGGCCGCCCTTCGGGCGCAGCGGGGTTTCGAGACCGACGTCGACCACCTGACCGTGTCCGGGCGCTGCGCCGGCTGTCGAGCCGGAGACCAGGCATGACCAGCTACCGAAGCCCGTTGCTCGACCTGGACGGCGCGGTCGAGGCCGACCCGCCCGACAGCGGGGTGGCCGCCCACTACGGGCAGCCAATGCGCGAGCAGCGCCGGCTGGCCGACGAGGACGCCTGGGTCGACCTCTCCCACCGCGACGTGTTCCGGGTCGCCGGGCCGGACCGGCTGCGCTATCTGCACGCCATGACAACTCAGGCGTTCGAGGGTCTCGGGCCCGGTAGGGGGGTGGACGCCTTGCTTCTCGGCCCGCACGGCCACGTGGAGCACGCCTTCACCGGTGTCGACGACGGGACCTCCTTCCTCGCCCACACCGAGCCAGGCGCCGCCCCGACGTTGATCGGTTTCCTCGACCAGATGCGGTTCATGCTGGACGTCCAGGTGTGCTCGGTCGACGACCTCGCCGTGGTCGGCCACCGCGACGGTGTCGAGCTGGTGGCGCGCGACACGCTCGCCCACCTGCCGCAGGCGTACGGACCGCCCGCCGGCCTGTGGGCGTACGAGGCGCTGCGGATCGCCGCGGGTCGAGCCCGCATCGGCCCGGACAGCGACCACCGCACCATCCCCAACGAGCTCGGCCTCCTCGCCTCCGACTCCTCGCGGGCCGTGCACCTGACGAAGGGGTGCTACCGCGGGCAGGAGACCGTGGCCCGGGTGCACAACCTCGGCCGACCCCCCCGCCGGTTGACTCTGCTGCACCTGGATGGATCGGTCGACCACCTGCCGGGACACGGTGCGCAGGTCGTGGCAGGAGGCCGGGAGGTCGGCATCGTGGGTTCAGCGGCGCGCCATCACGAGCTGGGACCGATCGCGCTTGCCCTGGTGAAGCGCAATGTCGCCCCCGACGCGCCGCTGGTCGTGGACAATGTCGCGGCGACGCAGGAGCCGGTGGTCGATCCCGAGGTGGGGTTGCACGTACGGGTCCCGCGCTGAGGTGGGAAGTGCACGGGAGCGCGCGGTGAGCAGGCAGTGAGCATGGAGTGGGCCGAACGGCCGTGGGGGACCTGGCACGTCGTGGACGAGGGGTACGGGTTCAAGACCAAGCGGATCGAGATTCGCCCCGGCCACCGCATGTCGCTGCAACGCCACGCCCACCGTCAAGAGCACTGGTTCGTCGTCTTCGGTGAGGTGGAGGCGACCATCGACGGCACGACGACCACGGTGCGGGCCGGGTCGTCGATCGACGTCCCCCGCGGAGCGATCCACCGGCTGGGCAACGCGAGCATGCAGATGGCGATGGTTGTCGAGGTGCAGCAGGGCATCTACACCGGCGAGGACGACATCGAGCGGCTCGCCGACGACTACGGTCGCCACGAGCCGGTGTCGTGAGCGAGCGACCACCCCCGAGGAGACCCATGCCATGAAGGTCTTGATCGCCGGCGGCGCCGGCTACATCGGCAGCACCGTCGCGTCGTATCTGGAGGACTGTGGCCACGCGCCGGTAGTGCTGGACAGCCTCGTGACCGGTCGCGAGGAGTTCGCGAGCGGCCGGGCCTGGTACGCCGGCGACATCCGCGACGGTGCGCTCGTCGACCGGGTCTTCGCCGAGCACCCCGACATCGAGGCCACCGTGCAGTGCGCCGCGCTGATCGTCGTACCGGAGTCGGTGGCCGACCCGCTGGGCTACTACGACGCCAACGTCGCGGCCGGCATCGCCTTCCTGCGCCACCTGCTGCGCAACGGCTGCTCTCGGCTGCTGTTCAGCTCGTCGGCCTCGATCTACGCCCCGGCCGAGGACTTCACCGTCGACGAGGACTCACCGCTCGACCCGCCGTCGCCGTACGCCCGCACGAAGGCGCTGTTCGAGCAGGTGCTCGCCGACGTGGCCGCCGGCACGGACCTGCGGGTGGTGTCGCTGCGCTACTTCAACCCGATCGGGTCGGACCCGAAGCTGCGCACCGGGCTGCAGATCCCCGCACCCTCGCACGCGCTGGGCAAGATGCTGCAGGCCCGTCGTGACGGCACGCCGTTCGTGGTCACCGGGACCGACTGGCCGACCAGGGATGGCACCGGCATCCGCGACTACGTGCACGTGTGGGACCTCGCCCGAGCGCACGTGGCGGCGCTGGAACGCTTCGACACGGTCGCGCCGGAGGCCAGCACCGTGATCAATCTCGGCACCGGCACCGGCACGACGGTGCTCGAGCTGCACGATGCTCTGCGTGCGGTGGTGGGGGAGAACCTTCCCCGCGTCGACGGGCCACCCCGTCCCGGCGATGCCGTCGGCTGCTACCCGCGCTCTGGTCGGGCGAAGCAGCTGCTCGGCTGGGAGCCGGAGCTGAGCATCGAAGACGGCATCCGCGACACCCTGCGCTGGTTCGACGTCCGCCCGGAGCGCTTGGGCCTGTGACGAGGCTCCAACCTTCCGTCCTGGTGCCGCGATCCCCGCCGGGAGCGCGCTGTGACGACACTTTGGACGGTCTAGGTTGTCCCGGTGGCTGCCCTCTTGATGCTCGCCAGCCTGGCGGCGGCGATGGCGCTCGTGGGTTGGATCGGCTGGCGCTCCGAGCCGTACGCTGCGGCGGCGGCGATGGCCCTGCTGGTCGTGGTGTGGTTGCGGGTGGATCGCCGGTACGAGGGGGCGGTGCTCTTCGTTGTAGCGCCCGGACGCGGGCTGGTCGTGGCCGACCTGGTCGGGCTGGCCGCGGCCGTCTGGGCGGTGACGCTGGTCGTGCGGAGGTACCGCGCCTCACGGGGGACCTGAACCGTCGCTACTTGGACCGGGGTGGCCCCGGTCCAACGGGTCGGCACCGGGGTGGCCCCGGTCCAATAGGAGGGCACCGGGGTGGCCTCGGTCCAACGGAGCGACGGGGGAACGTCAGTTTCCGGAGTTGATCATGCCGGCGCCAACGGTGACGCCGGTGGCCTCGTCGACGAGGATGAACGACCCGGTGGTGCGGTTCTGGGCGTACGGGTCGCACAGCAGCGGGACGGTCGTGCGCAGCTGGACGCGACCAATCTCGTTCAGGCCCAGCTCGCTGGCCTCCTGGTCGCGGTGCAGCGAGTTGACGTCGAGGCGGTACTGCAGCTCCTTGACGAGCGCTCGGCCGATACGGGTGGTGTGCTTGATCGCGAGCTTCTGGCGAGCGCGCATCGGCTGCGGAACCATCCAGCACACCATGGCGTCGATGTCCTGGCTGGGGTTCGGTGCGTTCTGCGGCCGGCAGATCATGTCGCCGCGGGACACGTCGACGTCGTCCTCGAGCCGCACGGTGACCGACATCGGCGGGAACGCCTCGGTGATCTCGGTCGTGTGCAGGTCGATGCCGGCCACCCGCGAGGTCATGCCGCTGGGCAGGACGAGCACCTCGTCGCCGGGCTTGAGCACCCCACCGGCAATCTGGCCGGCGTAGCCGCGGTAGTCGTGGAACGCGTCCGACTTGGGCCGCACCACGTACTGGACAGGTAGCCGGGCGTCGACCAGGTCGCGGTCGGAGGCCACGTGCACGTTCTCGAGGTGGTGCAGCAGCGACTGCCCGGAGTACCACGGCATGTGCTCGGAGCGGTTGACGACGTTGTCGCCCTTGAGCGCCGAGATCGGGATCACTGTCAGGTCGGGGATCGTGAGCTTGGTCGCGAACGCGGTGAACTCGGCCTGGATGCGCTCGTAGATCTGCTGGTCGTAGCCGACGAGGTCCATCTTGTTGACCGCGAGCACCAGGTGCGGCACGCGCAGCAGCGAGAGCAGCACGGCATGCCGACGGCTCTGCTCGGTCAGCCCCTGCCGGGCGTCGACCAGCACGAGGCCGAGGTCGGCGGTGGACGAGCCGGTGACCATGTTGCGGGTGTACTGCACGTGGCCCGGAGTGTCGGCGATGATGAACTTGCGCTTGGGGGTAGCGAAGTAGCGGTACGCCACGTCGATGGTGATGCCCTGCTCACGCTCGGAGCGCAGGCCGTCGGTGAGCAACGCCAGGTCGGTGTAGTCGAAGCCCTTGGACACCGACGTGCGTTCCACCGCCTCGAGCTGGTCCTCGAAGATCGCCTTGGAGTCGAGCAGCAGGCGACCGATCAGCGTCGACTTGCCGTCGTCGACCGAGCCGGCGGTGGCGAAGCGCAACAGGTCCATCGTCGGTCTGGCGAGGTCGGGCGCGTCGGCCTCCGGCGCCGACACCGGAACGGACTGCGTCATCAGAAGTAGCCCTCTCGCTTGCGGTCTTCCATCGCGGCCTCCGAGAACCGGTCGTCGCCGCGGGTGGCACCGCGTTCGGTGACCCGCGCGACCGCGATCTCCTCGATGATCTGGTCGACGGTGCCTGCGTCGCTCTCGACACAGCCGGTCAGCGTCATGTCGCCGACGGTGCGGAACCGTACCGTGCGCTCCACCGGTTCCTCGCCGCGGTGCAGCGGGAGATGGTCGCCGGCGCTGAGCAGCATGCCGTCGCGCTCGACGACGTGACGGCGGTGGCTGTAGTAGATGACCGGGATCTCGATCTGCTCCTGGCCGATGTAGTGCCAGATGTCGAGCTCGGTCCAGTTGCTGAGCGGGAAGACCCGCATGTGCTCCCCGGGCGCGATGCGGCCGTTGTAGAGGTTCCACAGTTCGGGTCGCTGATTCTTCGGATCCCACTGCCCGAACTCGTCGCGGTGGGAGTAGACGCGCTCTTTGGCTCGGGCCTTCTCCTCGTCACGGCGACCCCCGCCGAAGGCGGCGGTGAAGCCCTCATCCTCGATGACGTGCAGCAGCGTGCCGATCTGCAGGCGGTTGCGGCTCGTCTTGCCGTCGTCGACGACGACGCCGTCGGAGATGGCCTGCTCGACCGACGCCACGACCAGTCGTACGCCCAGGCGGGACACCCATGAGTCGCGGGTGGCGAGCACCTCCGGAAAGTCGAAGCCCGTGTCGACCTGCAGCACGGGGAACGGCAACTTGGCCGGGTAGAACGCCTTTTCCGCCAGCCGCATCATCACGATCGAGTCCTTGCCACCGGAAAACATCAGCACGGGCTTCTCGAACTCGGCGGCGACCTCCCGGAAGATGTGGATGGACTCCGCCTCGAGCTCGTCGAGCTGGCTGAGCCGGTAGTCCGCATGCGTCAGTGCGGGTTGCGTCATGGAGCAGGTGCCTCTCGCAGAATCAAGGGGGAGGTCGGCGGGAACAGCCTGCAGCCTAGCGGTCACGCGGCAAGGCTTCCGGCGCTCCCGGGGTAATGCCGCGCCTGGTCGGACGGCTCGCTCGGGCTGGTTCAGGTCCGCTCCGCCCCGTGACCGTGCTGCCTGCCGCCGTCGCGTTCGCGCCCGACCGGTGTCGTCTCGTCGTGCTCGCGCGCATGCTCGTCTGGCACCGGAAGCGCCTCGTTCCGGCCCGACTCCCGGTCGTCTGGCACCGATGTCGTCTCGCTCCAGCCGGGCTGCGGCTCCTCCAGCTGCGCCACGGTGGGTCGGCCGAACATCGGCAGCCCCTGCGTCCGTCTGAGTACGCCCCACACCAGCGGCAGCACCACGATCATGCCCAGCCCGACCATGGCGATGAAGAGCGGGTGGGTGTCGTCCTCGCCGGCACCGAGCGGCCCCCAGCCGGCCTTGTCCAGCAACGCCAGGCCGGACATGGTCAGCACGACAACGATGGCCCGACGGATCACCGAGGCGGGCACCCGCGGGGCGACCTTCGCGCCAAGTATCGTGCCGGGCACCGAACCGATGACGAGCGGCAGCAGCAGCCCCCAGTCGAGCCCGTTGGCCACGATGTTGGAGATGGCCGCGGCGAGCACCAGCGGCACCGCCTGCACGAGGTCGGTGCCGACGAGCCGCACCGCCGACAGGGTCGGGTAGAGCATGAGCAGGGCGATCATGATGACCGAGCCGGAGCCCACCGAGGTGACCCCGAC
The DNA here is from genome assembly GCA_038233355.1 of Propionibacteriales bacterium. Lineage (GTDB taxonomy): Bacteria > Actinomycetota > Actinomycetes > Propionibacteriales > Nocardioidaceae > DASQMN01. Next base: position 8,259 of record JBBSMD010000084.1, read on the forward strand.
CAGCAGACCCCCGACGGCTCCGACGAGGATGGTGGGCAGCGGTCGGATCGCCGGGTCGGACTCGCCGTGGCGACCACCTTGTACGTTGCGCAGCTGGAGATAGAGCCGCAGCGCGTACGTGGCGGCGGCGAGCAGCAGCGCGAACCCGATGGCGGTCTTGAGGACGTCTTCGATGTCGGCCGCCGGGAAGACCGCCCGAAGCAGGAAGGGGCCGGCCAGGGCGGTGGGCACCGAACCCACGATCAGCCACCCCGCGAGACGGAAGTTGGGCGACCCCTCGCGGGAGTGCACCACCGCGCCACCGGTCTTGTAGACCGCGGCGGCGGTGAGGTCGGCGGTGACGACGGTGGAGGCGTCACCCACCCCCAAGAAGATCAGGGCCGGGGTCATCAGCGCCCCGCCACCCATACCGGTGATGCCGACCACGACCCCCAC
>JBBSMD010000085.1:0-8599 GCA_038233355.1 Propionibacteriales bacterium
GGGTACGACACCACCACCTACCCCGACGGCGTCAATGTCGAGCTCGTCGCCCGCCGCGCCCCGGCGCACCTGGCGATGCGCGTGCACGAGCGGGGATCCGGGGAAACGCTGTCGTGCGGGACGGGGGCGGTGGCGGTGGTCGCAGCGACAGCCCGTGCCGACAAGATGTCGCACCCGACGTACCGGGTCGACGTGCCGGGCGGGCGCCTCGAGGTGGGCTGGGACGGCTCGGGCGAAGCGGTGCTGACCGGCCCGGCGCAGATCGTGGCCGACGGCGAGCTCCACTGGCGGGGTTAATCCGGATGAGTCGGCGGCGGTGGCGTGCCAGGATCGGGAGCCGGGCCGGAATCCGCCGGACCCTTCCCACGTTGAGTGCAGGTACATGAGCGCACATCCCTCCGAGCCAGTCGCCGCTGACGACGTGACCTACCCCGCCTACGCGAGCGATGTCGAGCTGCACGACGACCTGCTCGACCTGCCCGACGCGTCGCCCGAGCAGAGCACCGGTGACCAGGACCTCGCCGACCGGTTGGCCCTGCGCCGGGTCGCCGGGCTGTCGACCGAGCTGAGCGACGTCACCGAGGTCGAGTACCGCCAGCTGCGCCTCGAGCGGGTGGTGCTCGTGGGGGTGTGGTCCGGCGGCTCGATCACTGCGGCCGAGAATTCGCTGGCCGAGCTGGCGCTGCTGGCAGAGACGGCCGGTTCGCAGGTGCTCGAGGCGTTGTACCAGCGGCGCAAGACTCCCGACCCGGCGACGTTCATCGGCCGCGGCAAGGTCGACGCCCTGCGTGAGGCGGTGCAGGCATCCGGTGCCGATACCGTCGTCTGCGACGGTGAGCTCGCTCCCAGCCAGCTGCGCAACCTCGAGGACCGCGTACAGGTCAAGGTCGTCGACCGCACAGCGCTGATCCTGGACATCTTCGCTCAGCACGCGAAGTCCAAGGAGGGCAAGGCGCAGGTCGAGCTGGCTCAGCTGGCGTACCAGACCCAACGCCTGCGTGGCTGGGGCGGCAACCTGTCGCGTCAAGCCGGCGGCCGGGTCGGCATGCAAGGCGGCGGTATCGGTGGCCGAGGCCCTGGTGAGACCAAGCTCGAGACCGACCGCCGCCGCATCACCACCCGGATGGCCAAGCTGCGCCGTGAGCTGGCGTCGTTGTCGACCGCGCGGGAGACCAAGAAGGCCGGGCGCCGGCGCAATGCGGTGCCCTCGGTGTCGATCGCCGGTTACACGAATGCGGGCAAGTCCTCCCTGCTCAACCGGCTGACCGACGCCGGCGTGCTGGTCGAGGACGCGTTGTTTGCCACGCTCGACCCGACGACGCGGCGGACCACCACCGCCGACGGGCGCATCTACACCCTCAGCGACACGGTTGGCTTCGTCCGGCACCTGCCGCACCAGCTGGTGGAGGCGTTTCGCTCCACGCTGGAGGAGGTCGCTGAGTCGGACGTGGTGCTGCACGTCGTCGACGGCTCGCACCCGGACCCGGAGGGCCAGCTCGCGGCCGTACGCGACGTGCTGACCGAGATCGGTGCCGACCGGGTGCCCGAGCTCGTCGTGGTCAACAAGTCCGACGCGGCCGACCCGCTGGTGGTTTCGCGGCTGCTGGCCCGGGAGCCGCACGCGGTGGTGTGCTCGGCGCGCACCGGGGCCGGCATCGGTGACGTGCTCGCCGCGATCGAGGCGGACCTGCCACACCCCGACGTCGAGGTGGCGGTGCTGCTGCCGTACGAGCGCGGCGACCTGCTCAACCAGCTGCACGAGCGGGGTGAGGTGCTCGCGCTGGACCACACCGCCGAGGGCACCCGAGCCCGGGCGCGCGTGCATGCCGACCTGGCCGCGTCGCTGGCTCGCTACGCCACCGGCTGACCGGTGGGGTCCCTCCCGCCGCCCCGATTACCTGGTTAACGTGGTAATCGGGCGCTGACCATGGCGCGGAAACCATGGTCAGCGCCCGAAAACCATGGTCAGTACGCGTCGGTGTGGCCGCGGTCAGCGCCCAGCGGCGAACGCGGACGGTTCCGCAGCCGGTCGCCGGCCACGGGGCATACGGCTGCCGTCCACACGCGTCGCCCGCCGCCACCCGGCCGCTCGCTAGCGTGTACGGGTGCCCGCCAGCCCCACCGTCGCCTCGGTGCTGGGCGCCGCTGTCGAGGCCCTCCACGGCACCGAGCGACCCGGTCAGGTGCAGATGGCGCAGGCCGTCGCCCGCGCGCTGCGCGACCGTGAACATCTGCTCGTCCAAGCCGGCACCGGCACCGGAAAGTCGCTCGGGTATCTCGTCCCCGGCCTGCTGCACCACCGCCGGGTCGTGGTCGCCACCGCGACGCTGGCCCTGCAGCACCAGCTCGTGCAGCGCGATCTCCCCGCACTCGTCGCCGGCGCTCGCGCCGAGCTCGGTCGCGAGCCGTCGTACGCCGTGCTCAAGGGCCGGTCCAACTATGCGTGCCTGCACCGCGTGCGCGAAGGCGTTCCCGACGACCAGGGCACGCTCGTCGACGTGCCAGCAGGGTCGCTCGGTCAGGAGGTGCTCGCGCTGCGCACCTGGGCCGAGGAGGAGGCCGACTGCGAAGGCGCCGGTGACCGGGACCACGCGCCGCCACACACCGAGCGCGCCTGGGCGCAGGTGTCGGTCAGCGCCCGGGACTGCCTGGGCGCCCAGCGGTGCCCGTTCGCCGCCGAGTGCTTTGCCGAGACCGCCCGCGACGAGGCGATGGCCGCACACCTGGTGGTCACCAACCATGCGCTGCTGGCCATCGACGCGGTCGACGGCGTACCGATGCTGCCCGACTACGACTCCGTCGTCGTCGACGAGGCGCACGAGCTGGTGGCGCGGGTGACGCAGGCATCCACCGACGAGCTGTCCTCGGTCGCGGTCGAGCGTGCCGCTCGTCGCTGCCGCTCCGTCGTCGACGACGCCGACCCCGCCGATGCGCTGGTCGAGTCCGCCGACGCGCTGCGCGACGCCATCGACGACTGCCGGCCAGGCCGGCTCGACGCCGTACCGCAGGGGTTGGAGGCGGCCCTGCTGTTGGTACGCGAGCAGGCTCGGCGCTGCTGGTCGGCCATCCCGCGTGAGCAGACCGGTGACGCCGACCCGGTCCGGCAGCAGGCCAAGGGCATGCTCGACGAGCTGCGCCAGGTGGCCGAGCGGTTCGCGTCGGGGTCGGAGGCCGACGTGCGCTGGGTGGCCGAGCGCGAACCGTCCCGCGGTGGCAACGACCTACGGGTGGCGCCCTTGGACGTCGCGTTGACGCTGCGGGACCGGCTGTTCGGGCGCAAGACCGTCGTGTTGACCAGCGCGACGCTGCAGCTGGGCGGCGGCTTCGACCCGATCGCGGTCGCGTGGGGCCTGCGACCGGACGAACGAGCCGAGGCCGATGCTGCGCCGGTGTCCGTGGCCGAGATCGATGAGGTGGAGACGGCCCGAGACGCCGACGCCGACGCCGACGCCGACAACGACAACGACGCCGACAACGACAACGACGCCGACAACGACGCCGCACCGACGGTCGTACCGTGGCGCGCAATCGACGTCGGCTCCCCGTTCGACTACCGCCGGCAGGCGATCTTGTACGTCGCGCGACACCTGCCTCCGCCCGGGCGTGACGGCGCCTCGGAGAAGGCCGTGACCGAGCTCACCGAGCTGGTCGCCGCGGCGGGCGGTCGCACGCTCGGGCTGTTCAGCTCGCGTCGGGCCGCCGAGGCGGCGACCGCGGCGCTCCGCGAGACGCATCCGGATCTGCCCGTCGCCTGTCAGGGCGAGGCGCAGCTGCCGGAGCTCGCCCGGCGCTTCGTCGACGACCCCGCGGCGAGCCTGTTCGGGACGTTGTCGTTGTGGCAGGGCATCGACCTGCCCGGTGCGACCTGTCAGCTGGTGCTGATCGACCGGCTGCCCTTCCCACGACCCGACGACCCGCTGATGAGCGCGCGGCAGCGTGCCGTGGAGCGTGGCGGTGGCAACGGCTTCATGTGCGTCGCCGCCACGCACGCGGGGCTGCTGCTGGCGCAAGGTGCCGGCCGCCTCATCCGTACGCACGCTGACCGCGGTGTGGTGGCGGTGCTCGACTCGCGGTTGGCGACCGCACGATACGGCTCGTTCATCGCTGCCTCCTTGCCGCCGATGTGGCGGACCACCGACCCGGCGGTCGCGCGGGCGGCGTTGCGCCGGCTGGATGCCGCAGTCGCGGCGACCAGGACCGCCCCGGCTCGTACGTCCGAGCCCGCACCGGGGGCGGCGCCTTAAGCCCGCACGAGACGGCTCGTCCCGCGCGCGGCTGCCCCCGGTCCTACCGACCTGACACGACGAGCCACCGGACGGGACGCCGGTCCGGGCAGTGTCGCCGAGGCGTCCAGCCAGGAGATGAGCCGGGGAGGACGCAGCGTGACGAACCTCCCAGGGACGCACCCGCGTGGGGACAGGATCGGATCTGGGCATGTCATCGGGTCAGCGGATGGCGGAAGTGTGGTGTCCTCGCGGCCCGGTTGTGCAGCACGTTCACCACTCGCCGCGGCGGGTTCAGGTCCCGGGCGTCCTCGTAGGTCGGTGTCCCGATCAGACGCGGCGCAAGACCGTGGTCACCTTGCCCAGGATGGTCGCCTCGCGGCCGTCGATGGGCTCGAAGGCGGGATTGTGCGGTTGCAGCCACACCTCGCCGCCACGACGTTGCAGGGTCTTGACGGTCGCCTCCCCGTCGATCATGGCCGCGACGACTTCGCCGTTCTCGGCCGTGGGCTGCTGGCGTACGACGACGTAGTCGCCGTCGCAGATAGCCGCGTCGACCATCGAGTCACCGCGCACCTCGAGCAGGAATAACGTGCCGTCACCGACCAGCGTGCGGGGGAGCGGGAACACCTCCTCGACCCGCTCCTCGGCGAGGATGGGGCCGCCGGCCGCGATGCGACCCAGCACCGGGACGTACACCGCCTCGGGCCGGACGTCGCCCGTCCCTGTCTCGTCGAAGCCGAAGTCGACCGAGGTGCCGATGGAGCGGCGGGCGGCGACGACGTCGGGCAGGAGCACCTCCAGCGCGCGGGGCCGGTGCGGGTCGCGACGCAGGTAGCCGCGCTGCTCGAGCACCTTGAGCTGGTGCGCCACCGAGGAGGAGCTGGTGAGACCGACCGCGGCACCGATCTCCCGAATGCTGGGGGGATAGCCGCGCTGTTCGATCGCCGCGCGGATGACCTCGAGGACGCGTCGCTGCCGTGGCGTCAGCCCGGTGGCGTCCGCCGGCCCGTCGGGCAACTCGCTGACCCGTGAGGCGGACTCGTTGCTGGTGCGCCTGGCCATTGCTCGGCCCCTCTCGCCGCTGACTGCTGGTGGCTGGCACCGTACTCGTCCCCGCCGGTGCGATCAAACAAGTGTTCGAAGCGGCGTGTCGGTCACGGTTCGAACGCGAGTTCGAGGTGCGGCTTGCCCCGGGCCGGTGCGGCACCGTACCTTCGTACGCATGTTCGATCGAACAGGTGTACGACGCGACCGGCAGCCGGCGGGAGGTTCTGTCGGTGGGCGGCGGTACACCTGCACTGCACGAGAGCACCGCCACATCCGTCCCGGAGGTAAGCCATGAGCGCCATCGTCATCGCCCACCCGACGCGTCGCCGCGAGGCGCCCGGCGACCGATTGCGTGCGAGGTCGGGGTCGCGTGGGGCCGCGCCGGAGACGGCGGCTCCGGCGACGTGGTGGAGCACCGACGGCAGCGGCGCGCTCGCACCGCTGGGCAGCCTGCCTGGTGGCGCGCCATGGCGGCCGCCGGAAAGCGACGGGGCGGTGGCGCCCGAGACCAGCGACGCGGTGGCGCCTCGCGCCGGTGGCACTCGGTGCAGGCCGGTGGGACAGACACGGGAGGAGAGGCGTGCGCGAGCGCCGGTCCGGCTGACACGGCGCGGCAGGCTCGCCGTGACGGTCGCGACCACGGCACTCGCGCTGCTGTTGGCGGTGAGCGTGCTGCCCGCGGTCGTGGGCGGGATGGTGTCAGCCTTCAGCGTCCCGGCGCCGGTCGAGACCAGCACCGTGATCGTGCAGCCCGGCCAGAGTCTGTGGGACATCGCCGCCACCGCGGAGCCCGGCGGCAACACCGCGCAGGTGGTGGCACGCATCGCCGACGCCAACGGGCTCACCAGTGCCGCGCAGGTGCGACCAGGCCGGCGGCTGGTCGTACCGGTCGGCTGACCCGCGTCTCAGCTGCGTTCGCGCGCACCGGAGGCGGCCTTGTCGGCGGCCTGCGTCTCGGCCCTCGCGTCAGCGGTGGAAAGCTCGCCGCCGGTGCTCTCCAGATGCGCCCGGATGAACCACTGGAACAGCTCGAGCTTGGCGATCTGCCCGATCAGCATGTCCTCGGTCACGGCGTCGATCTCGCCGATCTCGTCCTGGGCGTCGCGATGGTCGGCGACCACCCCGTCGTACACCAGGTCCAGTGCCCCGAGGTGCTCGTTGGTGGTGGCGCGGGTGAGGGAGTAGTCGTCCCAGCTGCGGTTGTCGACGATCTCGCCTGGCGTCCCCTTGGGGGGTACGCCCAGCGTGGCCATCCGTTCCGCGGTCTCGTCGACCATGTCGCGGACCTCGACCACGTGCGGGTCGATCATCTCGTGCACCGCGATGAAGTGCGGGCCGGTGACGTTCCAGTGCACGTGCTTGAGGGTCAGGGCGAGGTCGTTGAGCGCGTTGAGCCGGTCCTGCAGGAGCCGGGCGACCTTGTGGCCGTCTTCGAGGTCGACACCGGGCACCGTCCACGGGCCGGCACTGCTGCGGTCGGGCGATTCGGGGGAGTCCTTGGTCGGCATGGCTTCGACCCTAGTCAACGGTCTCGACCCGGTCGAACCGAGATTGGTGGCAGAACTTGTTCACATCTGGGGACAACTCCGTGGATGACGTGGTAATGCACGTCACCGTGTGCGACACATCGATCACTTGGTGCGACACGCCGGCCTCGCATCGCTCGCCGCGCCGACATCCGCGCCGTGATCTGCGGCGATGCAGAAACCTCCGAGCAAGATCGGCGAAGTGCTTGCGCAGTCCGACGATGCGCTCTACTGTCACCACATCTAGTAGTTACATCGCTGTAAGTTTCCACAGATAGTGGTTGTCGGTGCACAGGGGCGGCCCCGCGGTCCCCAGCGCATCCACAACCCGGTCCACATCGCCGGGCCGATTCGACCGCCGTACCCGTTCGCCCGACCCGCACCGTCACCGAGGAGGAGGAGCCGATGCACTGCCCGCACTGCCGCTCCACCGAGACCCGGGTTCTCGACAGCCGGGTCAGCGACGACGGTGCCGCGATCCGCCGCCGGCGCTCCTGCCCACGCTGCGAGAAGCGGTTCTCCACCGTGGAGCAGGTGCAGCTGAGCGTGGTCAAGCGCTCCGGTGTGGCCGAGCCGTTCAACCGCGACAAGGTCGTCGCCGGCGTACGCAAGGCGTGCAAGGGTCGCCCGGTCACTTCCGACGATCTGGCGCGCCTCGGCCAGGCCGTCGAGGACGAGCTGCGCGCTGCCGGCGCCGCCGAGCTGCCCGCGCACGAGGTGGGGCTGGCCATCCTCGGCCCGCTGCGCGAGCTCGACGAGGTGGCGTACCTGCGCTTCGCGAGCGTTTACCGCTCGTTCGCCTCCGTGCAGGACTTCGAGACCGAGATCGCGATGCTGCGCGCCGAGCGTGCACCGACCACCAGCCCGTGACGACCGTTGCAGCAGGCAAGAGCCGGGAACTCCCGGCAGGACTGTCAGACCCGTACGAGACGTTGACACAGCAGACCGACGCGAGGGAGATGCACGCATGACCGAGACGGTGAACGGCACCAGCAAGGGTCGCAGTCGCGCGCGAGGCAAGGGCCTGAGCGTGCAGCGGCTGTACACGACCGAAGGTGTGCACCCCTACGACGCGGTGACGTGGGAGCGCCGCGATGTCGTGCAGACGAACTGGAAGACCGGCGAGACCGTGTTCGAGCAGCGCGGTGTCGAGTTCCCTGACTTCTGGAGCGTCAACGCGTCCACGATCGTCACCACGAAATACTTCCGCGGCGCGCTCGGCTCTCCGCAGCGGGAGACCTCGCTGCGCCAGCTGATCGACCGGGTGGTGCTGACGTACGTCAAGACGGGCCGCGACGAGGGCTACTTCGCCACCGACGCCGACGCCGAGGTGTTCGAGCACGAGCTGACCCACATGCTCCTTCACCAGGTGTTCAGCTTCAACTCACCCGTGTGGTTCAACGTCGGCACGACCAGCCCCCAGCAGGTGAGCGCCTGCCAGCCGTACGACGCACTGGTCAGCACGCCGGGGGGGCTCGTCCCGATCGGGCAGTTGGTCGAAAAGCATGCAGTCGGCACCAAGGTGTACGACGCCCACGGCCTCACCCAGATCCTCGCCGTCAAGCCGAACGGGGTGAAGGACGTGCTGCGCCTGCACACCAAGGCCGGATACGCCCTGGACGTCACGGCCGACCACCTGGTCTGGAAGTGCACGGGGCAGGGCAGCGGTCGCTTCGTCGAGGCAGGCACGCTCGTCCCCGGTGACCAGCTCGAGTGGCACCGGCGCAGCTCCTACGGCGAGGGGGAAATCGACCAGCGTCTCGTGGCCGAGGCGGCCTTGGCCGGCTGGCTGCAGTCGGA
>JBBSMD010000086.1:0-8408 GCA_038233355.1 Propionibacteriales bacterium
CCTTCGGGCTAGGGCTCACCCGAGCAGCGAGCGGACCACACGCACGGCCACCGACATGCGAGCCAGGTCCGGGTCGTCCTGGCCGAGGATCTCCGCCAGGGTGGCCTCTGCCCGCGTCAGCACCACCCCGCAGTCCTCGGCCCACTGCTCGACCCGCGCGCCGACTCCGTCCACCCCGGCGCCGTCCTCCCCGGCTCCGCCCACCTGGGCGCCGTGACCCAGCACCTCCGCGGTGAGCCGGGCGTGCACGTCGTGCAGGTCACCGCGCAACGTCGCCCGGGCCATGGTCGCCCACCGGTCGTTGCGCGGGAGGGCGACGACGCGAGCGACCAGTCGGTCGAGCTGGAGACGCTCGGAGAGCACGGCGTGCAGCCGGGCCACCGCGAGCACGTCGGTGCCTCGTTCCCGAGCGATGTCGACGATGCCGAGCGCCTGGTCGGCGCCCGGCGTCGCGGCGACACGCTGGGCGACCGACTCGGGGACTCCTTGGTCGACCAGGGCGCGGGTGCGTGCAGAGAGAGCGGCGAGCTCTCGTCCGACGAGCAGGTCCGGCATCGCCCGCACGGCCTGCTGCACCAGTGAGTCGAAGTGGTCGACCGTGGCGTCGGCGTCGAAGTGACGCCGTCCGTTGACCAGCCATCGGGTCGCCCGCTCGACCAGCGTGCGCACCGACAAACGCATCTGGGTGACGACGTCTGCCTCGACCTCGTTGTCGAGGGCATCGATCGCGGTGCGCAGGTCGGCCGCGCCGAAGATCTCGGCGGCGATGGCGTGGGCGCGAGCCAGCTCGGGCAACGTGGCGCCGGTCTCGCCGGACAGCCGCGGCACGAACGTGATCCCGGCGGAGTTGACGAGGTCGTTGACGACCGCGGTGGCGATGATCTCCCGACGCAACGGGTGGGCGTCCATCGCCCCGCGCAGACGCTGTCGCATCGGCGTCGGGAAGTAGCCGTACAGGCAGCTGCGGAAGAAGGCGTCGTCGGGCACGTCGGAGGCGAGCAGCTCCCGCTCGGCCACGATCTTGGTGTAGGCGAGCAGCACCGCCAGCTCCGGTGCGGTCAGGCCGCGGCCGTCGGCGCGCCGAGCGGCGAGCTCCTTGGTGGTCGGCAGCGCCTCCAGCGACCGGTCGAGGTGACCGGCGCGCTCCAGCCGACGCATCCACTCCCCGTGTGCGTGCAACAGGTTGGGCGCCACGGCCAGGGAGTTGGCCAGCGCGCGGTTCTGCCCGTCGTTGTCGGCGAGCACCAAGTCGGCCACCTCGGCGGTCATCGAGGCCAGCAGCTCGTTGCGGCCGTCACGGTCCAGGTCGGACGCGCGGTCGAGGACCAGCTGGTCGAGGACGATCTTGATGTTGACCTCGTGGTCGGAGGTGTCGACACCGGCGGAGTTGTCGATGAAGTCGGTGTTGATCCGCCCGCCGGCCGCCGCATACTCGATGCGGCCCCGCTGGGTCAGGCCGAGGTTGCCGCCCTCACCGACACAGCGCACCCGCAGCGCAGCGCCGTCGACCCGGATGGCGTCGTTGGTCTTGTCCCCCGCCTCGGCGTCGGTCTCGCTCGAGGCCTTGACATAGGTCCCGATGCCGCCGTTCCAGAGCAGGTCGACCGGTGCGAGCAAGATGGCGGTGATCAGCTGCGCCGGTGTCATCGACTCGGCCTCTTCGTCGATGCCGAGCGCGGCGCGCGCCTCGGGACTCACCGGCACCGACTTGGCGCTGCGCGGCCACACACCGCCGCCGTCGCTGAGCAGGGCGGTGTCGTAGTCGGCCCAGCTCGACCGGGGCAGCTCGAACAGCCGCTGCCGCTCGGCGTACGACGTGCTCGCATCGGGTCGCGGGTCGATGAAGATGTGCCGGTGGTCGAACGCGGCGACCAGCCGGGTGTGCCGCGACAGCAGCAGGCCGTTCCCGAAGACGTCACCGGACATGTCCCCGATGCCCACCGCGGTGTGATCTTCGTGTTGACAGTCCACGCCCATCTCGCGAAAGTGCCAGCGTACCGATTCCCACGCGCCCCGTGCGGTGATGCCCATGGCCTTGTGGTCGTAGCCCACCGACCCGCCGGAGGCGAAGGCGTCTCCCAGCCAGAAGCCGTGCTCATCGGCCACCTCGTTGGCCAGGTCGGAGAAGGTGGCGGTGCCCTTGTCCGCCGCCACCACCAGGTACGCGTCGTCCTCGTCGTGGCGGACCACGTCGCGCGGCGCGACGATCTCGTTGTCGACGAGGTTGTCGGTCAGGTCCAGCAGTGCGGAGACGAAGATCCGGTAGCAGGCCTGGCCCTCCGCCAGCCACGCGTCTCGGTCGAGCGTCGGGTCCGGCAGCTGCTTGCAGTAGAACCCACCCTTGGCCCCGACGGGCACGATGACGGTGTTCTTCACCATCTGGGCCTTGACCAACCCCAGCACCTCGGTACGGAAGTCCTCGCGGCGGTCCGACCAGCGCAGCCCACCCCGCGCCACCGGGCCGAACCGCAGGTGCACGCCCTCGACCCGGGAGGAGTAGACGAAGATCTCGTACGCCGGCCTCGGGGCGGGGGCCAGGTCTGCCAGCAGGCCCGGCCGCAGCTTGAACGCGACGTGCGGGCGCACGGCCCCGTCGGCACCGGCCTGGTAGAAGCTGGTGCGGACCGTCGCGCTCACCAGCGCCACGTAGGCCCTCAGGATGCGGTCCTCGTCGAGGGTCGTTACGTCGTTTAGCGCACTGGCGATCTCCTTCTGCAACCGCTCGACCCGCTCGGTGCGGGCCGGGTCGTCGGCCGGCAGCATCGCTTCCCCCCCGCCGCCCGGGTCGGGCTCGAAGCGCGCCGCGAACAGCTCGACGACCAGCCGTGCGATGTCCACGTTGGCCAGCAGGGAGTCCTCGATGTAGCGCTGACTGAACGGCACGCCGATCTGGCGCAGGTACGCCGCGTACGCCCGCAGCAGGACGACCTGCCGCCACGTCAGCGACCCCGGCACCACCAGGCGGTTGAAGTGGTCGGCCTCGGACAGTCCGCGCCACGTCGCCAGGAACGTGTCGGTGAACAGCTTCGCCTGAGGCCCGTCGACCACCGCGACCTGCTGGCCGGCCGCCGCCGTGGCGCGCAGCCCCAGGTCGTAGATCCAGGCCGGGCCATCGGTGCCGGCCAGGCCGTACGGCCGTTCGTCGACGACCTCGACGCCCATCGCGGTGAGGACCGGCAGCAGCCGCGACAGCGAGAGGGGCGCCCGGCTGGAGAAGACCTTGGCCCGCATCTCGCCCGGCCCCGCATCGCCCGGAGACCACAAGGTGAGGCCGATCCCGACGTCTGGTTCGACCTGCTCGAGCAGGCGCAGGTCGGTGACCGCGGTGCGGGCACCGAAGTCCTCCTTGTACGCCTCGGGGAAGCCGTCACCGTACGTGGCCAGCAGGCGGTTCGCCTCCGACTCGTCGAGCAGCTCGCGCGCGGCGGTGGCCAACCGGTCCCCCCACGAGCGGGCGGCGTCGGCCAGCCGTCGCTCCAGGGCGGCGGCGTCGACCTCGCCCAGGGCGTGGCCGGACATTACGTGCACGGGCGGGCGTACCACGAAGTGCAGCCGGGCCAGCACCGACTCGCTGACCCGGGCGGTGTAGTCCACGCTCGCCTGCCCGCCGACCGCGCTGGCCAAGATGGCCTGCATGCGCAGGCGTACCGGCGTCGTGTAACGGTCCCGTGGCAGGTAGACCAGGCAGGACAGGAACCGCCCGTAGTCGTCTGCGCGTACGAACAGGCGGACCCGCCGGCGCTCTTGGAGCGACAGGACCGCCGCGGCGGTCTGCGTCAGCGCCTCGACCGAGGTCTGGAACAGCTCGTCGCGAGGGTAGGTCTCGCAGATGTCGATGAGCGCCTTTCCGGAGTGGCTGTCCGCGCTGTACCCCAGCCGCTCCAGCACGGCCAGCGACTTGCGGTGCAGCACGGGGATCCGCGCGGTGCTCTCGGTGTAGGCCGCGGAGGAGAACAGGCCGAGGAAACGACGCTCGCCGACGACCTCTCCGTTGTCGTCGAAGACCTTGACGCCGATGTAGTCGAGGTAGGCGGGCCGGTGCACGGTGGACCGTGAGTTGGCCTTGGTGATGATCATCAGGTGCGCTTCGCGGGCCTTTGCCCGTACCGCCGGGGGGAGCCGGTGGAAGGCGTCGGAGTGGGTCTGGTCGTAACGCAGCAGGCCGAGCCCGGTGCCGGGCACGGCACGCAAGGACAGGTCTGGCTCGTCGCCTGCCGCGGGCGGCACCTCCTGGAGGCTGTACTCGCGGTAGCCCAGGAAGGTGAAGTGGTCGTCGACGAGCCACTGCAACAAGTCGATGCCCTCGCGCAGCTCGTCGACACCGCTCAGGGCGCCGGTGGCACCCCCGCCAGGCGGCGGGGACAGCTCGGGGGGGTGGGTCCGCAGCTCCTCAATGATGTCCAGCGCCTGCTGCCGCATCCGCGGCCAGTCCTCCACCGCCGCCCGCACGTCGTCGAGGACACTCAACAACCTCGAGCGGAGCGTCGAGAGCTGGTCCGAGTCGCTGATGCGTTCGACCTCGACGTGCATCCACGACTCGCGCACCGCACCGGCGGGCACGTCGGCGGTGGGCAGGTCGGTGGCGGCAATCCGTCGGAGACCGCCGGCCACGTCGCGCTCGACCGCGATGATCGGGTGCACGACCAGGTCGATCACGACCTCGAGGTCGGACAACGCCGCGGTGACGGAGTCGACGAGGAACGGCATGTCGTCGGTGACCACCTCGACGACGGTCCGCCCGAGGGCCGACCAGCCGTCACGCTCCGGGCTCGGGGTGCAGACGGCGACGGCGGCGGTGCCCTGCGGGCGGTCGCAGGCCAGCCGCAGGTGGCTGGCCACCATGGCGAGCCGGTCGGCGTCGCTGCGCTCGGCCAGGTCCTCGGCGTCGACGTGGCGCAGGTAGGGCTCGAGCAGCTCCCGTGGGTCGCACGGCAGGTCGGCACTGGCCGGGTGGGTTCCCCGACCGGTGCCGCTCTCCGGATCCGGTGCGTCGGCTGCGTTGCCGTTGTCGTACGCACCGCCGGTGTCGGCGTCACTGCCCGCCGCTGCGCTCGTCTGCGCCGCTGTCCGAGCGGTCTGCTCTCCGGTCGTCGGCATGTCACCCTCCTGCGCTGCTGCCGGCGCAGGGCACCGGCGTCGCACGCCGTTGTGCGACGCCAGCGACCCTAGCCCCGCAACACTGCTCGGCGAGGCGCCACCCTGACGCACCAGGCGTCAGCGCTGCACCGGCTGGCATCGGGGCTGCACCGGCTGGCCGACGCGACGAGGGACCGGTGGCGAGCAACCGTGACCCTCGTCGACCGGGCGGCCCGCCGACGCCGGAGGGGCGGTCGCCGCGCAAGCCCTTCCCCGGCGATGATGAACGCCATGGAGATGACCGAGACCCTGACCTACGACGCGGAGCCGACCCGTGTGTTCGAGATGCTGTGCGACAAGTCCTGGCGCGAGGACGTCTGCAAGGCCGTCCGGGCGATCGACTACGCGGTGTCGATCGAGGAGAACGGCGACGAGCTGGTGGTGACCACCCGACGTGTCCTGCCGGCGCGGGTGCCCGATGCTGTGCGCCGACTCACCGGCGACACCCTCACGATCACCCAGGTCGAGCGCTGGGGCGCCGCGTCCGCCGACGGCTCGCGCACCGCCGACCTCGACGTGCGGGTCAGCGGCCAGCCGGCCGGCATGACCGGCGACATGCACCTCTCCCCCGTTCCCGGCGGTACCACCCACTTGGTCCGAGGAGACGTTCGGGTGACAGTCCCGTTCCTGGGCAAGAAGGTCGAGCCGCAGATGGCCCGGGCCTTTCGCGCTGCCGTACGGACAGAAGGCGAGGTGGGGCGCGCCTACCTGGCCAGCTGACGCGGACCCCGCAGCACGCGCGGACCGGGTCAGGCCATGTGCGGGTACTCGTGCGAGGTCGGCGGCACGAACGTCTCCTTGATGGCCCGGGTGGAGGTCCAGCGCAGCAGGTTCTGCATGGCACCGGCCTTGTCGTTGGTGCCAGAAGCCCGCCCCCCGCCGAAGGGTTGCTGGCCCACGACGGCCCCGGTCGGCTTGTCGTTGACGTAGAAGTTGCCGGCCGAGTAGCGCAGCCTGTGCTGCGCCTCGACGATCGCGCGCCGGTCGGTGGCGATCACCGCGCCGGTCAGGGCGTACGCCGCCGCCGACTCCATCTGGTCGACCACCCGGTCGTAGTCGGAGTCGGCGTAGACGTGCACCGACAGGATCGGTCCGAAGTACTCGGTGGCGAACATCTCGTCGTCGGGGTTGTCGCTGACGACCACGGTGGGACGCACGAACCAGCCCTGGGAGTCGTCGTAGGTGCCGCCGGCGATCACCTCCGCCGAGTCGCTGGCGTGCGCCCGGTCGATCGCCGCCTTGTGCTTGGCGAAGGCCTTGGCGTCGATGACCGCGCCCATGAAGTTGGACAGGTCGGCGACGTCACCGACGGCGAGGCCGTCGGTGGTCGCGACGAGGTCGTCGCGGATCCGCCCCCACACGCTGCTCGGGACGTACGCGCGCGAAGCCGCCGAGCACTTCTGGCCCTGGTACTCGAAGGCGCCGCGGATCATCGCCGTGCGCAGGACCTCGGGGTCGGCGCTGGCGTGGGCCAGAATGAAGTCCTTGCCGCCGGTCTCGCCGACCAGGCGAGGATAGGTGCGGTACGAGCCGATGTTGTTGCCGACCTCGCTCCACAGGTGCTGGAAGGTAGGCGTGGAGCCGGTGAAGTGGATGCCGGCGAGGTCGGGATCGGCGAGGGCCACCTCGCTGACGGCGAGCCCGTCGCCGGTGAGGAGGTTGATCACGCCCGGCGGCAGGCCGGCCGCCTCCAGCAGCCGCATCGTGTAGTACGCGGCGAGCGTCTGGGTCGGCGCCGGCTTCCAGACGACGGTGTTGCCCATCAGGGCCGGTGCGGTCGGCAGGTTGGCGCCGATCGCGGTGAAGTTGAACGGCGTCACCGCGTACACGAAGCCCTCGAGGGGCCGGTGGTCGAGCCGGTTCCAGATCCCGGCGGAGTTGGTGACCGGCTGCTCCTCGAGCAGCCGGTCACCGAAGTGCACATTGAAGCGCCAGAAGTCGATCAGCTCGCAGGCGGCGTCGATCTCGGCCTGAGCGACGGTCTTGGACTGGCCCAGCATCGTGGCCGCGTTGAGAGTGGGCCGCCACGGGCCGGCGAGCAGCGAGGCGGCCGTCAAGAACACCGCGGCCCGGTCGTCGTAGGACAGCGCGCGCCACGCCGGCGCTGCCTCCTTGGCCGCCGCCACCGCAGCCTTCGCATCGTCGGCCGTGGCGTTGTGCATGGTGCCCAGGACCTTGGCGTGGGCGTGCGGCTGCACCACGTCGATCGGCTCACCACCGGCCGGTCGCGAGTCGCCGCCCACTGTCAGTGGCAGGTCGACGTGTTCGCCACTCATCTGCGCGAGCCGCGCCAGCAGGCTCTCCCGCTCGGGGCTGCCTGGTCGATACTCCAGGACCGGCTCGTTGTACGGCTGGGGTACGTGCGTCGAGGCGTCCATCCTCGCGGCTCCTCGGGTGGGTGGAGTGGCCGCACGAAGGCTTGACGTCAGCGCTCTGACGTCAGCGCCCGGTGGGCCTCCGAACGGCTGTCGCGTGCGTCAGCATCTCATTGTCCGCCAGGGGAAGGCCACCTACCTCGGCCGCGGATGCGGCCGGCGTCGCTCCGGCACCGTCACAGCAGCTGCGTGAGCTCCCAGGGCGCGTACCAGGCGAGCTCGTCGTCGCCGAGGGCGTCGAGGGCGTCCGCGATCCGCCGCGGGTCGCTCGTGGCGACCGCACGTACGGCCTCATCGACACGCGGCAGGGCGTCGTCGGTGTCGACATGCACCGCCACCACCGCCGTCGCGGTCACCGGCTCGGCAGTGCGGACCTCCCCGGGGGCCGCGGTGTCCGCGTCGGCCACGACCACGTCGACCGCCACGACCACGCGGCGGCGGTCGCGAGGGTCGTCGGGGTCGAGCAGCCGCACCGAGGTGTCGGCGGCGAGCCGGGCCGCGGCGTACTCGGCGGCCTCGTCGTCGCGTGCGGCGCTCGGGGTGCCCAGCGCGCTCAGCAGGGCAGCGGTGACGGCGTTGGCGCGCGTCCCGGCAGGGATCGGGCGCCCGGCCGCCAGGTCGACGAGCGTGCCCCGACGTCCCGACACATAGCAGCGCACCGTGGCAGGGGTCATGTGTCCTCGCGGCCGGGGCTCGCGTGCCGGCGCCGGCCGCTGCCGGCCTCGAGCAGCTCGTCGAGCGCCTCGCCGATGCACTGGCCGATGCACCGGCCGACCACGGCCGTCCCGCCGGAGCCGGGTTCGAGGATTGCCAGTGTCGCCACCTGCCGTGGAGAGACCCGCCGCTCGGCTGCCAGGAGTGCGGCGTCCCGCGTGCGCAGGCGGTCCGGCATCTGGC
>JBBSMD010000087.1:0-8335 GCA_038233355.1 Propionibacteriales bacterium
GCCAGCGCGTGCGCCGACTCGATCGCGGGGATGATCCCCTCGGTGCGGCAGAGCAGGGCGAACGCGGCCATGGCCTCGGCGTCGGTGACGGGCCGGTAGGTGGCCCGCCCGCTCTCCGCCAGGTAGGCGTGCTCGGGACCGACGCCGGGATAGTCCAGCCCGGCCGAGATCGAGTGCGACTCCTGGGTCTGCCCGTCGTCGTCCTGCAACAGATACGAGCGGGTGCCGTGCAGCACCCCGACCGAGCCGCCGCTGATCGTGGCGGCGTGCCGCCCGGTGCCGACACCGTCACCGCCGGCCTCGAACCCGTACAGCCGCACCTGCTCGTCGGGCACGAAGGCGCTGAACAGTCCGATGGCGTTGGAGCCGCCGCCGACGCAGGCGCACGCCGCGTCGGGCAGCGCTCCGAGCAGATCGAGGCACTGAGCGCGTGCCTCGTCGCCGATGCCGCGAGTGAAGTCGCGGACCATCGCGGGGAAGGGATGCGGTCCGGCGGCGGTACCGAGCAGGTAGTGGGTGTCCTCGACCCGGGTCACCCACTCGCGCAACGCCTCGTTGATGGCGTCCTTGAGCGTGCGGCTGCCCGTGGTCACCGGGACCACCCGCGCACCGAGCATCTTCATGCGCGCCACGTTGAGTGCCTGGCGCTGCGTGTCCACCTCGCCCATGAACACCACGCACTCGAGGTCGAGGTAGGCACACGCCGTGGCGGTGGCCACACCGTGCTGGCCGGCGCCGGTCTCGGCGATCACCCGCGTCTTGCCCATGCGCTTGGTGAGCAGCGCCTGACCGAGCACGTTGCGCACCTTGTGGGCGCCCGTGTGGTTGAGGTCCTCGCGTTTGAGCAGCACCCGGGCCTCGGCGGCCGCGGAAAACCGGGTGGCGTCGTAGAGCAGGCTCGGCAGGCCGGCGTACTCGCGCATCATCCGGTCGAGCTCGCACCGGAAGGGCTCGTCTGCCATGGCCTCGCGCCAAGCCGAGCACAGCTCGTCGAGGGGCGCGACGAGCGCCTCGGGCATGAAGCGGCCACCGAAGCGGCCGAAGTGGCCGGTCTGGTCGGGGCCGAGCGGGTCGTCGCGTACGCCTTGGGTGGTGGGCGCCACGGTGGCGGCCTGGCGGGGCGACCTGACATCGACGGGCTCGGTGCCGCCGCCGGTGCGGGTGGTGCGGGTGGTGGTCATGCGCTGCTCCTGGGCGGGCGTCGGATCGCGGGCAAGGACCGGGTCGTCCCGGCGAACGCCTGCGACGCAGACGGAGCCGGCCCGGTCACTGCCACTGCGAGAGGGCCGGGTGGGCGCCGGCGGCGACCAGATCGGCCACGCTGCTGCGCGGGTCGGAACCGGTGACGAGCGTCTCCCCGACGAGCACGACGTCCGCGCCGCAACGGGCGTGCTCGATGACGTCGTGCGGACCGCGCACCCCCGACTCGGCGACCCGCACGACGGAGTCGGGGATGCGGGGAGCGAGCCGCGCGAAGGTGCCGCGGTCGACGCTGAGGGTGTGCAGGTCGCGGTTGTTGACCCCGATGACCCGGGCCTCGGCGTCGAGGGCCCGCTCGAGCTCCGCTTCGTCGTGCACCTCGACCAGCGCGGTGAGACCGATGGACTGGGCGCGCTCGACCAGGCACACGAGCGCGTTCTGGTCCAGGGCCGCCACGATCAGCAGCACCATGTCGGCACCGGCAGCGCGCGCCTCCCACAGCTGGTAGGAGGTGACGATGAAGTCCTTGCGCAGCACGGGTACGGCGACTCGGGCCCGCACCGCGCGCAGATCGTCCAAGGTGCCGCCGAACCGGCGTCGCTCGGTGAGCACGCTGATCGCCGCGGCCCCTCCCGCGGCGTAGTCGGCGGCCAGGCCGGCCGGGTCGTTGATGCGGGCCAGCGTGCCCTTGCTCGGGCTCGAGCGCTTCACCTCCGCGATCACCGCGACACCGTCACCGCGAAAGACCGGCAGCGGGTCGAGGGCGGCGTCTTGCCGGCGGGCGATGGCCTTGACCTGCTCGAGCGGCACCGCTGCCTCGCGGTCGGCGAGGTCCAGCCGCGCGCCGGACACGAGCTCGTCGAGCACGGTCATGGCGGCGGCCTCCACTTCGTCGCGATCAGGGGCGGGACGGGCTGCTGCGACCTACCGGCGCGGTCACCGGTGCCGCCGGCACTTCCCACAGTAGGCGACCGCCGGACAGCTGAGCCGCACGGGGCGGCCTCAGTGCGGTGTGGAACCGTAGCCTGCCTTCGACAGGACGAGGCCGACCAGCATGCCGACGGGGACGAGTCCAACGCCGATCCAGACCACCAACCAGTTGGGACCGGTGACCATGCCGATGCCCCACACCACGAAGCCGACGAGGACGATCACGACGAGCGACCAAGCCGCCGGAGTGGTGCCGTGGCCGCTGCTCGGGTCGAGCGGTTTCAACGGGTCGGACACGGAGTCGCCGGAGTCGTGGGAGTCGTAGGGGTCCCGGCTGTCTTCGGAGCGCGTCCGGTCGGCCGCTGAGGCACCGCCAGCTCGACCGGTCGAGGACCCGGTCGAGCTTGCGCGGGAGTGCTCGGTCATGGGCGGCGACCTCCAGGGGCTGACACGGACGTCCCCATTGTGCGCCACCGGGTCACCCGGTGGGGTCACGGCCCTCGTCCAACGCCCGCCACAGGTCCACCGGGTCCACCGGGTCCACCGGCTGTCCCGGATCCACCCGGTGCGCCGGGCCCTCCGGATCCAGCGGGTCGGCTGGTTCGGCGAGGTGGCTGGGCGGGTGCCGCTGATACCTGAGGGGCTCACCCGGCTCGTCCCCCGGTCGGTGCCGTCCCGACGCGGTGGCCTCGACAGGCGGTGCCGGCCGCGTGTAACGGCGTCCCATGCTGGGCAGCCGGTGCCCGTGCACCATCACCACAATGGCGGCCGATCCGGCCAGGACCGCACCCAGGGCGGTCACCCACGGCCACGGGGTGCCGGTGGCCCGGGTGGCGAGGATCTGCCCACTGCCACGAGCCGACGTAGGACTCGCCTCCACCGCCGCCGCCACCGCGTCTCGGACCGCGCCCGTGGCGCTGAGCGCACCGACCGCTACCACGACCGCGGCGAGCAGGCCCAGTGCGCCGATCAAACGCCGGGGCACGCCGGCGGTGGCGAGCACCGCCAACCACGAGGCACAGACCACCAACGCCAGGGCCGTCACCCAGGGCCTCGCGTCGGCGCCGCTGACCGTGACGACGGTCGACGGCATGCCCGACGCGGCGGCGTCGACGCGTGCCCATCCCCGCGAGGCACCGAGCGCGGCGAGGAGGCCACCGCCGAGCCCGACGAGCACCGTCGCGCCGTACACGTGCCGTGGGGTGCCGGCGGTCATGGGCTCGTCACGGTCCCCGCACGTCATCGGGATCGGTGACCACGACAGGCAGCGGGTCGGCGTCGAAGCAGGTGCCGGCGCCGGTGTGGCAGGCCGGCCCCTCCTGGCGCACCGAGACCAGCACCGTGTCGGCGTCGCAGTCCAGGGCGACCGCGTGCACCCACTGGTGGTGGCCCGAGGTCTCGCCCTTGACCCAGTGCTCGCCGCGGCTGCGGGACCAGTACGTGGCACGTCCGGTGGTCAGCGTGCGGTGCAACGCCTCGTCGTCCATCCAGGCCTGCATCAGCACCTGCCCGGTCGTGACGTCGCGGACCACCGCCGGTACGAGGCCGGCAGCGTCCCGTTGCAGCCTGGCGGCGATGGCCGGGTCGAGTCGCGAGGCGGTCATGGCGTCGTACCGGAGTGAGCGAGGTGCGACTGGGCCACCCAGCTGGCGTGCAGGCGGGAGTAGACCCCGCCGGCGCCGACCAGCTCGGCGTGCGGACCGCGCTCGGCTAGCCGACCAGCGTCGAAGACGAGCACCTCGTCGGCGTTCTCCGCGCTGGTCATGCGGTGGGCGATGGTCACCGACGTCCGCCCGGCCAGCAGTCGCTCGAGGGCTCGGGTGGTGCGCAGCTCGGTCTGCGGGTCGACTGCGCTGGTGGCCTCGTCGAGCACCAGCAGGTCGGGCTCGGCGAGGTACGCACGGATCAGCGCGACGAGCTGTCGCTCCCCCGCCGACAGCGACTCACCGCGCTGGCCCACCGACGAGGCGAGTCCGGCCGGCAGGGTGGCCCACCAGTCGGCCAGGCCGAGCGCCCCCACCGCCGCCTCCAGCTCGGCGTCGGTGGCCTGCGGCCGGCCGTAACGCAGGTTGGCCGCCATCGTGGCGTCGAAGAGGAACCCTTCCTGCGGAACCATCACCACCCGGCGGCGCAGGTGCTCGAAGCGGACCCGCCGCAGGTCCGTGCCGCCCACCTCGACCACCCCGTCGCCCGGGTCCATCAAGCGGGCGACGAGCTTGGCGAACGTGGTCTTGCCCGAGCCGGTCTCCCCGACGACCGCGACCCGGCTGCGGGGCGCTATCGCCACGTCGACGTCGTGGAGCACCGGCGCCGTACCCGGGTAGGCGTAGGACACGTGGCGGAACCGCACGCCGAGCGCACCCGGCGGTGGCTCGGCGCCGGCGGGACCGGGATCGACGACGTCGGCCGGAGTGTCGAGCACGTCGAGCACCCGCCGCCACGACGCGAGCGCGTTCTGCGCCTCGGTCAGCACCTGCGTCGCGGTGGTGACCGGCCCGACGAACAGCGAGACCAGGAAGGCGAACGCGATGACCGAGCCGACCGAGAGGTCCCCGCGCAGAGCCAGCCACACGCCGAGGACGATCACGGCCCCGTTGGCCAGCCCACCGGCGATGCCGGCGGAGGCGAACGTGACGGCCACGAGCCGCTGCGCGGAGACGTTGGCGCGCAGGTTGGTGTCGATGGCGCCGTCGATGCGCGCTTGGGTGCGTGCCTCGACCGCGTGGGCGCGGACCACCTGGGCGCCGACCACGGGTTCGGCGATGACCGCCAGCATGTCACCGACGGTGGCCCGGACCCGGGCGTAGCGAACTGTCATCTGCTGCTGGACCAGGCGCAGGCTCGCGACGAGCGGAGCGAAGCACAGCCACACGACTGCGGTCAGGGCGACCGAGTAGGTGGCCATCACCACGCTCGCCACCACCACCTGGCCGATGCTGACCACGATCAGGATGCCGCTGAACTGCAGGAACAGCGAAACCTGGTCCACGTCGGAGGTGACCCGGGAGACCAGGGCGCCGCGCCGCTCGGTGTTCTGCGTGAGCACGGGCAGATCGTGGACGTGCCGGAAGGCGTCGACCCGCAGATCGGCGAGCCCGCGCTCGCTGGCCCGGAACAGCCGTACCTTCATCGTGTAGCCGGCCAGCGCGGTCACCACGACGACGAGAGCGGCGACCGCGGCGAAGCGCCATACCGCCGCCCGGTCGGTGCCGCCCTGAGCCAGCAGGCCGTCGTCTATCCCGCGCTGCACGACCACCGGTACGACCGCGGACCCGACCGTCGACACCGCCGCCAGCACCAGCGTGCGGCCGAGACCCTCCCGCAGCGCTGGTGCGGCCTCGGCGCCGCGTCGTAGCAGGGCCCATGCGCTCGCGTCGGTGCTCGTCGCACCACCCAGCCGGCTCGTCTCTCCCGACGGCTGCCCCGTCCCGGGCGGTCGGGGCGGTGCGCCGGTCCGGGTGCTCACGTCGGCACCCCCTCGTCGGACAGGTCGGGCACCTCGGCCGGCAACTCTTCGGGCGCAGGTCGGGCCTGGTCGTAGGCGTCGACGAGGTCGCGGTAGAGCGCCGAGCGCGCGGCCAGCTCGGCGTGGGTGCCACGTTCCGCCACCCGACCGTGCAGGAGCAGGAGCACCTCGTCGGCCAGCGCGATCGTGGCCTTGCGGTAGGCCACCACCACCACGGTCGGCGCCGCGCCGTCCGCCGGCCGACCGCGGAGAGCGGTCAGGATGCGCGCCTCCACGTCGGGATCGACGGCGCTGGTCGCGTCGTCGAGCACCAGCAGGCGCGGGCGCCGGACCAGGGCGCGGGCGAGGGCGAGTCGCTGCCGTTGGCCCCCGGACAAGGTGGTGCCCCGCTCACCCACGTGGGTGCCGAGGCCGAGCGGGAGCGCCGAGACGAAGCCGTCGGCCTGGGCGACCCGCAGCGCTTGCCAGACCCGCTCGTCGGACACGTCGGCACCGAGGGTGACGTTGTCGCGGACGGTGTCGTCGAACAGGAATGTCTGCTGCGGCACCAGCGCCACGGTCTCGGCGAGGCTGTGCTGGGTCAGCCGGGGCAGCGGTACGCCGTCGAGGCAGATCTCGCCGGCGTCGGGATCGGTCAGGCGTACGAGCAACCCGGCCAGCGTCGACTTGCCGGCGCCGGTCAGGCCGACGACGGCGACGGTGCGGCCGGCGGCCACGTCGAGGTCGACGCCTCGCAGCACCTCACGCACGCTGGCCCAGCCACCGGTCTCCGGCTCCTCCCCGTGCGCGGCGACCACGACCGGGTCGTAACCGACGTGCACGTCGCGCAGAGCCAACGCCACCGGCCCGTCGCCGACCGGTTCCTCGTCGCCGTACCCCATGGCGCCCCGGGCGTCGAGGACGGCCCGTACCCGAGCCCAACCCACCTGGCTGCGGGGCAGCTCCCCCAGCACCCAGCCGATCGCGCGCACCGGGAAGGCGATGACGGTGAACAGGTACGCCACCTGCACCACGTCACCGACCTCGGCCGCGCCGGAGAGCACCCGCTCGACCCCCAGGACGACGACCAGCAGCACTCCGATGTTGGGCAGCGCCTCGAGCAGCGGGTCGAAGGCGCTGCGGACCCGGCCGGCGGCGATCGCGGCGTCACGCAGCTGGTGGGTCACGGCCCGAAAACGCGCGGTCTCCTCGGCCTCGCGCCCTAGCGTCTTGACCACGAGGGCGCCGTCGAAGGACTCGTGCGCCACCTCGCTCACCTCGGCGCGTAGCCGCTGAGCGCGGGTGACCCGCGGCGACAGCGCCCGCTGGTAGACCACGTTGACCGCGAACAGCAGCGGGAAGACGACGAGGCCGACGAGGGTCAGCACCCAGTCGGCGGCGGCCATGGCCCCGACACCGATGACCAGCATGGCGACCACACCGACCGCCATCGGCATCGGGTTCATCACCTGCCAGGTCGCTTCGACGTCGGCGTTGGCGTTGCTCAACAGGGCCCCGGTGGGGTGGCGGGCGTGCCACGAGAGGGGCAGCGAGAGGTATTGGCGCGTGACCCGGCGGCGGTAGTCGGCGGCGAGCCGGAAGTAGACGATGCCCCCGATGAGCCGCCGGCCGACGATCGCCAGCGCGCGCACGCTCGCGACACCGAGGAAGAGACCGATCGTCGAGACCACCGCGGCCGTGGTCAGGGCACCGCGCTGGATCGCGGGGGTGATCACCGAGTCGGTGACGTAGCCGAGGACCAACGCGTCGGCCACCGTGAGCGCTCCGTACACCACGCTGGCGGTGACCGCGACCGCGAACAGCCGCCGCTGCTCGCGGATGCCGGTGAGCAGGATCGCCCGCGCCGGTACGACCGGTGCGCCCGCCGCCGTGCTCACCGGACGACCTCCGGCTGCCGGACAGGATGGCCCGCGGCTGCGAGCGCCTGCTTGACCGCGTCGATGCGCAGCTGCCCGAAGTGGAAGACGCTGGCCGCGAGCACGGCGTCGGCTCCGGCGTCGACGGCCGGGGCGAAGTGCTCGACCGCACCGGCGCCGCCGCTGGCGATCAGGGGGACGGTGACCACCTCGCGTACGGCCGCCACCATCGCCGTATCGAAGCCGTCTCGCGTCCCGTCCGCGTCCATCGAGTTGAGCAGGATCTCTCCCGCCCCGAGCGCGCAGCCACGCGCCGCCCACTCGAGCGCGTCGGTCCCGGCAGAACGCCGGCCACCGTGGGTGGTGACGTCGTACCCGCTGGGCCGATCCGGGTTGCGGCGCGCGTCGACGCTGAGTACCAGCACCTGGGAGCCGAAACGGTCCGCGACTTCCGCCACCAGCACCGGACGCTCGATCGCGGCGGTGTTGACCGCGACCTTGTCGGCGCCGGCACGCAACAGCCGGTCGACGTCGTCGACGCTGCGTACGCCACCGCCGACCGTGAGGGGGATGAACACCTGCTCGGCGGTGCGCGAGACCACCTCGTACGTCGTCTGGCGTGAGTCGGAGGAGGCGGTGATGTCGAGGAACGTCAGCTCGTCGGCGCCCTCGGCGTCATAGCAGCGCGCCATCTCGACCGGGTCACCGGCGTCGCGGAGGTCGACGAAGTTGACGCCCTTGACCACCCGGCCGCCGTGCACGTCGAGGCAGGGGATCACTCGGGTGGCGACGCTCACCCGGGTCTCCGGGTGGTGGACGCGGTGCCCACGGTGTCGTCCTCGCCGCCCTCGACGGTCCGTGCGTCCGAGCCCCTTGCGTCCGA
>JBBSMD010000088.1:0-8308 GCA_038233355.1 Propionibacteriales bacterium
GCCTCGCGCCCCGGGTCTTCAGCTGTCGGCGTCGTTGGGCGGATAGCGTCGCGTCATGACGAAGCAGGCAGACCGGCTCGTGGCGGCGCAGGCAGAGTTCGACGCCGAGGTGGTCTACCTCGACACCGCGTCGATGGGCCTGCCGCCGCGCCGTACCCTCCACGCGCTGCACGAGGCGCAAACCGCCTGGCGCACCGGCCGGGCCCATGCCCCCGACTACGACACGCCGCTGACCCGAGCTCGCGGCTCGTACGCGGCGCTGGTCGGCGTCGACCCCTCGGCGGTGGCGGTCGGCAGCCAGGTCAGCGTGTTCGCCGGCCTGGTCGCGGCCGCTCTGCCCGACGGGGCGCAGGTGCTCACCGCGGCCGGCGACTTCACCAGCGTCGTGTTCCCGTTCCTGGCCCAGGCCGACCGGGGCGTGCAGGTGCGTGAGGTGCCGCTGGAGTACCTCGTCGACCACGTGAGTGCGCAGACGAGCCTGGTCGCGGTGTCGGCGGTGCAGTCGGCAGATGGCCGAGTCATCGACCTCGACGCCCTGGCCGAGGCGGTGGCTGCCTCCGGCGCTCGGGTCCTGCTGGACACCACCCAGGCCACCGGCTGGCTCCCGGTGGACGCGGGACGCTTCGCCTACACCGTGGGCGGCGGCTACAAGTGGCTGCTCGCCCCGCGTGGGACCTGCTTCTTCACCGTACGTCCCGAGCTCGCCGACGGGCTCGTGCCGCACACCGCGGGCTGGTACGCCGGCCAGGACCCGTGGACGAGCATCTACGGCGGCCCGCTGCGGCTGGCCGGTGATGCCCGGCGTTTCGACGTGTCCCCGGCCTGGCACTGCTGGGTGGGGCAGGCGGTGTCACTCGACCTGCTCACCGACGTCGGCCGCCACGCTCTGCACGAGCACGCGGTCGGCCTGGCCAACCGGTTCCGCGAGCGGCTCGGCCTGCCCCCCGGTGACTCGGCGATCGTCAGCCTCGCCACCGACGGCGACGTCTCGGAGCACCTCGGTCGGGCCGGGATCGTCGCCAGTGTCCGCGCGGGCCGGCTGCGCCTTTCCTTCCACGTGCACAACGGACCCGACGACGCCGACCTCGCCGCCGACGCGCTGTCGGGGGCAGCGGTGGTGCGGTGACGTAACCTGCTGGGAGGATGCAACGCGCGACCGTGATGCTCGGGGCAGCCGGTCGACGCGGCCTCGGGGGCCGGCCGCGGTGACCGGCTACGACGAGTTTCGCCCGTTGCCAGGTGACGAGGTCATCCCCGACGCCCGGGTCGAGCTCAACCGCGTCACCACCTATCCCGTCGCGGCGGCCCAGCTGTGGCCGTGGCTGGTGCAGCTCGGCAAGGGCCGCGCGGGCTGGTACCTGCCGCGACATGTCGAGCGCCTCGTACCACCTTCGCGACGGGCGTTGTGGTACGTCGACGAGCGCTACCAGCACCTGCAGCCAGGCGACGTGGTCGACGACTGGGGGCACGGGCAGCCCACCTTCACCGTGGTGAGCGTCGCTCCTCCGCAGGCGCTGGTCTATCGCACCTCCCGACCGCGACGGCGCCGATCGCGTCCCGACCTGGAGGCCAGCTGGGCGCTGGTCTGCCAGGACCGCAGCTCGGGGGGCTGCCGGTTGCACCTGCGGCTGCGGGCCGACCAGTTCGGCAACCGAGCGCCCAGGCTGGCCACCGCGGCTGCCGACGTCGTCGACCGGGTGACGGTCGACCTGCTCTTCGCTGGCCTGGCCGACCGGCTCGACGGGTCGCTGTCCTCGGACTGAGCGTCGCCGCGGTTCTCGACGCTTCACCGGCCGTACGGGGTTCGGCGCGGCAGGGCGACCGCCAGCGCGGCCACCATGATCTTGACCGGCCACAGCGCCAGGCGCTCCCACAGGCCGTCCAGGCCGCCGCCCCCGCGGGTGAGGAGGAACAGCACCGTCGCCACGGCACACGCCACACCGACCACGAGTGCGTACGCCGCGATCGACCGGTGGCGGCGGCGCAGTGCCATCGCCAGCAGGACGAGGGCGACCGGCTGCGCCACGAACAGCGGAGCCGCCACGGCCTCGTGCAGGTCGGAGTGCGCACCGAGCGGTACGAGCCCGACCGCCGCCGAACCCACCCCGGCGAGCACCCACAGCGCCACCGATGCGCTCACCACCGGCCCGGCCGGCATCGCGGGACGCAACAACAGCGCGCCTGCGGCCAGGAGCAGTCCGAACAACACGAACGACGCGTTCATCCCGGCGTGCCAGGGGGAGCAGACCGTGCGGCACTCGGTCCTGCCCAGAGCGCTGATCGTGTTGGTCAGCAGGTCGTATCCACGGGCCTGTGTCGCGATCACGAGCTCGCAGACCAGGTAGAGGGGCTGGAGCAGCCACGGCAGCGCAGTGGCGCGGGTCGTCCCCGGCACCGCCTCCTACCCGACCTGCGCCAGCCATGCCTGGACCGCTTCGACCCAGCGCGTCGGTGAGGACGGGTCGGCGAGGAACCACAGCGACGGCTCGGTCAGCTCCAGCTCGAGCAGTACCGGCGTGCCGGAGGCGTCCGGGACCAGGTCGACACGGGCGTACAGCAGGTCCTCGCGCGCCACCGGTGACAGCGAGCCGAGGCTGTCGAGGACCCGCTCGGCGGTGGCCAGCTCGACCGGTGACGGCCCGCGGGGAGCGATCCACTCGGCCGCGAAGAGGTCCTCGGTCGCACCCGCTCCCGCTGCCAGCAGGGCCCCCTTGCGGAAGGCGTGGCTGAAGCGGTCGTCCATCCACACCAGCCCGGTCTCGCCGGCGGTGTCGACCGCGTCGAGGTACGGCTGCACCATCACCGGGCGGCCGGCGGCCAGCAACGCCCGGGCGTGGCGCAACGCCGCGTCGGGGTCCAGGTGCCGCTGGGTGTCGCGGGAGCCGGCGCTGACGGTCGGCTTGACCACCACGTCGGGGCCGGGCACCGCCACGTCGTCGCCCGGCTCGTACCAGCAGGTCGGCGCGACCGGCAGGCCGGCGTCGGCCAGCCGGCGCAGGTACGTCTTGTCGCTGTTCCACTCGAGCACCGGTGCCGGGTTGGCCAGTCTCGGCACCGAACGGGTCCAGGCGAGGAACTCGTCGCGGCGCTCGGTGTAGTCCCACGTCGAGCGCACCACGACCAGGTCAGCGCCCGGCCAGTCGACGGTCGGGTCGTCCCAGACGGCTAGGCGGGTGTCGAGGCCGGCGGCTCGCAGCGCGTCGACAGCCCCCCGCTCGTCCGGATCGCCCCCGGGCATGGCGGCGCAGGTGGCGAGCAGCAGCAGCGGTGGGTCCTGGCGGGTCGGAGCCTGGCGTCCCGCGTCCCGTGGCACTGCCAGGGCGGCGGGGCCTGGTTCGGATTCGGTCGAGCGCACGCCCCGCATCGTGTCAGCGACTGGATGGTCGCGAGCCACCGGCGCACCTACCCCGGGCGAGTGTGGTCGGCAAACGACGGCCTGGTGCGGGGTGTCGTTGTCGTGTGACCAGCCGCGGTGCACCACCCGCCCGAGCGGTCGTCAGACGGTGTCGGTCGCCCGCGTCCCCGAGCGCCAGCAGGTCCCGCGGCCCCAGTGGCGGAACAGCAGCCAGCCTGCGACCCAGAACAGCAGGAACGGGGGCAGGCCGAGGGCCAGCAGCACGAACGCCAGGACGACGAGAGCCACCGGCGCCAGCCGGGGCCCTGTCCGCCCTGGGGGCCGTGCGGGGTGAGAGCCCCGGACGGCCGGCTGCGGGAGGTCCGCCACGAGCGCGGGCAGCTCGTCGAGATAGGTGGCGCCGTACGCCGCCCCCAGCCGGGTGTCGAACTCGTCGTAGCGCAGCCGACCCTCGGCATGCGCCTCGCGCAGCCGCTCCGCGGTCGCCTCTCGCTCGGTGTCACCGGCGCGGACACGCACCGCACTCACCGCACTCATGGTCCCTCCTCCTCATCGGCCAGCACTCGGTACAACGAACGTCGCGTCTGCTCGAGCAGCTCGGCGGCCTGCTCCCGGTGCCGCTCGGTCCCCGCGGCCCCCACCTGCATAGCGGCCGCGCCCACCTTGAAGACGAGACCGGCGAGGTCACCGCGGCCGTCGGCCGGTGGGGGCGTCAGCCGGTCCCACAACGCCCCGAACTCTGTGCCGCGTCGCGCGGCCTCCGCACGGCCGGTGTCGGTGAGGGTGAACTGTCGCCGGCCGTCACCCTCCTCCGCTCGTACCAGGCCGTCGTCCTCGAGCGTGGAAAGGGTCGGGTAGACCGAGCCGGGGCTGGCCCGCCACGCGCCCGCGCTGCGGTCAGCGATCTCGCGGATCAGCTGGTAGCCGTGCATGGGTTGCTCGGCGAGCAGGCCCAGCACTGCGAGGCGGACGTCGCCGCGGTCTCGGCGCGGGCCCTCGGGCGGGGCGAACGGCGGGAAGCCGAGAGCGCGCGCCCAGGGTGGCAGGTCACCCGGGCCGAACGGCATGCCCCAGCCCTTGCCGCCGGGCGCGCGCCCGTACGGCTTGGTCATGGCCAGCAGCGGCACCGTCCAACGCCAGCTCGAGTACACGCCCCACCCCACTTCGCCGATGGTCAACGATATATCGCCACCGTTCGTTGCGCTAGCCCTCGCGCTCCCTCAGCGGGGTGAATCCGCAACGGGACTACGCCCGGTGGGACACGCAACGGGTTCCGTTGCGCTACCGTGGAGACATGCCGGTGTCGACGGTAGAAAAGGTAGCCGCACTGAGCCGTGACTTCGGCTCTCAGCGGCGCCTGGCTGAGCTGCTCGATGTTAACCCGGCGCAGATCACCCGGTGGCGTCGTGGTCAGGGGATCGACGATGTCAATGCCGGACGCGTGGACTTGCTCGAGCTCGTAATGTCGCAGCTGCTGCGCCTCTACACCGCGGAGGCGGCCGAGCGGTGGCTGGTTGGCGCGAACCCGAACCTTGGGGCGCGCCGCCCGGTTGATCTCATCCGACGCGGCCAAGCACATGAGGTACTCGACGCCATCGCGAGCGAGCGAGCTGGCAGCTTCGCGTGAGGCTGTGGCGGGTCCTGCCCTGGGACCCGTTGGCGTCGGCCGGCGAGCCGGGCGACGCGCTGTGGGTGCCGCGGGCGTTCCAGGGCACTGGGCGGCACGACGCCCCGGACCGTTACGGCTGCCTGTACCTGGCCGAGGCGGCCGTGCCGGCGGTCGCGGAGATGCTCGCACCCTTTCGCAGCACCGGAGATCTGCGCCCTGAGCTGCTCGTCCGATCCGGTCGACAACTCGCACTCGTCGAGCTGGAGCTCGACGATCACGCCGTGCTCGTCGACCTCGACGACCCCTCCGTCTTGGCCACCGAGACCCTGCGGCCCTCGATCGTGGCGACCAGTCACCGCGGCACCACCCAGGCCTACGCCGTGCGGCAGTTCGAGAGTCATCCTGGCGCGGCCGGTCTGCGCTGGTGGTCGACGCTGGAGGCAAGCTGGATCCACGTCACGCTGTTCGACCGGGCCCTCAGCTCAGTGAACGTGCGGGGCGTGCGCTCACTCAGCGTGGATGACGAGCCCGTGGCCACCGCCGCGGCATACCTCGGCCTGGCGTAGCGGCTACCGGAAATCGGTACACGTGCGGGTCGACGGCCTACGTCGACACCGAATGGCCTACGTCGACACCGAACGGCTGACTCGCGACCGCGACCAGGTCACGGGTGACTCCTCGCCTTGGAACAAACATGACCCTCGCTAATGTTGAGCGGTACAGACTCAACAACCTGGCGCGGTCCCCGCGCATCCAGACCAGCAGGCCGCCCCGGCGGCCAGAACTCGCAGGAGGAACCCATGGCCCGAGCGGTCGGAATCGACCTCGGCACCACCAACTCGGTCGTCGCCGTCCTGGAGGGCGGCGAGCCCACTGTCATCGCCAACGCCGAGGGGTCGCGTACGACGCCCTCGGTGGTCGCCTTCGCCAAGAACGGCGAGGTGCTGACCGGTGAGGTCGCCAAGCGGCAGGCCGTCACCAACGTCGATCGCACGATCCGGTCGGTCAAGCGCGAGATGGGCACCGACTGGAAGACCGAGATCGACGGCAAGAGCTTCACCGCCCAGCAGATCTCCGCGTTCGTGCTGGCCAAGCTCAAGCGAGACGCCGAGGCCTACCTCGGCGAGACCGTCACCGATGCCGTCATCACCGTGCCGGCGTACTTCTCCGACGCACAGCGCCAGGCCACCAAGGAGGCCGGGGAGATCGCGGGCCTGACCGTGTCGCGCATCGTCAACGAGCCGACCGCCGCGGCGCTGGCGTACGGCCTCGACAAGGGCGAGACCGACCAGACCATCCTCGTCTTCGACCTCGGCGGCGGCACGTTCGACGTGTCCCTGCTCGAGATCGGTGAGGGCGTCGTCGAGGTCAAGGCCACCAGCGGCGACAACCACCTCGGTGGCGACGACTGGGACCAGAAGATCGTCGACTGGCTGGTGGAGAAGTTCAGGCGCAGCACCGGCATGGACCTCACCAAGGACAAGATGGCCATGCAGCGCGTCCGCGAAGCCGCCGAGAAGGCAAAGATCGAGCTGTCGGCCAGCCAGCAGACCTCGATCAACCTGCCCTACATCACCGTCGACGCCGAGCGGAACCCACTGTTCCTCGACGAGACGCTGACCCGCTCGGAGTTCCAGAAGATCACCTCTGACCTGCTCGACCGCACCAAGCAGCCCTTCCGCAACGTGATGAAGGACGCCGGTATCGACGTCAGCGGCATCGACCACGTCGTGCTCGTCGGTGGGTCGACCCGCATGCCCGCGGTGACCGACCTGGTCCGCGAGCTGACCGGCGGGCAGGAGCCCAACAAGGGCGTCAACCCCGACGAGGTCGTCGCCGTCGGCGCTGCTCTGCAGGCCGGTGTGCTCAAGGGTGAGGTGAAGGACGTCCTGCTCCTCGACGTCACCCCACTGAGCCTGGGCATCGAGACCAAGGGCGGGGTGATGACCCGGCTCATCGAGCGCAACACCACGATCCCGACCAAGCGCTCCGAGGTCTTCACCACCGCCGACGACAACCAGCCCTCGGTGGCGATCCAGGTCTACCAGGGCGAGCGGGAGATGGCCGCGGCCAACCAACAGCTGGCCACCTTCGAGCTGACCGGCCTGCCGCCGGCGCCACGAGGCGTGCCGCAGATCGAGGTCACCTTCGACATCGACGCCAACGGCATCGTGCACGTCTCCGCCAAGGACCGCGGCACCGGCAAGGAGCAGTCGATGACCATCACCGGCGGCTCCGCGCTCAGCAAGGACGACATCGACCGGATGGTCCGCGACGCAGAGCAGTACGCCGACGAGGACCGCAAGCGTCGCGAGGAGGTCGACCTGCGCAACCAGGCCGAGTCGCTCGTCTACTCGACCGAGAAGTTCCTCGGCGAGAACGAGGACAAGATCGGCGAGGACGTCCGCAAGGAGGTGCAGGAGGACGTCGACGTCCTCAAGGAGTCGCTCGAGGGCACCGACATCGAGGCTGTCAAGGCCGCGCTCAACAAGCTGGGCGAGTCGAGCCAGAAGATGGGGGCGGCGATGTACGCCGACGCGGCGGGTGAGGCTCCCGGTGCCGAGACGGGTGCCGGTGACACCGACCAAGACGATGTCGTGGACGCCGAGATCGTCGACGACGCGGGCGCCGACGCCTCCGGTGAGGCCAAGTGAACGCAGACGCTTCGCGGGAGTCTCGCGAGTCGGGGTCGCCGGACACGGCGGCCCCGACCGCAGACACAGCCACCGGCCCGGTCGAGCCAGCAGTCGAGGGCAACCCGGTGACGGCCCATGACGAGGACGACACGAGTCGGCTGACCCGCGAGCTCTCCGAGCGCACGCTGGACCTGCAGCGGCTGCAGGCCGAGTACGTCAACTACAAGCGCCGGGTCGACCGTGACCGGGTGACGGTACGTGAGCAGGCGACGACCAACACGCTCAGCGCGCTGCTGCCGGTGCTCGACGACCTCGACCGGGCCCGACAGCACGACCAGCTCACCGGCGGGTTCAAGGCCGTCGCCGAGTCGCTGGAGCGGATCGTGGCCGGCCTCGGGCTGCAGCGCTTCGGCGAGCCGGGCGAACCCTTCGACCCGCGAGTCCACGAAGCGCTCCTGCACGATTACTCCAGCGACGTCACGACGGCCACGGCGCAGACGATCCTGCAGCCCGGCTACCGCGTCGGGGAGCGGGTCGTGCGCCCGGCGCGGGTGGCGGTGGCAGAGCCGGCCGAGCAGCCGGCCCCCGACGGCGCCGCACCGGACAGCACCGCACCCGGAGCTGCCGAGCGTGCAGGTCCCGAGGGTGCAGACCCCGAGGGGGCAGCTCCCGAGGAGGACACTCGACAGCGGATGGCACCGCAGGACC
>JBBSMD010000089.1:0-8260 GCA_038233355.1 Propionibacteriales bacterium
ACCTCCTTGGGGTCCCAGCCCCAGTAGCGGCCCCACGCGTACTGCGCCCAGATCGGCCCGGCGATCAACGCGGCGAAGGTCCAGACCGGGAAGGCGAAGGCGTGCACCCGGTGCGCCACCCGGTCCATCGCGCTCGCGGCCGGGAGCTGCCACAGGTAACCGGTGCGCTGCTCGGGCGGAGTACGTCGCTCGGCGCGGTCCTTGACCAGGAACAACGCCGACGCGCCCGCGCCGACGACGAACGCGCCGCCGGCGATGGCCGCGGCCGAGACGTGCAGCACCAGCCAGTACGAGTGCAGGGCCGGCACCAGCGGACCGGCGGGCACGTAGACGGTGAACGCGAGCCCGAGCACGACGACCGCGAAGCCGGTGACCCACGCGCCCAGCCAGCGGACCCCGACGCTGCGTACGAGCACCAGGTAGACCACCAGCGCCAGAACGAGCCCGGTGGTGGCGAACTCGTACATGTTGCCCCACGGCACCCGACCGGCCGCCAGACCCCGGCTGAGCACACCAGCGGTGAGTACGAGCGCACCGAGCACCGTCAGCGACAGGCCGATCCGTCCGGCGAGGTCGCTGCGGTCGGCGCCGGTGTCGACCTCGGTGACCGCGGGACGCGGCGGGGCGGTGGCACTCGCCCCGACCAGCGCGGGCGCACGATCCGCCGCACCACGCTGCCGGGCGCCGATCCCGCCGAAGGCCCACTCGGCCACGAAGGCCAGCCAGGCCAGCCCGAGCACCACCGTGGCACTGGCCACCGCCAGGTTCGACAGCGTCGCATACTGCTCGGGGGTCATGCTGTGTCCCTTCCGCGGCGGTCGACCGACGGCACGACGGGTCCGCCCGGCGACCACGGTACGCGGGGACCTCGGCGCTCGCCCGTGAGGCCACCGGCTCGGTCAGCCGGTGCCACGCCCGGAGGGTCAGACCGAGCCGATCGCCGGGACCGGACGGGTCCTCCGGCCTTTACCGATACCCCCTGGGGGTAGACGTAGGCTGGTGGGGAACAGTACGACGAGCGAGGGGTCTGGACCAGTGGGGTCATCGGCGGTACGGCCGCCGGCAGCGTCCTCGCTGGTGACCCGCCGCGGCTTCCTGCGACTCGGCGCGGTCAGTGCCGTCGCGGTCGTCGGCGGGACGACGACAGCGCGTCTGTTCTCCCCCGGTGCGCCGGTGGCACCCACCGACCCCGCGGTCGCCGCCGCCGAAGCAGCCCGCCACCACTCGGGCCGCCTCGTCCGCAGGGAGCTGCGTGCCGCTCCCACGAACGTCGACCTGGGCGGCAAGGTCGTGCGCACGTGGGCCTACGACGGCAGCGTGCCCGGACCGCCGATCCGCGTGTCCGTGGGCGACGAGCTGCGCGTGCGTTTGAGCAACGCGCTCCCTGAGCCCACGACGGTGCACTGGCACGGACTGGCCCTGCGCAACGACATGGACGGCGTCCCCGGGCTGACCATGCCCGCGGTCGAGCCGGGGCAACACGTGGACTACTCCTTCGTCGTGCCGCACGCCGGTACGTACTGGCTCCATCCGCATGTGGGCGTACAGCTGGACACCGGTCTGCAGGCGGCCCTGATCGTGGAGGACCCACAAGAGCGGGCCGACTACGACGACGAGGCCGTGCTCATCCTCGACGACTGGACCGACGGGCTGGCAGACGCGCCCGCCGAGATCTTGGCGCGCCTGGGTCGGCAGGGCATGGACATGAGCGGCATGGGTGGGATGGAGGACATGGAGATGGGCGCGGCCGGGGTGTCGCCGGAGCAGCCGCTGGGCAGCGACACCGGTGACGTTACCTACCCGGCGCACCTGATCAACGGTCGGCTGCCGCGTGCACCGGTCACGGTCGAGGCGCGGCCCGGCCGGCGGCTGCGGCTACGACTCGTCAACGCCGCCGCCGACACGGCGTACCGCTTCGCGGTGGGTGGCCACCGGCTCACCGTCACCCACGCTGACGGGTTCCCCGTCCGACCGGTCGAGGTGGAGACGCTGCTGCTCGGCATGGGTGAGCGCTACGACGTGGTCATCACCGCGGGCGACGGTGCCTTTCCGATCGTGGCCGTGCCGGAGGGCAAGCAGGCACCGTCCGCGCTCGCCGTCCTGCGTACGGCCTCGGGCCGGTCGCCGGCGGCGGACGCCCGCCCGGCCGAGCTCGACGGACGCCTGCTCACCTACGCCGACCTGCGACCCAGCGACGTGGTCGCGCTGCCGCCGCGCGAGCCGGACCGCGAGCTCGAGCTGCGCCTGGAGATGGCCGACAGCGGTCGCCGGTGGTTGGTCAACGGGGCGGTGTACGGCGAGCACGACCCGCTCGGGGTGGAGGCCGGCGAGCGGGTCCGGGTCACGATGGTCAACCGCTCGATGATGTTCCACCCGATGCACGTGCACGGTCACACCTTCGCGGCACCACCGCACGGCGTGCGCAAGGACACCCTCAACGTGCTACCGATGCAGACAGTGTCGGTGGACCTGCACGCAGACAACCCCGGCCAGTGGCTGGTGCACTGCCACAACATCTACCACGGGGAGCTCGGCATGATGACCGTGCTGTCCTACGTCGCCTGAGCGGCGGCACCGCCGGCGCCCGGGTCGAGACACGCCTCAGCAGCACCCAAGGCTCGGCGCACCGGCGGCTACTCCAGCTGCCGCTGCCCCAGGAGCGGGCGCCCCGCCTTCGTCCAGGCGAGCATCCCTCCGTCGAGCTCCACGATGTCGTCGTAGCCCATCTGCGCGAGCACGGGTACGGCTTCGGCGCTCATCGAACCGCTACGGCAGTAGACCGCCAGCGGCGTGCCCGTCGGGGGCAGCCGGTCTGACTGCGCGCGGAGCTCGTCATAGGGGACCGACAGGTCGGTGCCGGGGATGTCTCCCTCGAAGGGCACGTGCACGTTGACCGTGACCCGGGCCGGCTGGTCTCTCGCCGCGGCGAACTCGGTCGGCCCGACCAGCGCTGCCGGATAGCCAGCCGAACCGCCGCTCGTCGCCGTGCCGCCCTGCCCGCAGCCGACGGCGAACAGCACGAGCAGGACGAGAGCGCCGGCCCGGCACAGCATGTTCACCACCTGATGCTCCTGTCGCTGCGCGTGTTCAGTGCCTGTCCCCGGCGTGTCCCGCGTGACCCCGCGGGTGTCCTGCGTACCCATCCGGGGTGCTCTTGCAGCCAGAGCCTAGTGCGGGGTCGGATCCTTGCCCCAGACGACCAGCGCGAGAATCGCGACGACCCCCGCTGCGGGGTAGCCGATCACGATGTCCTGCCAACCCATGCTGAACGGCAGCAGCGGCAACCCGGCGTGCGCAATCAGGTGTTGCGCGACGATGAGCAGGGCCAGCACGAACAGCGAGCGGTAGACGAACGGCCGGCTCAGCATTGCCCACCCTCGGCCCGAGTCGTGCGGCAGGTTCCCACTGTCTCTGCCGGTCTCGCGCATGGGTTCACCACCTCCGCGGGGACGATCTACTAACGAGTGTAGTAGCAAGGCCGCGCCTGCCCGCCTGCGGCGACTCGTGCCGGCCCTCCCGAGTTGTCACCGTCAGGAGGTGCCAGAAGGCCCCGAGGCGGTGACAACTCGCCGCTGTGCCCCGGTCGTCACGCCGCCATGACCCGGCTTCTCACCGTCGTGAGGCGCCAGTGGCTCCCGGTAACGCACAGGGCGACCTATCGGGTCAGGCGGCAGGGGCCGCTGTGTCGGATGTAGCCGGACAGAGGACGGCGCCCATCGCCAGGGTCGTTTGCGGCGCCGCGAGAACGAGCGGCAGCATCAGGGCGGCGGCCACCACGAGACCACGCGCGGCCAGGAGCGCCACTCGTTGCGGCGGCTGGACCGGCGCATGGAGCCGGTGCAATCGGCAGTCGAGCGACGATGCGCTCGAAGTGACCCGGTCCGGCGCATCAGCGGATGCGCTGAATGCCCGGAGCGCGGATGCGACGGCGCGCCGGTCACAGCGGCGCACCGAGACATCGTCGGCGACCATCTCCACCAGGGTGGCGATCTCCTCCTCGGCGACGCGCAGCAGCGGCACTTTCGGGAAGGCGGATCGCAGCGCGCTCGCCACCGCGAGGACGACGTGGTGACGCTGACGCAGATGGGCCTGCTCATGGGCCAGCACCGCCTGGCGTTCCGGTAGCCCGAGCACCGCCAACGCGGCGCTGGTGAAGACGACCTTGCCCCCGCCGCGACCGGGCAGGCAGTAGACGGCGACGCTCTCGTGGTCGAGAACCAGGGCATTCAGTGCGGGGTCGACGGCACTGACCACGCTCAGCATCCGCGCGAGCCGGGTGCGCTCTTGACTGGCCGTCCACAAGGTGCGAGCCAGGTACACGGCGGCTCGCACGAGGGTCGCCAGCAGGGCGGCACCGACCGCGACCCGCGCGATCCTTACGCCGGGGATGGCGTAGACCGCGTCCAGCGCCGGTGCGCACGCATGCGCTATCCGGGCCACCGCCGACGACAGCCGCGCATCCGGCCACAGCAGCACCAGGCCCGCCAGCCCGACGACGGCCAGCACGGAGAACGAGGCAACGTGCCAGATCACGACGCCGAGCCGAGGCGATCGGTACAGCCAGCGGCTGCGGACCAGCAGCCACGAGCCCGCCGTCGACATCACCAGCGCATAGGCCAGCAGCAACAACGCCGCCGTCATGGGCCAGATGCGCTGTCGTCGCCGGCATCGTCGTCGCCGCCGCCTGCGTCGCCGTCACCGTCCAGGACGTGGCGCAACCTGCGTACCTCGGGATCACTCATGGCACCGACGAAGTGGACGAGTGTGCCCGTACGGTCACGGCTCGCGTCCAGCACCTCGACCATGACGTCCGCGGCGTACTGCTCCCGCGACTGCACCGTGCGGTAACGCCACGCCCTGCCGTCCATTTCACGGACGAGGAGTGCCTTGCGGTGCAGGTTGTCCATGACCGTCATGACGGTCGTGTAGGCGACCGGGCGGCTCTGACGCAGCTCCTCGACCACGTCCCGCACGGTCGCTGAGCCGTTGCGCGACCACAGCAGGTCCATGACGACGGCCTCGAGTGCGCCGAAGCGCCGCACCGGGTCCTCCCCTCCTGCCGCGTGCGCGGTCTGGCGACGGAGCCGATCCTCCGCTGGAGCCAGACTCTAGAGCGCCGGGGTCGGCCCGGTTCCCGGTGCGGCAGTCCGCGCCGGCGAGTCAGCGCCGGCGCAGGGTGCCGCCGAACCAGTTCGAGGTCCACAGCCTGTCGACCTTGACCGGCGTCCCGCTGCGCGATGCATGCAAGATCAGCCGCCTCCCGTCTCGCCACCGGCCGGTGAAGATGCCCATGTGGTAGACGTCTCCACCACTGGCGAAGAACATCAGGTCGCCACGCCGCAGGTTGCTCTTGTGCTTCACCCTGCGGGCGTAGCGCGCCTGCTGATCCGACGTGCGCGGCAACCTCAGCCCTGCCTTCTTGAACGAGTACTGGGTCAGGCCGGAGCAGTCGAAACTGTTGGGACCGTTGGCCCCGTAGACGTACGGTTTACCTTTCTGGTTCCGGGCGACTTGGAGCGCGTGAACGATCTTGCGTTCCCTCTTCGAGGCGGCCTCGGCCGGAGAGAACCCGGTGAGGGCGACGAGCATGGTGGCCATCAGAGCAACAAGGACGGGCAGCGCGAGAGCGCGTCGACAGGCAGGCACGAGTGTCATGGGAGCTCCTTCTCGACGCCTGCGAGGTCAGCTGTCGGGTGAGGGCGAGAAGGTGCCCCGTCGATTGAAGGTCGACTTAACCCCGAGCCGCAGAGAACGCATGAGGCTTCCCCGCGGCGAGAGTGGGTCCCCCGCTCCTGCCCGGAGAGTTCCTTCGATCTAGACGTCAAGAGGTCGAGCTCGCGGCGGGCAGGACTCGGCGTACCCGGCTCGACTGTTCAGTTGTGGCGGCTGTCCGGCCCCGCCGGACAGCCGCCACAGTGAACTACGAAGGCCCTTAGTAGTGCAAGTCGGCCACTTTCGGTCAGTGACCGCCGACCGGGCCGCCTCGCAAGTCGGCGGCCAGCGCGGCGAGGTCGGGAGCCAGGTCGCCACCCCCCACCCGGTCCAGCCCGGCCACCTCGACCACCGTGATATCGCCCGCTCGCCGGGCCCGCACCCAGGTACGCCTCGGGCGCACGTACAGCGACAGGACGAGCCCGGCCAGGGCGGTCACGAGCGCCACCAGCGGCACCACCTTGCCGGGTGACTCGCTGACCTGCAGCTTGGCGAAGCGTCGCACCCCGTCGAAGGTGATCGTTCCCAGCCCGTCGGGGAGCTCGGCGGTCTGGCCGCGCACGAGCTGCAGGCGCAGCTGCTGGCCGTCGTCGCCCTTGAGCGGGGTCATCGCGTCGGTGTCGAGGGTGTAGACCGACTGGGGCACTCCGTCGTCGAGACCGAGGTCACCGGAGTACGCGAAGAGGTTGAGCACGGGGTTGGCGGCGTCAGGGAAGGCGGAGAAGGCGGCGCCGTCGGCTCCCTGCACGGCGGTGGGCAGGAAGACGCCCTCGAAGCCGAGACCGGTCGGGCGGGCGTCGGGGACCTTGACGACACCCTCGGAGGTGTAGGTCGAGTCGACCGGTAGGAACGGCACCGCACCCTCGAACGCCACGTCACCGCGGCTGTCGTGCACGGTGACCACCGGGGCGTAGCCGGTGCCGATCAGGAACACATCGGCGGCTCCGACCTCCAGCGGACGGTTGACCTGCACGTCGAACGGGCGCGGCTGGTCTCCCGGCTGCGGGGTGTAGGTGCCGCGGCCCTCGAACAGCCGCGGTGCGCCAGCCTGCGGCCCCTCGGTCTCGAAGGCCGCCTCGAAGTCGCTCAGGGTCAAGGAGAACGGGGTGAGGTCGGCCGGGCTGAACAGCGCACCGGCGGAGAACTCGTCGTACTGGGTGAGGGTGTTGGAGAAGCCGGCCCCCTCGACCACGATGGCTCCGCCCTTGTAACCGAACAGCGCGGCGACCGCGACGCTGACCAGCACCACCACGGCCCCGAGGTGGAACAGCAGGTTGCCCGCCTCGCGGAGGTAGCCACGCTGCGCAGCCACCGACCCGCGGTCGTCGGCCTCGATCGTGGTGTCGACGCGGTAGTGCCGGGACCGCAGCGCCGCGGCGGCCCGGTCGAGCACCGCCTCGACTGGTTGCGCGCTCTCGTAGGACAGTGCGGCCGGCAGCCGGGACAGGTTCCGCGGCGCCGCCGGGGGCCGAGAGCGCAGCTGGCGCAGGTAGTGCGCGGTGCGCGGCACGATGCAGCCGACGAGCGAGACCAGCAGCAGCAGGTAGACCGCGGAGAACCACGGCGAGCTGTACACCGAGAACAGACCGAGCCGGTCCAGCCAGGGGGTCAGGTCGGGGTAGCGCCCGGCGAAGGACCGTACGGCCAAGGGGTCGACGCTGCTCTGCGGGATCAGCGACCCAGGCACCGCCGCCAGGGCCAGCAGGAGGAGGAGGAGCAGTGCCGTGCGCATCGAGGTGAGCGTGCGCCAGGCCCAGCGCCAGGTCTGGCGTGGGGACAGGGCAGGCGCCGCTCCCCCGCGCCGGTCCGAGCCGTCGTCAGCGGCCGTCGTCCTCGGCTCCTGCACCTGGGTCATCAGATCGGCACCTGGAAGCCCGAGGACCACCGCTGCAACACGGCCACCCAGCCGTCCCACCAGCCGGTGAGCAGCGCGAGCCCGACGAGGACCAGGAAGGCACCACCCACGGCGGACACCCAGACCTGGTGTGCGCGCACCCAGCGCGTCGCGCCGAGGAAGCGCCGGTACGCGACGGCCGCGACCACGAAGGGGGTGCCGAGGCCCAGGCAGTAGACGACAGTCAGCATCGCTCCGCGTGCGGCCGAGCCACCGGCCTGGGAGTACGACAGGCTCAGCACCGCGGCGAGGGTCGGCCCGATGCAGGGGGTCCAGCCGATCCCGAAGAAGACCCCGAGCAGCGGCGCGACCCCCACCCCGACGGCCGGGACGCGGTGCACGCGCAGGTCACGCTGCAGGAACGGCACCACACCACTGAAGACCAGGCCGAGGACGACGAGCAGCACTCCCAGCACGGTGGTCAGCGTCTGGCGGTACTCCTGCAGCCAGAACCCTGCCGCGCCGAACAGCGCCCCGTACGAGGTGAAGACGGCGGTGAAGCCGAGGACGAAGAGCGTCGCACCGGTAACCAGCCGGCGCTGCCGGCCCGGGCTGGCCGAGCTGGCGGCCAGGTCGGCCGCGGAGAGCCCGGAGACGTAGGACAGGTAGCCCGGCAGCAGCGGGACCACGCACGGGGAGAAGAACGACACGAGG
>JBBSMD010000090.1:0-8196 GCA_038233355.1 Propionibacteriales bacterium
CGGGCCATGCGCAGCCAGGACTTCGCGTTCCCGACGTACCGCGAGCACGGGGTGGCGCTGTGCCGCGGGGTCGACCCGCTCGACCTGCTCGGCCTCTTCCGCGGGGTCGACCACGGTGCGTGGGATCCGCGCGACAACGGCTTCGGGCTCTACACGATCGTGATCGGCGCCCAGACGCTGCACGCCACCGGCTACGCGATGGGACTGCAGCGCGACGGTGCGGTCGGCACCGGCGACCCCGACCGAGACGCCGGCGTCATCGCGTACTTCGGCGACGGCGCCACCAGCCAGGGGGACGTCAACGAGGCGTTCATCTGGGCCAGCGTGTTCAACGCCCCGGTCGTGTTCTTCTGCCAGAACAACCAGTGGGCCATCTCCGAGCCGATCGAGCGCCAGACCCGCATCCCGCTCTACCAGCGTGCGCTCGGCTTCGGCTTCCCCGGCATGCAGGTCGACGGCAACGACGTGCTTGCCTGCCACGCGGTCACCGAGGCCGCGTTGCAACGGGCGCGGGAGGGCTCCGGCCCAACGTTCATCGAGGCATACACCTATCGGATGGGCGCACACACCACCTCCGACGACCCGACCCGCTACCGGCTCAACGACGACCTCGAGCGCTGGAAGCTGCGGGACCCGCTCGAGCGCGTCAAGGCCTACCTCACCCGCGGCGGCGTCGTCGACGAGTCCTACCTGGCCGAGCTGGAGCAAGAGGGTGACGAGCTCGCGGCCCGGCTGCGCAAGGGGTGCCTCGAGCTGCCCGACCCCAACGTGCTCGACATCTTCGACCTCGCCTACGCCGACACCCCGGCCGAGTTGGTGTCCCAAAAGGAGCAGTACGCGGCGTACCTGGACTCGTTCGAGGGGGCGCACTGATGGCGCAGATGACGTTGGCCAAGGCCCTCACCAACGGCCTGCGGGCGGCGATGGAGGCCGACCCCAAGGTGCTGATCATGGGCGAGGACGTCGGCCGCCTCGGCGGTGTCTTCCGGGTCACCGACGGGCTGCAGAAGGACTTCGGCGAGGAGCGGGTGGTCGACACCCCGCTGGCCGAGTCGGGGATCCTCGGTACGGCGGTCGGGCTGGCAATGCGGGGCTACCGCCCGGTGTGCGAGATCCAGTTCGACGGCTTCGTCTACCCCGCCTACGACCAGATCGTCAGCCAGGTCGCCAAGCTGCACTTCCGCTCCAAGGGCCGGCTGCCGATGCCGATCGTCATCCGCATCCCGTTCGGCGGGGGCATCGGCGCCGTCGAGCACCACTCCGAGAGCCCGGAGGCGCAGTTCGCCCACACCGCCGGCCTGAAGGTCGTCGCCTGCGCCAACCCGGCCGACGCCTACTGGATGATCCAGCAGTCGATCGCCAGCGACGACCCGATCGTGTTCTTCGAGCCCAAGCGGCGCTACTGGGAGAAGGCCGACGTCGACGAGCAGGCCAGCCCACCGCCGCTGCACTCCTCCCGCGTGGTCCGCGACGGCAACGACGTGACCGTGTGCGCGTACGGACCGATGGTCAAGACCTCGCTGGAAGCCGCCATCGCTGCGGGCGACGAGGGCACCAGCGTCGAGGTGATCGACCTGCGCACCCTGTCGCCGCTCGACCTGGGCCCGGTGGCCGAGTCGGTGCGCAAGACCGGCCGGGCCGTCGTGGTGCACGAGGCGGCGGTCAACCTCGGCGTCGGGTCGGAGGTCGCGGCCCGGCTCACCGAGGAGTGCTTCTACGCCTTGGAGGCGCCGGTCCTGCGGGTCGGCGGATTCGACACGCCGTACCCCCCGAGCCGGATCGAGGAGGAGTACCTGCCCGACCTCGACCGGGTGCTCGACGCCGTCGACCGCGCCCTGGCCTACTGAGCGCCCGAGCCTGCTGAAAGGGAGTCATGCCGGAGTTCAAGCTGCCCGACGTGGGCGAGGGCCTCACCGAGGCCGAGATCGTCAACTGGCGCGTGGCGCCGGGGGACACCGTCAAGGTCAACGACGTGGTGGTCGAGATCGAGACGGCGAAGTCGCTGGTGGAGCTGCCGGTCCCCTTCGCCGGCACCGTCACCTCGCTGCTCGTACCCGAGGGGGAGACGGTCGCGGTCGGGACGCCGATCATCGCGATCGGCACGGCCGACGAGGTGACGGGGTCCGACGGTGCCGCCCCCGCCACCGCCACCGCCACCGCACCGGCCGCCGACTTGTCACCGTCGGAGGGGGCTGGAGCACCCGCTGACGGTGACAACTCCGACGCCGAGGTAGGTACGCCGC
Source organism: Propionibacteriales bacterium (assembly GCA_038233355.1). Taxonomy (GTDB): domain Bacteria; phylum Actinomycetota; class Actinomycetes; order Propionibacteriales; family Nocardioidaceae; genus DASQMN01. The sequence goes on from JBBSMD010000090.1 coordinate 2,244, forward strand.
CCGAGGAGGGTGCGGTCGAGCCCGGGCTCATCGGCGGACCGGCGCCGGGTGGGCGCACGTCGGTGCTCGTCGGGTACGGCCCGCGCACGACCGAGGCGAAGCGTCGGCCGCGCAAGGCCGGCGCGGTACCGACCGCCAAGGCACCCGCGGCGGCGCAGGCCAACCTGCAGACCGCGTTCTCCACCGCGATGGCCGACTCGCCCGAGGTGCCGGTCGAGGAGGCACCACCGGCGCAGCCCGAGGTGCCCGAGCCGGCCGAGCCGGTCAGCGGTCCGGCGTCGGTACGGGTGCTGGCCAAGCCGCCGGTGCGCAAGCTGGCCAAGGACCTCGGTGTCGACCTGAGCGTCGTGACGCCGTCCGGTCCCGACGGCATCGTCACCCGCGAGGACGTGCACAGCGCCGCCTCCGGGGCCGGCACGGGAGACGCCGACGGGACCGGGCCGGGTGATGCTCGAGACGCCGTACCCAGCGGCGCGGCGGCAGGTGGCGCCGTCGGCGACCAGCCGCGGCCGGCGGTTGGTGCAGAGGACCGCCGGGAGCCGGTCAAGGGCGTACGCAAGATGACCGCGCAGGCGATGGTCACCTCGGCGTTCACCGCCCCGCACGTCACCGAGTGGGTGACGATCGACGTGACCCGCATGATGCGGCTGGTCGAACGCCTGCGTACGCACCGCGACCTGCGGGAGCGCCGCGTCTCCCCGCTGCTGGTGATCGCGAAGGCGGTGTGCCTGCTGCTGCCGCGGCACCCGTCGCTGAACGCCACCTGGGACGACGCCGCGCAGGAGATCGTCTACAAGGGCAGCGTCACCCTCGGCATCGCCGCCGCCACCCCACGCGGTCTCGTGGTGCCCAACGTGCCGGGCGCGGAGTCGATGTCCATGCCGGCGCTGGCCGAGGCGCTCGACGAGCTGGTCGCCACCGCACGGGCCGGGCGTACCCAGCCCGAGCAGATGTCGGGGGGCTCGTTCACCGTCACCAACGTCGGCGTCTTCGGCGTCGACGCCGGCACCCCGATCCTGAACCCGGGCGAGACCGGCATCCTCGCGGTGGGCGCCATCAGCCGTCGGCCATGGGTCGTCGGCACCGGCGACGCGGAGCGGATCCGGCCCCGCTGGGTGACCACGCTCGCGCTGAGCTTCGACCACCGGGTGGTCGACGGGGAGCAGGGCAGTCGATTCCTGTCCGACCTGGCCGGGGTGCTCGCCGACCCGGCCGAGGCGCTGCTGTTCTGAGCGGCCGGTGAGGTGCGCCGGTCAGCCGGTGAAGCGCTTGACCAGCATGGCCGCCGTCTTGCCGTTGGCCTGCTCGAGCCGGTCGAGCTCGACGTACCCGCGGGCGGCGTGGAAGGCGAGCGAACCCTCGTTGGGCGGTACGGCGTAGACCTCGAGCGCCATCACGCCGTACGGCACGGCACGCGCTTCGGCAGCGTCATAGAGCTGCGTGCCCACCCCACGTCGCCGGTGGCTCGGCGCCACCACCACCCGGTCGAGGTAGAGGAAGGTCGGCAGCGTCTTGGCGTACCAGCGGTAGTTGATCGAGTCGTAGGGCCCGTCGGGTCCGATCAGGACCACGAACCCGGCGAGGGCGCCGTCGTCCTCGCCGACGAGCACCGAGTCCGCGATGTCGACCAGCCAGGCGAGGCGCTGCGCGTCGAGCCGCCCGACCGCGTCGAGGTTGGCCTGGTTGAGGGCGAGCACCGGCTCGGCGTCCGTGGTGGCGTCGTACGGCCGTAGGTGCATGCGGTCATTGTGGCGGGTGAGGTCTGGTGGCAGGTAGCCCCGCTGAGCCCATCGAGGGCGGTAGACGTCGGCTCGGTGGTCGAGGTGGACGACGTGGACGGTCTGCGCCTCCTCGTCGACGCGGTACAGCAGGCGGTAGGGACCCCGCCGGGCCCCGAACAGGCCCACCAGGTCACGCCCGAGGGGCTTGCCGACCCGGCGTGGCTCGCGGGCCAGGTCGCCGAACGCGAACTCGATGATCGCCGGGACGATCCGGGGCGGGATGCCCCGCAGAGCCCGCCGGACCGGGCCGGTGAACCGGACGTCATAGGTCAACGGCGCCGGCTCAGCTGGTGCGCTTCGGCGTGCCGTACTCGGCCCGGATCTCGTCTTCACCGTGGGTGCGGCCGGCCCCGATGTCGGCCTCGGCCTCGGCGACGGTCTCGCGGATCCCGGGCTGGGACAGCCAGAACAGGGTCTCCTGGATCGACTCCCACTCGTCGGCGCCGACCAGCACTGCCGCCGGTGAACCGTTCTTCGTGATCGTCACCTGGTCGTGGGTCATGCCGACCGAGTCCACGTACTCGTTGAGCTTGTCCTTCACCTTGGAGATCGGCAGTACCCGCACGGTGCCTAAAGTAGGCCGTGAAAAGGGCCTTGGCAAGGGCCATGGAACGGTCGAGACCGGCTCAGTGAAGGTAGTCGAGCCTGCTTGTTGGTCGACGACGTAGAGCCGGCGTCCACGCCAGCTCGGGAAGGCGGGTCCCGGTCGGACGCACCACAGTCAGGCCCGTCAGGTGAAGGACACTCCGGTCGCGGCTTCCGACGCCTGCCACAGCGCCCGCCGCGCGGCCCGGTCGCGTGCGGCCGGCGAGGTGCCCACCAGCGTCGGGCGGCCGCGCGTCTCGACCAGCCCACCGGGTCCGACGTACGCGCCCGGGTTGAGCTCGGGTTGCGTGGCGGCGAGCAGCAGCGGCCACGAGCCGGCCTCGGCTGACTGCGCGACCACCTTGTTGAGCAACGCCATGCCACGCGACTGCCACGTCTGCCCGCCCATCGCCGGTCCGCTGCTCTGCAGGCCGGTGTCGGCGTACCCGGGGTGGGCCGCAACCGACACGACGCCGGTGTCGCGAGCCCGTTCGGCCAGCTCGAGCGCGGTCATCAAGTTGGCCAGCTTCGACTCGCCGTAGGAGCGCCAGCGCCGGTACGCCCGCGGGTCACCGCCCGGCTCGAGGGAGCGGAGATCGACGCCACGAACGCTGCGGTGGGCGTAGGACGAGACGAACACCACCCGTGCCTGACTGTCACGCAGCAGCGGCCACAGCCGGCCAGTGAGGGCGAAGTGCCCGATGTGGTTCGTACCGATCTGCAGCTCGAAGCCGTCGGCGGTGCGCCGTTTGGGGGGCGCCATCACCCCGGCGTTGTTGACGAGCACGTCGAGCCGGTCGACCGACGAACGCACCGACTCGGCGGCCGCCTGCACCGAGGACAGATCGGCCAGGTCGAGGCGCAACAGCTCCACCGCCCCGCTGCCGGCGGCGCGGAGCCGGTCGAGCACCGGTCCGGCCTTCCCCTCGTCGCGGGCGGTCACCACCAGGTCGGCACCGTGGCGGGCCAGCTCGAGGGCGGTGTGCTCACCGAGCCCGCCCGTCACTCCGGTCACGAGTGCGCGGCGTCCGCTCAGGTTGGGGATGTCGTCGGTGCTCCATGGCATGGGGGTCAGTATCGAGGAGCTCCCGACCGGCCGTGGCGCCGGTCACCGGGCCCCCGCATCGTCACCCCGGGATGCCTACCCCTGACCCGAGTTGTTACTCGCTCACGATGCTCCGACAGCGTCAGGGGGTGACAGGTGGGGGAGGGGCCGCGATCAGAGGGTGAGGACGAGCTGCTCGAGCACCGCGCGGCTGAGCCGGTGGTCGCCTTCGATGCGTACGTCGATGGTGTCGACGGGGCGGCGACCGGCCGCGAGCAGGGTGAACGCCTCGGTGTCGAGGACCAGACGTACGTCGACGTCGCCCGTGTCGAGGTCGGCGGGGTCGAGCCGGTGCGCCCGCCCCGAGTCGTCGACGCTCACCACGACTGTGGTGTGGACCGGGCCGGTGACGTCGACGACGGCCCGCGTCCCGGCCGGTGCACCGACCTTCTTGCCCACGACATAGGGCAGCGCCGCGGCGAAGGTGTGCGTGACGAGCCGCGCACCGAGGGAGTCCATGGCGCCGGGCCGGCCGACGGCGCGGCGTACGTCTTGCTCGTGCACCCACATGTCCACCGCGCGGTTGCGCAGCAGGGTCTCCCACGTCCAGTCCAGCCCGGACGGCCCGGTGTACGCCCGGTCCTGCAGGTCGGTGGGCGGCTCGGCGTCGAGCCGCTCGGCCCGCCGTGTGACCATCGTGCGCAGCTCGTCGAGGAGCTCGTCGTAGGACCGGTCGGCTCGTGCGGTGACACCGCGCTCGGTATACGACGGCGCCATGGCCCGCCCCGGGTCGACCGGTGCAGCCGACCCTACGTCCGCCTCCGCGTCCGCCCCGGCGAGGTCCGACTCGATCGCGGCCAGGTGTGCCAGCACGTCGCGCACCCGCCAGCCCGGGCAGTCCGTCGGCGCCGTCTGCTCGGCGATGGACAGTGCGGCGAAGAGGTCGATCACGCGGTCGGCGGTGTCTCGCCATGCCGCGACGTACGTCGCGAGTGCGTTCACGGGCGCAGCCTATGCCCCCCCGCTCGGGCGTGGTGGTCTGCATAGTGGCTGACGCAGGGTGGGGTGGCACGGTGTCTCGGCGGCCGCAGCCGCTCAGCGCTCGCCGCGTCGTGCCGCCAGCTGCGGCAGACCTCGGCGCACGGCGTGCACGGCGAGGATCAGGAACCCGGCCGACTCCACCGCGATCGTCCAGCCGATGAGTGGCGCCTCGAGCGTCTCCTCGAACCCGAAGAGCCCCACGGTCAGGCTGACGACCAGGGCCGCCAGGGTCGCGATCTGGAGGAGGGCGCCGGCCGCCGCGGCCAACGGCAGCCACCGGACCGGAGTGGCCAGCATGGCGACGGTCGCCTGCGCACCGAGCACGGCGTTGAGCAAGAACAGCGCTCCGATGGTCGGGACGGAGGAGAAACCGAGTTGGTACAGGTACAGGTGGATGCCGCCCATCGCGATCAGCAGGCCTCCGCCCACGAGTCGGACCGACCACAGCCACCAGCGGGCCGTGTCGTCCAGATCGGGTCGGCTGCGCAACGTCATACCTGTCCCAACGCTCGTGGTCTCGTCCCCGTACCGGATGGAGCCGAACTGCCCTGATACGATGGGCTTCAGCCACGGCCCCTGTCGGTGCTGCACCGACGTGGGGCCGTCCGCGTGCCCGGCCATGCATGTGCGACCGTCCAGACAGACGGTTCGCGGCCAGTGACGATCGGGTGCCTCGCGTCCAGCCGGCTCACCGGTGCGCTGCCAGCGCGCCGCGCCGGACGCACCCGCTCGATGCTGGAGACCCACCCGCGTGACGCTCACCCCTGCCGTCCTTCCCGAAACCTCCGCGGCTACCTTCGCCGATCTTGCCCTGCCCGCAGCCCTCGTCCGGGTGCTCGAGCGGCAAGGCATCACCACGCCCACCCCGGTGCAGTCGGCCGTGCTCCCGGACGCGCTCGCCGGTCGCGACGTGCTCGGCCGGGCCCGCACCGGATCGGGCAAGACGTTCGCCTTCGGGCTGCCCGTGCTGGCCCGCCTCGCCGGTGCCCGCAGCCGCCCCAAGGCGCCGCGAGGTCTGATCGTCGTACCGACCCGCGAGCTCGCCAGTCAGGTGCGGGAGGCCATCGAACCGTTGGCGGCTTCGATGCGGCTCACGTTGGCCACCGTGTACGGCGGCACGCCGTACGACCGGCAGATCAAGCGGCTACGCCGGGGCGTCGATCTCGTGGTCGCCACTCCCGGACGACTTGACGACCTCATCCGGCGCGGTGCCTGCCGGCTCGACGACGTCGAGATCGCGGTGCTGGACGAGGCGGACCACCTGTGCGACCTCGGCTTCTACCCCGCGGTCGACGCGCTGCTCGCGCAGACCCGCCCCGGCGGTCAACGTCTGCTGCTCTCGGCCACCCTCGACGGTGACGTCGACCGGCTCGTCCGTACGCACCTGCACGCACCGGTCAAGCACGAGCTCGACCCCGCCGACGACGGACCGGAGACGGTGGAGCACCACGTGCTCGTCACCGCGCACACCGCCAAGGTCGAGACCACCTCGAGGCTGCTC
>JBBSMD010000091.1:0-8187 GCA_038233355.1 Propionibacteriales bacterium
ACAAGCGGGATCGGCACCAGGGCCACCCGGTGACAGCCTCAGTGCTGGTACGTGCCCACCAGGATCGCCCGGGCAAGGGTCTTGAACGCCAGGTTGAACGCCACCACGGTCGGTGACGCGTCGGCGTCGACCCCGAGCGTCTCCTCCGACACCGCGTGCACCACGAAGAAGTACCGGTGCACGTGGTCGCCCTCGGGCGGGGCGGCGCCGGTGAAGTCCCGAGTGCCGTTGTCGTTGCGCACGTGGAACGCGTCGCCCGGCAGGTCGTCGTCGCTCGCGCCGGCGCCAGCAGGAAGCTCGTTCACGTCGGCTGGCAGATCGACGGCGGTCCAGTGCCAAAAACCCGACGGTGTCGGTGCGTCGGGGTCGAAGCAGCTGACCACGAAGCTCTTCGTGCCCTCCGGCGCGTCGCTCCAGTACAGGTGCGGTGAGGTGTTGCCACCATCGGCGACCTGTGCCTGGTCGAGGGGCTCGCCGTCGGTGACGTCGTCGCTGTTGACCGAGAACACGTCGACGCGTGGGAGCAGGTCGTACGGGTTGGGGCTGACGGGCCGGTCCAGACTCATCTCTTCTCCTCAAAAAGGGCTCTGTGCTCGGTGGCGTCCCGGCCCGGCTGGTTGTCGCTGCTCGGCATCCGGACACGACGCGGCACCGCTCACCGCGACCCTACGGTGGAGCGAGTCACGAAGACGAGGACCCTTGGGGCGACGGCCCGCGTGCAGGTGCGCACCACTGGACGGGAGGCACAGGTGACCCGGCCACAGTCGACCCGTCCCTACCCGGTCGGGCTGCTGCTGCGGGACCGCCCGGTGGTGGTCGTGGGCGGCGGCACCGTCGGCCAGCGCCGAGTCGCCGGCCTCCTCGCCGCCGGAGCCCGCGTACGTGTCGTTTCTCCTCAGGTCGGGCCGTCGCTGGAGGGATCCGCGCGGACCGGTGAGCTCGAGTGGACACCACGCCGGTACGAGACAGGCGACCTGCGCGGCGCCTGGTACGCCGTGGCGGCCACCGACGACCCGCACGTCAACGCCGCCGTGGTCGCCGAGGCGGAGGCGATGCGGGTTTTCTGCGTACGGGCCGACGACGCGTCGTTAGGCACGGCCTGGACTCCGGCCACCGGGCGCCACGACGAGGTGACGGTGGCCGTGCTGTCGAACCGCGACCCGCAACGCTCGGCCCGGGTGCGCGACGCCGTGGTCGAGGGCTTGCGCACCGGTGACGTGCTGGCCCCGCGCGACCGGCACCAGCCCGCCGGGGTCGTGCTCGTCGGTGGCGGACCGGGGGACCCCGAGCTGATCACGCTGGCCGGACGGCGTGCCCTGGCCGACGCCGACGTCGTGGTCGCGGACCGGCTCGCGCCCCCCGAGCTGCTCGCGGAGCTGCCCGGCACGGTGGAGCTGATCGACGCCGCCAAGTTGCCCCACGGTCGCTCCACCAGCCAGGAGGCGATCAACACCGTCCTCGTCGAACGGGCCAGCGCCGGGCAGCGGGTGGTGCGGCTCAAAGGTGGTGACGGTTTCGTCTTCGGCCGCGGCTCCGAGGAGTGGCAGGCCTGTGTCGACGCCGGCGTCGCGGTCACCGTCGTGCCTGGCCTGACCAGCGCGGTCGCGGTGCCCGGCCTGGCCGGCATCCCGGTGACGCACCGCGGCGTCGCGCACGAGTTCACCGTGGTGTCCGGCCACCTGCCGCCGGGTGATCCGCGTTCGCTGGTCGACTGGGCGGCGCTGGCCAGGCTGCGGGGCACCCTCGTGCTGCTGATGGCGGTGGGCAACCTGCCGTCCATCGCAGCCGCCCTGCTGGCGCACGGGCGGTCCCCGGACACCCCGGTCGCTCTGCTGCAGGAGGGGTCGTTGTCCGGCGAGAGACGCCTCCGCTCCCGTCTCGACCGTGTCACCGACGACGCAGCGGCCGCGGGCGTACGCCCACCGTCGATCGTGGTCGTCGGGGCGGTGGTCGACGTCCTCGACGCACCACTCGACCCGACAGTCGACCCGCCACTCGACCCACCACTCGACCCACCACCCGACGCACCACCCGCCTCGCCGCCCCGCCCCCCGCTCGACCGGGCAGGCGCACAGGCCATCGACTGGTCGGCCGGCGGCGCCGGGCACGATCGGGGTCATGGCTGAGCTGGTCGAGGTCGACGCGACCGACGACCGGCTCGCCGACTACCGCGACCTGCGCGACGTCACGTTGCGTCGGCACCTCGAGGCCGAGCGGGGACTGTTCATCGCCGAGGGCGAGAAGGTCGTCCGGCGAGCGGTCGAGGCCGGTCACCGACCGCGCTCGTTCCTCCTCGCCCGGCGGTGGCTGCCGTCGCTGTCCGACGTGCTCGACGCCTGGCCCGACGTGCCCTGCTACCTGGTCAGCGAGCAGGTCGCTGAGCGGGTCACCGGATTCCACGTGCACCGTGGCGCCCTCGCGTCACTGCACCGGGCCCCGCTACCTGCCGCCGAGGAGGTGCTGAGCCGTGCCCACCGGCTGGTGGTGCTCGAGGACGTCGTCGACCACACCAACGTGGGCGCGATCTTCCGCTCCGCGGCCGCGTTGGGCTTCGACGGGTGCCTGCTGGCTCCGCGCTGCGCCGATCCGCTCTACCGCCGCGCGGTGAAGGTGTCGATGGGGGCGGTGTTCTGCTTGCCGTACGCACGCCTCGACGACTGGCGCGGTGCCGTCGGTGCCCTGTCCGCAGCCGGCTTCACCTCCTACGCCTTGACCCCCGCGGAAGACGCGGTCGGTCTCGACGCGATCGAGCCGGCCGAGCGGTCGGCGCTGCTCGTAGGCGCGGAGGGTTCCGGCCTGTCGCAGCACTGGCTGTGGTCGGCCGACGTGCGGGTGCGCATCCCGATGGCCGCGGGGATCGACTCCCTCAACGTGGCCGCGGCGACCGCGGTCGCCTGCTGGCAGTTGACCCGACCGGGTCGACGCTGACCAGCGTCAGACGGTCGGTCTGCAGCACCAACCGGCGGGTCCAGTAGACCCGCTCGCCGCAGCCGGGACCACCGGCCTTCGTGCCGGGGGCCGTGCAGCGTCACGGCGTCACCGAGTCACGGCCCGAGGTCCGCGGGACGACCGGCCACTGAGGTGGGAACTCCTCCTCGGCCGCCTCTGCCTCGGCGAACAGCCGCTTGCGGACCCGCTTGCCGATCCGGTCCGCGAAGACGGTGCCGGCCAGGTGGTCGGCCTCGTGCTGCAGGCAGCGCGCCAGCAGCCCGTCGCCCTCGTACGTCACCGGCGAGCCGTCGAGTCCCTGCCCGCGTACGAGCGCATGGTCGGGTCGGGGGCACTCCACGAACGCCCCGGGCAAGGACAGGCAGCCCTCCTCGCCCTCGTCGAGGTGGCGGTCGCTGCCCTCGGGCAGCTCGACGACCGGGTTGCAGACGACGCCGGTCCTCCGCTGCCCGTCGTCGTCTGGGCAGTCGAAGACGAACACCGCCCGGTCGACTCCGATCTGGTTGGCGGCCAATCCGACCCCCTCGGCGGCGTGCATGGTGGCGACCATGTCGGCCGCCAGCGCGAACAGTGACTCGTCGAAGTCGGTGACAACGGTGACGCGCCGGTGCATGACCGGGGCTCCCCAGCGGGTCACGGGTCGCACAAGCCCGCCGGTCGGCAGGTCGACCTGGGTCGAGGTGCTGCTGGGACGTTCCACAGGGGTCTCCGGGGCAGAAGAGCGAGCCAGGGCGGGCCGGCCACGTCCCGGCTCGGTTGTCCGCGCACGCGTCGGTTGTCCGCGCACGCGCCACGCCCCAGCGTACGAGGAGCAGACCGGTGGCCAGGGGACGTGTCGGAACAGGGGAAGCCTCGCCAGGCCGCCGCAAGGTCGGGCAAGGTGGCGGTGTCTCGGCCAGTGACCGCCCGTCGAACTATGGAGGTTCCGTGACCACGGACGCACAGCAGACACAGAAGCCGCAGACGCTGGCCGAGCTCGAGCACGAGGTGGACCGCTTCCTGCGTCGCTTCCGGGCGTTGGCGCAGAGCCTCGCCACCCAGTTGGATCCCCAGCTGGACTTCTCCGGGTACCTGCTCGCGGTGGCCGTGCACGAGGGCGACGGCGGTGACGGGGTCCGCGGCACCGATCTGGCGGAGTCGTTCGGAGTGCACAAGTCCACGATCAGCCGCGGCTTGTCTCAGCTGGAGGCGATCGGTCTCGTCCAGCGGACCATCGACCTCAAGGACCGCCGGTCTCGCCGAGTGCACCTGACCCCGGACGGGAGGCGTCGGTTGACTGCTGTACGGCAGAGCCGCTGGGACCACTTCGAGGAGGTCGTGCGCACCTGGGACGAGGCGGACACGGCCACGCTGGCGACGCTGCTCAACCGACTCACGGCCGCGCTGGAGCGCGCGGAGGGCCCGCAAGGGTGAGGACAGCGGCCGCGTCGTCGACGGCGGCGGCACCGGCCGCTACCAGCCCGGCGGGTAGGTGCCCGAGCAGGGGAGCGCCGGTGAGTCGCGGCAGGTCCGCCCGGTTGAGCCGGTCGACCAGCGAGGGTTGGGCGGGCCAGGAGCCGATGAGTACGCCGGCGAGCTGGTGACCCGCTGCCCGTACGGCCGCCACGGTCAGCTGGGTGTGGTTGAGGGTGCCGAGGCCGGATCGGCACACCACCACCACCTCGACCGGTCCGTGGCCGCGCAGCGCGTGCCCGAGGTCGAGCAGGTCCGCTCCCTCGGCATCCAGGGCCACGCTGACCCCGCCGGCCCCCTCGACGAGCACCGTGTCCGCCCGCAGTCGCCGGATCCGGTCGGCGACGTGACCCATCTCCGGCAAGGCTGCGCCGGCACGGGCGGCCGCCTGCTGCGGGGCCAACGGCTCCGGCAACCGGGTGACCTCGACAGCCTCCACCCCACTCAACGCGCTCACCACGGCCGCGTCCCCCGGCTCCTCACCGCGGACCCCGGTCTGCACCGGCTTGACCGCGATCACGTCTCGTCCGGCCCGCTGGTGGGCCCGCGCGAGCACGGCCGTCGCGACCGTCTTGCCGACGCCGGTGTCGGTGCCCGTGACCAGCAGGTACGTCGTCACGCCGGCCTCCGCTCCCCGCGTCGGCTCGGGGGAGCGGGTGGAGGTGGCGTACGGACCGGTCCCTGGCGCACCGAGCGCGCAAGGGCGGCGCAGGCGTAGTTCAGCTCGGCGTCGCTCAGGGCAGCCGAGGCGGTCACTCGCAGCCGGGCGATCTGGTCGGGCACCGAGGGCGGACGAAAGCACCCCACCCGCACTCCTTGGTCGGCGAGCATCCCCTGGACGTGTACCGCCGCGGTCGCCGACACCATCGGTACGGCCGTCACCGCCCCGGCGGGAGGATCGACCCCGACCGCCTCCGCGATCCGGGTGGCCGCCCGACGCAGCCGCTCGACCCGTTGCGGCTCGTCGGTGAGCACCGCGAGCGCGGCCCGCGCTGCCCCGGCAGCGGCCGGTGCCAGGCCGGTGTCGAAGATGAACGGCCGTGCGGTGTTGACCAGGTGGTCGAGCACCACGGGGTCGGCCAGCACGGCACCCCCTTGGGAGCCGAGAGCCTTGGAGAGGGTGACCGTGACGACCAGCCGGGTGACCTGCGCCGGGTGCAACGCGGCCGCCAGGCCGCGGCCATCCGTACCGGTCGCGTCCGCTGCGCTGCTTGCGCCTGCTGTGCTGGTCGCGTCCGCTGCGCTGGTCACCGCACCGGTCACGCCGACCGCATGCGCCTCGTCGACCAGCAGGGTGGCGTCGTGGCGCTCGCAGATTGCCAGCAGCTCCGGCAACGGAGACGCGTCGCCGAGCACCGACCACACCGACTCGACCAGGACGAGGGCTCGCGGCTGCGTACGGCTGGCCAACGCCGACTCGACGGCGCAAAGGTCGAGATGCGGCACCACCTGAGCCGCGGCGCGCGCCAGCCGACAGCCGTCGACCAGGGAGGCGTGCACGTGCGCGTCGGAGACGATCAGAGTGTCGGCATCGGCCAGTGCTGTCACCGCGGCCAGGTTCGCCGCGTAACCGGTGGAGGTGACGAGCGCGGCCGGTCGCCGACACCACGCGGCCAGCTGGCGCTCGAGCTCGGCGTGCAGGTCGAGTGCTCCGGTCACGAGCCGTGACGCGCCAGCACCGGCGCCCCAGGTGCGGGCTGCTCGCACGGCTCCCTCGACGACACGTGGGTGTCGTCGTAGACCGAGGTAGTCGTTGCCGGCCAGGTCGATGCCGGCAGGCGCGGGCGGCTGCGGATGCAGCTGCCGCTGCAGACCGGCTGTCGCGCGGGCGTCCGCCTGCGTCGCCAGCCAGTTGCTCAGCGCAGGACGTCGGGACGTCATCGCAACGCCGCCTCGACGGCCGCCGCCACTCCGGCCGTGATCGTGGCGACGTCCTCCTCGGTGCTGATGTAGGGAGGCATCGTGTACACCAGGTCACGGAAGGGCCGCAGCCACACCCCGGCGGCGAGGGCCGCCTCGGTCGCGGCGGACACGTCGACCGGCCGGTCGAGCTGCACCACACCCACCGCGCCGATGCCGCGGACGTCCAACACGCCGGGCCGCTCGGCCAGCGGTGCCAGGCCGGCGCGGAGACCGGCTCCCACCCGAGCGACGCCTTGCGACCAATGTGGTTCGTCGAGAGCCACCGAGGCGCCGCCTCGCGTGTCCTCGGCCCGTTCGCCACAGGAGTGGCCCAGCAGGTCGAGCGAGGCGGACGCGACCGCGCACGCCAACGGGTTGCCCATGAACGTCGGCCCGTGCATGAGCACCCCGGACTCGGAGGCCGAGACACCCGCCGCGATGGCCGGCGAGGTGAGCACCGCCGCCAACGTGAGGTAGCCGCCAGTGAGGGCCTTGCCGACGCACATGACGTCGGGTGTGACCCCGGCGTGTTCGCACGCGAACAGCGCTCCCGTGCGGCCGAAACCGGTAGCGATCTCGTCGGCGATCAGCACCAGCTCATGTTCGTCGGCCAGCTGCCGCAGCACCCGCAGTGCGGCGGCCGGGTAGACGTGCATGCCGCCGGCACCTTGCAGCACCGGTTCGCAGATGATCGCGGCCAGCTCGTCGGTGTGCCGCTCCACGAGGGCCGTCACCTGACCGGTCCAGTCGCCGAGGTCGCTCGCGGTCCCAGCCGGCGGACGGGGCGCAAACAGCTGGGTGCGCAACACGTCGGCGAACATCGCGTGCATCCCGCCGACCGGGTCGCACACGCTCATCGCTCCGGCGGTGTCCCCGTGGTAGCCACCCCTGAGCGAGAGCACCCTGGTGCGAGCCGGCCGACCCGCCCCTCGCTGGTGCTGTACCGCGACCTTGAGGGCCACCTCGACCGCGACCGAGCCGGAGTCGGCCAAGAACACGTGCTCCAGGCCGGGCGGGCTCAGCTCGACCAGGCGGCGGGCCAGCTCGACGGCGGGCGAGTGGGTGAGTCCACCGAACATCACGTGCGCCATGTCGGTGAGCTGGCGGCGTACGGCCGCATCCAGGACGGGATGAGCGTAGCCGTGGATCGCGCACCACCATGACGACATGGCATCGATGACCTCACGGCCGTCGGCCAGCCGCAGCCGGACACCGCGCGCGGAGGTCACGGTGCGGGTCGGCGTGGGCACGGTCGCCGAGGTGTACGGGTGCCACACGTGGGCACGGTCGTACGCCGCGAGCTCGGCGCCCACCAGCGGCACTCGCGCGGCGGTCTGCGTCATGGCCCGCTCAGGCTAGCGGCGGGTCCAGACGGTGAACGGGCGGCGGCGGTGAGGACACGTGTCCGCCCCCCCACCGTCTGACGCGAGTGGTCGCGTCGCTTCCCATTTGGCGGTGGGGGTGGAAGCGTCGGGCAGTTCTCAGGCGGTCGAACACATGACCGACAGGCACCGCTCCGGGTGCGCGCAAGCCGGTCGCCCAACATTGGAACATCCCACCGACACAACCCGGAACCCGCACACCGCCTGTGCAAGCGGGGCCTATGACGGCTGCCACTCGGCAGACGCTGCGCCCGGTCGTGCGCCGAGATGGACGAACGCCACCCGCCGCCGGCACCCGCGGGAGTCGTCACTGCGTGGAGGTGCTGTGACACCCCGCGGCGGTGACAAGTCGAACGAATCGATGGCGCGCGCGTGGTTTGCGGCACCGCCCCGGTGACCTGAGCGAGCTGGTCGTGACCCGCGGCGACCCGAGCGTGCCGTCCACCGTGCGGGGAGGCTCCTCTGCCATGGCCGGTAGGTTGCCGCCCATGACCACCCCGGC
>JBBSMD010000092.1:0-8149 GCA_038233355.1 Propionibacteriales bacterium
GGTGGCACACCCCTCGACCCGGCAGCAGCCCGAGGGGGCGGGGGAGCCGTTGGTCGTCGCCCACGGCCTGGTCAAGCGGTACGGCGACTTCGAGGCCGTACGCGGCATCGACGTGGAGGTGCGGGCCGGCGAGGCGTTCGGTTTCCTCGGCCCCAACGGCGCCGGCAAGACCTCGACGATGCGGATGATCGCGGCGGTGTCGACCGTGACCGCGGGCACGCTGCGGGTGCTGGGCATGGACCCGGCCACCGACGGGCCGGCGATCCGGGCCCGGGTGGGGGTGTGCCCGCAGGAGGACACCCTCGACTCCGAGCTGTCCGTGCGGGAGAACCTCGTCGTCTACGGTCGCTTCTTCGGCCTGTCCCGGGCGGAGTGCGCGAGCCGGGCCGACGAGCTGCTCACGTTCGGTCAGCTCACCGACAAGCGCGACTCTCGGGTCGAGGACCTCTCCGGCGGGCTCAAGCGCCGGCTGACCGTGGCCCGCTCGCTGATGAACCAGCCCGAGCTGCTGATGCTCGACGAGCCGACCACCGGCCTCGACCCGCAGGCCCGGCACCTGGTGTGGGACCGGCTGTTCCGGCTGAAGCAGCAGGGCACCACCTTGTTGCTCACCACGCACTACATGGACGAGGCCGAGCAGCTGTGCGACCGGTTGGTCGTCATCGACGATGGGCGCATCGTCGCCGAGGGGTCTCCACCGCAGCTGATCCACGCGTACTCCACCCGCGAGGTGTGCGAGCTGCGCTTCGCCGTCGACGACCACGAGCGCCTCGCCGAGCAGGTCGGTGACCTGGGCGAACGGGTCGAGGTGCTGCCCGACCGGGTGCTCGTCTACGCCGACGACGGCGAGGCGGTGTCCCACGCGGTGCACGAGCGTGGGCTCGCAGTACGCGGCTCGCTGGTGCGCCGCAGCAGCCTCGAAGACGTGTTCTTGCGGCTCACCGGCCGCTCGCTGGCCGACTGATGGCGCTGGACTCCGCACCGGTCCCGGCCAGCACTGAGCCGGCCGTCGCGCGTACGCCCCAGCGGCCGGGCGCGCTCGTGGTCCGCCAGCTCGATCACTGGCGGGTGCGCTGGAAGCGGACCTGGCGGGGCAGCGCGATCAGCAACTTCTTGCTGCCGGTGCTCTACCTGCTGGCGATGGGGGTCGGGCTGGGCAGCTATGTCGACGACGGTGGCGCTACCCAGTCGCTGGGCGGGCTCGACTACCTCGACTTCATCGCGCCGGGGCTGCTGGCCACCACCGTCTTCCAGAACGCGGTCGGCGCCTCCACCTGGCCGGTGATGGGCGCGCTGAAGTGGGACAAGACGTACTACGCCATGCTCGCCACCCCGTTGCGGGTCCGCGACATCCTGCTCGGCAACCTGTGGTTCGTCGCGGCGCGGCTCGCGCTGACCGCAGCGGTGTTCCTGGCCGTGCTGGTTGCGTTCGGGGTGGCCAGGTCGCCGTGGGCGCTGCTGGCGCTGCCCGCGGCCGTACTGGTCGGCATGGCGCACTCGACGCCGTGCTTCGCCTATGCGGCGTCGCTGCAGCGCGAGACCGGCTTCATGCTGCTCTACCGGCTGGGCGTGGTGCCGATGTTCCTGTTCTCCGGCGCCTTCTTCCCGGTCTCCCAGCTGCCCGGTGTGCTCGAACAGCTGGCCCAGGTGCTGCCGCTGTACCACGGCGTCGAGCTGGTCCGCGGCCTCACCCTCGGCCGCCCCGAGCTGTGGCCCGACGTGTTGCACCTGGCGTACCTGGCTGCCTGGCTGCTGGCCGGCTGGTGGCTCGCCGACCGCCGGCTCGCTCGTCGGCTGGGGGACGGCTGATGGCCGGGCGCGCGGCCCTCTTCGGCCCGCGGGTGGTGCCGCTGCGGGTGAGCCGGCTGCCGTTCTGGCACCTCGTGGGGCGCAACGTCACCGTCTACCGGCGCGACTGGGTGGTGTTCGTCACCGGGTTCCTCGAGCCGCTGCTGTACCTGCTGTCCATCGGCATCGGCATCGAGCAGCTGGTCGGCGAGTTCCGGCTGCCCAACGGGCAGGTGGTCCCGTACACCGAGTTCGTGGCGCCGGCGATGCTGGCGGCCTCGGCGATGAACGGCGCGCTGTTCGACACCACGTTCGGCGTCTTCTTCAAGCTCAAGTACGAGAAGGTGTACGACGCCGTGCTCGCCACGCCGCTTCGCCCGGTCGACGTCGCCGCCGGTGAGCTGGTGTGGGCGCTGTTGCGGGCCGGGGTCTACGCGGTCGCGTTCGTCGGCTTCATGGCGCTGTTGGGGCTCACCAGCTCGTGGTGGGCGATCCTCGCTGTCCCGGCCGCCGTGCTCATCGGCTTCGGCTTCGGTGCGGTCGGCATGGCGCTGACCACCTGGATGCGCTCGTGGCAGGACTTCGACTTCATCACGCTGACGATCCTGCCGATGTTCTTGTTCTCCGCGACCTTCTTCCCGCTGGAGCGCTATCCCGGCGCGGTGCAGTGGCTCGTACAGGCCACGCCGCTGTACCAGGGCGTCGTCCTGTGCCGGGGAGTGGTCGCCGGCGCGTTCAGCTGGCACATGCTGGTCGCCGTGGCGTACCTGCTCGCGATGGGCGCCATCGGGCTGTGGGTCGCCTCGCGCCGGTTCGCGCGGCTGCTCCTGCGCTGAGGGCGCCGTTCCGGAGTTGTCACTCCGCCACCACGTCAGGGCATCGCCCCGCAGTGACAACGGCGCGATGGGTGGGCCTCAGTTGGTGCTGCGGCGAGCCTGGTCCGGCTCGGCGAACCCCAGCTCTACGGCGTTGTCGGCGAGCGTCGCCTCGAACAGCGCGGTGCTGTCCTCCAGCGCCCAGGACAGGTGGCCGAACGCCTCCAAGGTGACCATGCCGTAGAGCCGGGTCCACGCGCGTACGAAGAGGTAGCGCACCGGCAGGGGCAGCCCGTCGTCGGCGGATACGGTCGGGCCCCCCTCCGCCGCACTGCCGGCGTCGAGCTGGCGCAGCAGCTCCGGGTCGATCCGGCTCAGGTCGGGCTCGCGCAGCAGCCCTCGCGCCGACATCTCGGCGAAGACCTCCGCGAAGAGCCCGCCGAAGCGCTCGCCACCCGCGTGCGTACAGCTCCCATCCCGCTCGTGCACGGCTGTGGTGAGCGGGTTGGCGAACAGCAGGCCGTACTCGAGGCGGTGCGTCAGCGCCCAGCCGCGGAAGGCGTGCGCCATCGCGACCAGCCGGCCCGACAGGTCGGCGGCGTCCACGGCATCTCGAGCGGTGACCATCTCGGCGATGAGCTCGTCGTACAACGACCCGCCGAGCAGGTCGACGAGGTCGTCGTGGTCCTCGACGTAGCGGTACAGCGCCGGCGCGGTCATGCCGACCGCGCGTGCCACGCCTCGCATGCTCAGTTCGTCACCGCCAGAGACCAGCTCCCGTGCGGCGGCGATGATCTCATCGCGCGTCTGGGCACGGAGCCGAGCGCGGCGGTTCACCGAAACTCTTGCTGGGGACTCCTTGACGCCGGCCATGCCGAGCAGCATAGTGAACACCGTTATCGGCGAACGGCGTTCACCAACAAGACGAGCGTTCACGGAGGGCGAGATGGAGCGATGGGGACGATGGGTGGCACGGCACCGGTGGGTCGTGCTGGTGAGTGGCTTGGTGGCGGTGCTGCTGGCGGCGGCATGGGGCACCGGCGTCTTCGGCGAGCTGTCCGACGGTGGTTTCGAGGACCCGGACAGTGAGTCGGCTCGCGCCAGCGCGCTGATCGCGGACACGTTCGGGCCGACGCAGGCCGACGTGCTCGTGCTCTACTCCAGTCCCGACGGTCTCGCCGTGGACGACCCGGCCTTCGAGCGGGCTGTTCGCAGCACCATTGGTGCCTTGCCGGGCGAGGAGGTGGCCTCCGCGCCCACCACGTACGACGGCGTGCCCGGGCTGGTCTCCACGGACGGCCGCGCGACGCTGGTGCCGATCACGCTGGCGGCCACCGACGAGGAGGCGCAGGCGAAGGCGTACGAGCAGATCGCCGACCGCCTCGACGCGCCCGGACTCACCACGCAGGTGGGAGGCACCAGCGCGGTATTCGCCGACGTGGGGGAGCAGGTCGGCGAGGACATCGCACGCGCCGAGACACTCACCATGCCGCTGGTCGTGCTGCTCAGCCTGGTCATCTTCGGCAGCCTCGTGTCGGCGTTCCTGCCGGCGCTGCTCGGTGGCATCGCCATCCTCGGCTCGTTCGCCCTCCTGCGTGGCCTCACCACCGTCACCGATGTGTCGATCTTCGCGCTGAACGTCATCACGCTGCTGGGCATCGGTCTGGCCATCGACTACGCGCTGTTCGTGGTAAGCCGGTTCCGGGAAGAGCTCGCGGCGGGACGGGACACCCCGGACGCGGTGGCCGCCACGATGGCCACCGCCGGGCGTACCGTCGCGTTCTCGGGTCTGATCGTGGCGACCTCACTCGCGTCGCTGCTGCTGTTCCCACAGGTGTTCTTGCGCTCGATGGGCTTCGGCGGCATGGCCGCGGTGTTCGTCGCGATGACGGCCGCGCTCACCGTGCTGCCGGCGATGCTGGCGGTGCTCGGGCCGCGTGTCGACGCCGGGCGGATGCCGTGGCGCCGACGAGCGGCGGCGTCGGGCGCCTCCGACCACGGGGCGTGGGCCAGGATCGCGCGCATCGTCATGCGCCGGCCGGTGGCGGTGCTCACCAGCGTGGTGGTCGGCCTGTTGGCGCTCGGGCTTCCCTTCCTGCGGGTTGAGTGGACCGACGTCGACGAGCGGGTGCTGCCGGTCGACACCGAGAGCCGCGTGGTGGCCGAGGCTGTCGCTGCCGACTTCGCCGGCCAGGACCTCGAGCACGCCGACGTGGTGGTGTCCGGCAGTGCCGACGAGACCGCCCTCGAGGCGTACGTCCAGCGACTCGGTGGGGTCTCGGACGTCCGGGACGTCGCGGTGACCGACAGCTCCGCCGACGTGGCGGTCCTCGACGTCGCCTACACCGCCGACGCTTCCAGCGCGGCAGCCCGCGACCTGGTCGAGCGGCTGCGCTCGCTGCCCGGACCCGCGGGCACCGACGTCCTCGTCGGCGGGTCCACCGCCACCTTCGTCGACCTGCTCGACTCCCTCGGCTCGACGCTGCCGGTGATGGCCGTGGTGATCGTGCTGGCCATGCTGGTGCTGCTGTTCTTGGCCTTCGGGTCGCTGGTGCTGCCGGTGAAGGCGGTGCTCGTCAACGCCGTGTCGGTGACGGCGTCGTTCGGGGTGGTGGTGTGGATCTTCCAGGACGGCCACCTGGTCGACCTGCTCGGCTTCACCCCGATGGGTGGGCTCGACGCGACCCAGCCGATCCTGATGCTGGCCATCTTGTTCGGGTTGTCGATGGACTACGAGGTGTTCCTGCTCTCGCGCATCCGCGAGCAGTGGGACCGCACCGGCGACAACACGAGGGCCGTCGCCACCGGTCTGCAACGCACCGGCTCGATCATCACCAGTGCCGCCTTGCTGCTCGCGGTCGTGATCGGCGCGTTCGCGACGTCTGGCATCACGTTCATCAAGATGATCGGCGTCGGCATGCTGGTGGCCATCCTGGTCGACGCGACAGTCGTCCGCACGCTGCTGGTGCCCGCGGCGATGCGGCTGCTCGGGCCGGCCAACTGGTGGGCGCCGGCACCGTTGGCGCGCTGGTGGCAGCGGCACGGCCTGCGGGAGCCGGCTCTGGTCGAGGAGTCGGCCGAGCGCGAACGCATACTGGTCGGGTGAGGCACAGCGAACTCTGGTCCCGCATGGAGAACCACCTGGGCAGCGGGTACGCACAGGTGTGGGCGCAGCGACAGGTGCTGCGCGACCTCGAGGGGCGCACCGTCGACGAGGCGCTGGCCGACGGGGAGGAACCGAAGCGGGTCTGGCGGGCCGTCTGGGCCGCCCTCGAGCTGGCCCCGTCGGAGCGTTGAGGCCGTCGGCACAGCCGAGATCGCTGTTGGCGGCGCCATCGCGGCCCCGGGCTGCCGGCCGGCGCGCAACGCCTATGAAGTATTGGAGGCGGTTTGGCCAATTTGACTGGTTCGTCACATTCGCGGCCATTGGTTTTATTGCCGTACGCACGTTGTATATCCGGTTAAACGTCTCCTACGCGATTGCTACCGCATCGTGGCTTTGTGCCGGCGCCACGTTGTCGTGATCCTGGGCGTCGGTCAGGCGTCGGTCGTGCTCGACTCGTGCTTCTGTTGCGTTTCGTGCACCGCCGCCTCGACGCCGAGGCAGCGCGCTGTAACCGCTGTCGCTGCGGGCAGCGGCCTCGACGAGTGGGCCGACTGACAGGGCACCACCCGGTCATGGAGTCCGACGGCCGAGGAAGGCACGCCCGAGCGGCTCGTCCGAGTCATCACCGCCTGCGGTCGCCGCAGCTCGGGCCGGACGGTGGGGAGATGCCGTCCAGAAGACGACCACCAGGACGCGGTTGCTGCGGGCATCGCCCCCTCTTGCGGCCGCCCTGGGCCACCCGCGGAGATGACGCTGTCTCACACCGGCAAGCGCTCGAGTACCTCGTCGATTCATGACTTTATGTATTCATTGAGTCACACATTGTGAGAATGGCCGCGGTGGCTTTCTGCCGAAAGAGGGGAGATGATATCTCGGCTCGCCGCGTTCCGGACATCTGGTCATTGTCCCGAGGATTCTTTCTGTATTTCCCTGAAATGCAGCCGGCTCGCTGTCTAACCTTTCTGGGAGTGATGCAGAGATTACTCAGGGTGGGTATTAACTCACTCTCCGTCACGAGTATTCCAGGAGTTTCTCATGCAGACCCGGGCCGGCATCAAGATCACCGCCCTGCGGGTGGACCTCCTCGGCCGCCCGGCGACCTCGGTGCTCGAGCTCGGCAAGGCCTTCGCCACGTTCAAGAGGCGCTGAGCGAGCTGGCCAACCGCCACACCGGCACAGCGGCCGTGACCCAACTCGGAGGGTCACGGCCGCTGTCGGTCACTGGCGCGGGGGTACGACGTGTCACCGCCTCCAGCCGCGCCCAGCCCGCACCGCTACTTGTCACCGCCTCGAGGCGCCAGGGCACCTCGTCACGGTGACAACTCGTGCGGCGCCTCCGGCCGGCGCCCACGGCCGGTGCCCTGACCGAGCGGGATGTGGACCTCGACCAGACGCCGGTCACGCTCATCGCGTGGTATGGCGGCTCAGCTGCGCACACCGGCGCGACTCACCACGTGGTACGCAGGATCAGCGCGATCGCCAGCGTCCACGCCACCTGCACACCCAGCCAGACCCGTTGGGTGCGGGCCGGGAGCAGCGCCGCGAGCGGCACCAGCCACACCATGAACGGCAGCCAGATCCGTTCGGTCTCCGACTTGCTCATCGCGGACAGGTCGGCGGCCACGATCGCGACCACCGCCCCCAGGGCCAGCCACCATGCTGCCCGGGCTCGGTCTCGCCACGACACCGGCCAGCCCTGCCGGCTCGCGGCGAGTCCGACGCCGGCGACGACGGCCGGGCCGACCGCGAGCGCCACGATTGCGAGGTTCGCCCACACCCAGTACTGCTGGGGCCGGTCCGCCGCGATGCCCTGGTAGTAGCGCACGACCAAGGTCTGCTGGCCCTGCAGCCACCAGAAGCCGCCGAGGGCGAACAGCGCCACCACTGCCAGCGCCCCCCCGACGGCCGGCAGCAGCGGTCGCCACGACCGAGCCACCCACAGGACCGACAGCGCCAGCGGGGCGAGTAGCACGAGTCCGTACGACAAGAACAGGCTCGTGCCCAGCACCACCCCCGCAGCCGCACCGAGTGCCAGTGCACGACCGCGATGCCGCTGCCCGGCCGCCATGGCGAGCAGCGCCAGCCCCCATGCCCCGACCGCCATGAACGCGCCGTCGGCGGAGACGTACACCCAGATCGCCAGCGGAGAGAGCGCCAGGAAGGGTGCGGCGGGTCGGGCCCAGTCCTCGGCTCGGAGCCGGCGCAGCGTGACGAGGACGGCGACCACCGCAGTCGACCCGACGAGTGAGGTGATCACGCCGGCCCACGCCGGTCCACCGAGACCGATGGCGTCGAGACCGGCGTACGACAGCAGCGGCAACGGCGGATGGCCGGAGTTGTGGGTGACGAAGTTGGACCGGTCGGGTACCAACAGGATGTTGTCGACGTAGATGCCGAGCAGCTGACGGACTCCTTGCACCCGGTCGACGTCCATCAGGTA
>JBBSMD010000093.1:0-8147 GCA_038233355.1 Propionibacteriales bacterium
CGGTGGCGACCGACCTCGTACGCCTCGTACTCACGGCCGACACGCACGTGCCGAAGCGAGCCAAGGACCTGCCCGGCGAGCTGTGGGACGCGGTGGATGCCGCCGACGTCGTGGTGCACGCCGGCGACTGGGTCGAGCCGGCGCTGCTCGACGCAATGCAAGACCGGGCCGTTCGCTTGATCGGTGTGCACGGCAACAACGACGGTGCCGAGCTGCGCGGCCGCCTGCCCGCGGTGGCCCGTGTCGAGGTCGCCGGGATCCGGCTGGCAGTCGTGCACGAGACCGGTCCGGCGAAGGGTCGCGAGGCACGGTGCGTGCGGGCGTACCCCGACGCTGACGTGCTGGTATTCGGACATAGCCACATCCCGTGGAACACAGCGGCGGACGGGCTGCGACTGGTCAATCCGGGATCGCCCACCGACCGGCGTCGCCAGCCGTGGTGCACCTACGTCACGGCGACCGCTACGGAGGGCGCGCTTCGCGACGTGACCCTGCACCGCCTCCCGCGGCGTGCCGGTGCCGTACCCGCCGGCCAGGGTGTTGACTGGCACCATGGCGATCACAGGTGAGTACGAGCCGAGCCCGCAGCAGTGGGTGCGCGAACAGGTCGAGCTGTACGAGAGCTCCGGCGGCACGGAGGGCACCACGATGCGCGGTATGCCCGTCGTGGTCCTGACCACCCGGGGCGCTCGTAGCGGCAAGGTGCGCAAGACCCCGCTGATGCGGGTGGAGCACGACGGCCGCTACGCCGTCGTCGCCTCGCTGGGCGGGGCGCCCACCCATCCGGTCTGGTACCACAACGTGGTCGCCGATCCGCAGGTGGAGCTGCAGGACGGTCCGCAACGTCAGGACATGACGGCTCGCGAGGTCACGGGCGAGGAGAAGACGACGTGGTGGGACCGGGCCGTGCGCGCCTTCCCCGACTACGCCGACTACCAGGAGAAGACCGACCGCGAGATCCCGGTGTTCGTGCTCGAACCGGCGGCCCACTGACCCGCCGTGGGGCGGCCCGCTGACCCGCCGTGGCGGTGGTGATGGCGCGAATGGCCCCGTGTGGTCGTCCGCAAGCGGCGGCAACGACCACGCGAGGCCACTCGGCGGCTTTGCGGGCCCGGCGCTCGACCCCAGCAGCGGCTCAGCCGGCGACGACCGCCCGCTCGTTGGGTACGCAGTGCGTCATGACCTTGCCCTCGACGTCGCGGGGGCTGTTCTTGCCGAGGTTGGCCGCCCGTGCCAGCTCCTCCTCGGTCAGCGTCTGGGTCGGCAGCGGCTCGAGGTGGGCGACGTCGTCGGGGTTGATGCCGAGCCCTTCGCCGACTCGCAGGCCCAGCTCGTCCTCGCACATCAGCAGGTGCCACACCATGCGCTCGACGATGGGGCGGTCGCACTGCGACAGCTGCCCGACGAGGTTGTCGACCAACTCGTCCCTCTCCCACTGCTCCGACAGCAGGTAGCGCTCGCCGGCTTGCTTGTAGTCGTTGGTGCGGGGGATGCGCTTGCGAGTCAGCCGCCCGGTGATCTCCGGCCCCTGCTCGTCGTGGGCGGGGCCAGCGGCCTCGCGCAGGCCACCGAGGATCGACGGCTCGTAGTTGATGTGCGGGTTCTGCCCCTCGCCCAGGTCGACCGAGTACGCCATCTGGCCGTCGCGCTGGCCGGTGGACACCTTGGCGCCCTTCGCCTGGTTGACCGGCAGCTGCAGATAGTTCGGTCCGACCCGGTAGCGCTGGGTGTCGGAGTAGGAGAACGTGCGACCCACCAGCATCTTGTCTTCGGAGAAGTCCAGGCCGTCCACGAGTACGCCGGTGCCGAACGCGATCTGCTCGCTCTCGGCGAAGAAGTTCTCCGGCATGCGGTTCAGCGTCATCGCGCCGATCTTGCGCAGCGGGAAGTCGTCCTCCGGCCACACCTTGGTGTCGTCGAGCGGGTCGAAGTCGAGCTCGGGGTGGTCGTGGTCGTCCATCAGCTGGACGTGCAGGTCCCACTGGGGGTAGTCGCCGGCGGCGATCGCCTCGTGCAAGTCCTTGGTGTGCGGGCCGAGCTCCTCCGACTGCACCGCCGTGGCGTCGGCGGAGGTCCACGACTTCACGCCCTTCCGGGGCAGCCAGTGGTACTTCACCAGCTTGGCCTCACCGGCCTCGTTGACCCATCGGTAGGTGTTGACGCCGAAGCCCTGCTGCGTGCGGTAGCTCGCGGGGATGCCCCTAGGGCTGAACAGCAGCGTGACCATGTGCAGCGACTCGGGGCTCTGGCTGATGAAGTCGAAGACCCGGTTGGCGATCTGGCGCTCGAAGGTCACCGGGTCGGGCTTTTGGGAGTGGATGAAGTCGGGGAACTTGATCGCGTCGCGGATGAAGAAGACACCCAAGTTGTTGCCGACGAGGTCCCAGTTGCCGTCCTCGGTGTAGAACTTCACCGCGAAGCCGCGCGGGTCGCGCAGCGCCTCGGAGGAGTCGCGCCCACCGGCGACGGTGGAGAACCGGATCGCCAGGTCGGTGCGCTTGCCCTGCTCGGCGAAGAGCTTGGCCCGGGTGTAGCGGGAGATCGGTTCGTCGCCGACGCTGCCGTCGGCCTCGAAGTAGCCGAACGCGGTGATGCCGCGCGCGTGCACGACCCGCTCGGGGATGCGCTCGCGATCGAAGTGGCTGATCTTCTCCAGGAACTGGTAGTTCTCCAGGGTGGCTGGCCCGCGTGCCCCGACGGTGCGCTGGTTCTGGTTGTCATGGACAGGGTGCCCCTGCCGATTGGTGAGCACGGCCCGGTCGTCGTCGCCGCCGCGGGCGGAGGGCTGGCTGGCTACGTCGGTCATCGCGAAGGCTCCTCGAGGTCGCTGCAGATGCGGTCGGTGCCCTCCCAGGATGGCACCCTTCCGCAGCCGCCGTCAGGGGGTGGGGGCACCGGCGGGTGCCGATGCAGGCCGCCCGGGCATCTCGCCTGGCGGCGCGGTGAGTGCCAGAGTGGGCGACACGCAAGCACGGGCCACGGTCTAGCCACGGGCCAGGGATCTGGCCAGGGAGCCCCGGCCGGGGGCAGCCCGGCCAGGGGGAGCCCGGCCAGGGAAGCGACAGAACAAGGGAGCCACCGGGCGACCGGTCCAGCGAGCCGGCAGAGCCAGCCGAGTCAGCAACATCAGGGAGCCGTCCCATGGTGGACACACAACCGAGCGAGCCCGACGCGGCTCGAGAGGTGCGCCACAGCACGGCCTTCGAGGTGCTGGTGCGGGTGGGCATCGTGGCGTACGGCCTGGTGCACGTGCTCATCGCATGGATCGCCCTGCAGATCGCCTGGAGCCGAGAGCAGTCCCAGGCCAACAGTTCGGGTGCCTTGCGCCAGCTCGCCGGCCAGCCGCTCGGTCTGGTGCTGCTGTGGGTGGTCATGCTCGGCCTGGTCGCCTTGGTGCTCTGGCAGCTCAGCCAGGCCATCTGGGGTCATCAGCGTGCGGACGGCTGGAAGCGGGTACGCAAGCGCGCGACGTCCGCCGGCCGGGCCGTCGTGTACGGCGCGCTCGCGGCCAGCGCGTTCAGGATCGTCGCCGGTGGCTCCGGCGGCGGCTCCAAGCCGGACTCGGTGTCCTCGGCCCTGATGCAACAACCCGGCGGCCGGCTGGCCGTGGGGTTCATCGGGCTGGGGATCGTGGCGGTCGGGGTGGTGCTCGTCTACCGCGGCGCCACGGCCTCGTTCACCCACCACCTGCAACCGGAGGCGACCTCGGGTGGCAGTGGCACCGCGGTGGTGCGACTCGGCCAGGCCGGCTACGTCGCCAAGGGCATCTCCCTGGGCATCGTCGGCGCGCTCTTCGTGTGGGCAGCCTGGACCTACGACCCGCAGAAGGCGGGCGGCCTCGACGTCGCCTTGCAGACATTGCTCGAGCAGCCCTTCGGGGCCTGGCTGCTCAGCCTCGTTGCGCTCGGGCTCGCAGCGTACGGCGCCTACTGCTTCGCCTGGGCGAGGTACCCGCGCGAGTGAGCCGAGCCGCAGGCGCCGGGCTCGGCTCGGCCGGCGCGGGGACACCGACCGCGTCGAGCAGGCGTTGGGTTGCACCCAGACGCCTCTCTGCTCCGATTGCGGCCACCGAGCGCGCCCGCTGCATCCTCGCCGACTGTGGCTCGGCGCAGCAGTGGTGGAAGAACGCGCTGAAGTCGGCGCGTGTCTCCAGCATCGGTCCGGGCAGCAGGGCGGGGTAGTCGTCGACGTTCAGGCCCCGGTTGGCGACGTATTGGTCCAGGTCGGGGCAGTAGAAGCCGATGGGGCGGTCCAGAGCCAGGTAGTCGGTCCACACGCTGCTGTAGTCGGTGAGGAGGCCGTCGACCCGGGCGAGCAGCTGGTAAAGGCTCACCCGGGCGGCGCGGAGGGCGGCGCTGGTGAGCACCTGGATGCCGGTGTCGGCGAAGCGGTCGGCATCCAGGTGGTGTGGCTTTACCGCCAGCGTCACACCCGACGACCTGGCGTCGGCGGCGACCTGCTCGAGCAAAGCACGTACCGGCGTCGAGACCGAGAGCTCGTCGGCGTCCGACCAGTTGCGCACGGTGCCCAGCCGAACACCGCGGTAGTGGGTGCTGCGATACGTGGGCATCCACAGAACCAGCGCTCTGGCGGGGTCGAGCTGGAGCGCGCGTAGCGCCGCATCGTCGGCCGGACACGCGAACTGGTCGATGCGCGGGTTGCCGGTGACGAGGACGCGGTCTTGGGGGACCTTGAAGTTGCCGGCCCGCTGGCTGCCCCACAGTCGGGTGCCGCTCACCACGTAGGTGGACTGGGCTCGGGCGAAGCCCTTCCACAGCTTCGGCCCGTCGCCGTGCCACAAGTTCACGAACGTCTTGTGCGCCGGCGGGCGGACCGACCCGTACAGGCCGTGGGTGAAGAACACGTGACGAGCCGTCAGGTAGGCCCAGTACGCCTGCCACGACGTGCGGCGCAGGCAGCGCACCCGGTCGGCGCCGTCGGCGTCGGCGATCAGCCAGGTGAGGTCGGCTGGCTCGTCACCGACCAGCCAATAGACCGGCACGCGTCGGGCCAGCTCACGCACCACCTCCACGCTGTTGCCTTCGTCGTCTGGGTGGCCGGCGACCACCGCGTGCCCACGGGCGGGCAACCAGTTGACGCACGTTTGCAGCAGGGCGAGCTTCCACGCGGCGCTACTCACCGGAGCCGGACCTCTCAGCAGCACGCCCCGAGCGCTCCGCCGGCTCGCGCCTCTCGAGGGCCTTGGCTCGTGCCTCCAGCAGCGCGAACGCCAGCTGCTCGTCACCCGGCAAGGTCACCTTGAGGTTGGCCGGCTCGCCGGGCACGGTGCTGACGTGGATTCCCGTCGACTGGACGAGCGTGGTCTCGTCGATGAACGTCTGCGGCCCACGCGGGTCCTGCGCGGCGTAGGCGCGCAGCAGGACCCGACGCTGAGCGCCGTGCGGTGTCTGGGCACGGTAGAGGTCGGTGCGGTCGACGATGTCCACGATGTGCCCGCCGGCCATGCGTCGCATGCTCTCCGGCACGGCAACGACCGGCACGGCGGCGCCGTGCACCAACGCCGCGTCCGCCACCAGATCGAGCAGGGCGGGAGTGACGAGGGGCCGGGCACCGTCGTGGATGAGCACGACCTCGGCGTCGGCCGCCTCGACGCCGGCCGCGACCGAGTCCTGGCGCCGGGCGCCGCCGGCCACGACGGTCACCGGCACTTCGGGCAGCCACGGCTCACCCGCGAGTGCCTCCAGACCATCCGGCCGGGACACGACGATGACGCGGCGGACCGAGGCGGCCCGGGCCACCGCACGCAGCGTCCAGGCCAGCAGCGGCAGGCCGCCGACCTGCATCAGCAGCTTGTCCGGGCCGCCCATCCGCGTACTCGTACCGGCGGCCAGGACGACGGCGTCCGCGAACGGCGCGTCGTCGAGCGGATCTCCGGCCGGGGTGGGCATCGCAGAAGGTTGGCACAAGGTGGGCCGCTGTGGCACCGACCCGGGGAGATCCACCGGTTATCGTCCCCCCTGGGTCATCGGGTCTTGGGTGACCCAGGGGGGGACCGCGGCCGATCGCGTCGTGTCGCCACGCCGGCGGCGGATGTCCATACTGGCCACCGTGCCGCTCGCCAAGCCGGCCTTCGATCGGCTCGTTGTCCTCGGCGCCGCTGGCGACCTCGCGAGCCGTCACCTCCTCGCGGCCCTCGCGGCTCTCCTCGCCGCGGGTGAGCTGCCACCGGCGCTGCGGATCGTCGCGGTGGACCGCGCGCCGCTGACCGGGCCTACGTACCGCCAGCTGGCCACCGCCCGGCTGGCCGAGCACGCCCGGGGCACACCCGCGGCCGTACGGGCGACCCTGGTGCGGCGCCTGGAGTACGCCCAGGTCGACGTGGCCGAGCATCCAGACCTGCGCCCGGTGCTCGGTGAGGAGCCCGTCATCGCGTATGCCGCCTTGCCGCCGATGACGTATGCACCGGCGGTACGGGCGCTGCGAGCCGGCGGCATGGCGCCCACCAGCCGGCTCGTGCTGGAAAAGCCCTTCGGACACGACCGGGCCTCGGCCGCCGCCCTGAGTCGGCTCGCGCACGGGCTCGTGCCCGAGCGAGACCTCTACCGAGTCGACCACTTCTTGCACCACCAGTCCGTCCGCGACCTGCTGGCGGTACGCCTCAGTGGGGCAGTCCTCGCGCCGGGGTGGGACGGGCGGCACGTCGAGAGCGTCGAGATCGTCTGGGAGGAGCGCGGCGGCGTGGCCGGTCGCGTCGACTACTACGACCACACCGGTGCGCTGGTCGACATGGTGCAGAGCCACCTGCTGCAGCTCCTCGCGCTGGTCGCGATGGAGCCCGCCGCAGCGCCCGGACCGCAGACCTTGCGGGACCAGAAGGCCGACGTGCTCGCCAGCGTGCGCCCGCCGGACCCTGACGAGGTGGCGACCCGCACCGCCCGGGGTCGCTACAGCGCCGGCACCGTCGACGGAAAGCCGCAGCGCGGCTACCTCGAGGAGGAGGGGGTGGTCCCGGCACGGGGCACCGAGACCTACGTCTGCTTGCGGCTGGACGTCGACACTCCGCGATGGCGGGGTGTGCCGTTCGTACTGCGGACCGGCAAGGCGGTGGGCCGGCCGAGGCGGCACGTCGAGCTGCGCCTGAGGCCCGCGCCCGACGACCCCTCGGCCCCTCGCGCGGTGCTCGGGCTGCACCTCGGCCCGGACCGGCTGGCGCTGCGTGCCAACGCCGCCGGCCGGACCCGTCTGCCCGACCTGAAGTCGGTACGGCTCGGCCCGCGACCTCGGCGGCCTCTGCCCGCCTCGGCCCGGCTGCTGCGCGACGTCCTACGTGGCGACCCGACGTTCGCGGTGGGCGCCGACGAGAACCAGGAGTGCTGGCGCATCGTCGATGCCGTGCGCGCCGGCTGGCGGGTGGCGGGGGCGCCGGCCCTGCGGGAGTACCCAGCCGGGTTGCCGGCGGCCGGGCTTGCCGCCGGCAAGTGAGGCACTCGGCGCCGAAGCCGGCTCAGCTGTCCTGGACCGCTTGCCGCCTGGAACGTCAGTCGCGCCGACGAACTAGCGGGGGCCGGCTCCGTCGATCGTGGCCCCGAGGTCGCAGGTAGTACCCGCTTGTCATCGAGTGGCGGCGAAGCGACCACCCAGACGTTCCGCGTGGTGCATGTGCCGCCACTCGATGCGCTGCCTCAACCGACGGTTCGGCGCGGCACGTCCTTTGAGCACTGCCAGATCGACGACGAGCAGCATCTCCTCGAGATTCGCGTCCAAGCGGAGACGACCGTCAAGCCAGCGGCCGAGTGAGTCGACGGCGTCGAGGTAGGCGCCGATGGTCCGCTGGCTGTAGGGCTTGCCACGCCGGTTGGGCTCGCTGCGCAGGACGAGCTCGAACAGGTCACGCTGGCCGGCCCGGGCCTCGACCCCCGAGGCATCGGCGACGGTGCGCAGGCGAGCGGTCTTGCGCCCGCTGCGTGCTGTTCGGCGGGGTGCTCTGCGCGTGGGGATGGGCATCGGCGTCAGTCCTCCGGGTCGGGTGCTGGGACCGCTGCCGGAGACTGTGTGCCGATGCTCTTGGTTGCTCGCCGCCCGACGGCCGAAAACCTGCCTGTCCGGCGGTGTTCGCCCTGGTCAGGACCGGTTTTGTGCCCCCGGCAGGATTCGAACCTGCGACACACGGTTTAGGAAACCGTTGC
>JBBSMD010000094.1:0-8139 GCA_038233355.1 Propionibacteriales bacterium
CTGCCCGTCCTTGTACAGCGGCAGCTGGTCGGGTGTGCACGTGGGGGCCGGGCTGCTCTGTGAGCCCGGCGGTGTCGCCGCCTCGGGGCTGGCCGCGGTGTCGGTCGAGTCGTCGACCGGCGCGCACGCGACGAGCAGGAGCAGCATCGGGGGGAGGAGTGACCTGGCGCGGGACATGCCCCACAGTATGGAGCCGGTGTGGGCGTCAGCGGTTGTGCGCACCGCGTGTGGACGCCAGCGGTTGTGCGCACTGCTGCGGGGCGCCAGCGGTTGTGCGCACCGCTGCGGGCGCCAGCTGTTGCGCACACCGCTGCCTTGGCGCGGGAGGGTCAGCTGCGTCGGGCACCGCGGGGTGCCGTCTGGCGTGACAACAGGTGGCTTTGCGGCGCACCAACCCCCACCTCCAGCCACGTCGGAAGCCGCAAGCGGCCGTCGTCGCCCCGGCCCGGCTGCGCGGCGCCGAGTGGCCCCATCTGGCTGCCTGCCGGCGATGATGACGACCACACGGGGCCACTCGCGAGGGTGCGGCCACCACACGGGGCCACTCGCCAGCCGACACGGTGCCCGCCGCCGTCACCCGCGCCGGTCGACCAGCCGCTTCGCCTTGCCGACCGAGCGCTCGACCCCGTCGGGGTCGACCACGTCGACCTCGACCGACACCCCGATCCGGTCCTTGACCAGCTGCTGCAGCCGTACGCCAGCGGCCGGGCGGTCACCCTCGCCGAGCTCGGGTCGCGCCTCGACCAGCACCGTCAGCCGGTCGAGCCGGTCGGGGCGGTCGAGCACGCACTGGAACTGCGGCGCCAATCCTCCGACGGCCAGGATGAGCTCCTCGATCTGGGTGGGGAACAGGTTGACCCCGCGCAGGATGATCATGTCGTCGGTGCGACCGGTCACCTTCTGCATCCGCCGCATCGTGCGCGCGGTTCCCGGCAGCAGCCGGGTCAGGTCGCGGGTGCGGTACCGCACCACCGGCAGCGCCTGCTTGGTCAGCGACGTGAACACCAGCTCACCCTCCGAGCCATCGGGGAGCACGTCACCGCTGACCGGGTCGATCACCTCGGGGTAGAAGTGGTCCTCCCAGATGTGCAGGCCGTCCTTGGTCTCAACGCACTCCTGCGCGACGCCGGGGCCCATCACCTCCGACAGCCCGTAGATGTCGACGGCGTCCATGCCGGTGGTGCGCTCCAGCTCGGTGCGCATCTCCTCCGTCCACGGCTCGGCCCCGAAGACGCCGACCCGCAGCGACGTCCCGGCCGGGTCGACCCCGGCCCGCTGCATGGCGTCGACGATCGTGAGCATGTACGACGGCGTCACCAGGATCGCGTCGGGCGCGAAGTCGCCGATCAGCTGCACCTGCCGCTCGGTCATGCCCCCCGACATCGGGATCACCGTGCACCCGAGCCGCTCGGCACCGTAGTGCGCCCCGAGTCCGCCGGTGAACAGCCCGTACCCGTACGCCACGTGCACTCGGTCACCCGGTCGCACACCGGCGGCGTGCAGCGAGCGGGCCACCAGGTGCGCCCAGACGTCGAGGTCGCCGGCGGTGTAGCCGACCACGGTGGGCCGACCGGTCGTCCCCGACGAGGCGTGGATGCGCGAGACCTGCTCGCGCGGCACCGCGAACATGCCGTACGGGTAGGTGTCGCGCAGGTCTGCCTTGGTGGTGAACGGGAAGCGGGCCAGGTCGCTCAGCTCGACCAGGTCGTCGGGGTGCACGTCCGCCTCTGTGAACCGCCGCCGGTAGTGCTCGACGTTGTCGTAGGCGTGGTGCAGCGACCAGCGCAGCCGCTCCAGCTGCAACGCCGACAGCTCGTCTCGCGACGCGGTCTCGATCGGGTCGTACGGCTCGGCCATGCGCTCCTCCTTGCTACGACTCCCAGCGTCGCAACGGCACTGCGGTGAACGCTACGGCGACCTCAGGCGTCGTAGTCGACGGTCACCTCGTCGCTGACCGGCAGCGACTGGCACGTCAGGACGAAGCCGGCGTCGATCTCGTGCGGCTCGAGCGCGTAGTTGCGGCGCATGTCGACCTCGCCCACGCTCACCTTGGCGCGGCAGGTGCCGCACACGCCACCCTTGCAGGCGAACGGCAGGTCGGAGCGCGACTCCTGCGCCGAGTCCAGCACCGGTACGTCGCGGGGCAGCGCCAGCGTGGTCGAGCGGCCGTCGAGCACGACGGTCACCTGGCTGCTCGGCCCCTCGACGTCGGGCTCCTCGTGGCGTACCGGCATCGGCGGGAGGTCGTCGACGTAGAACAGCTCGGTGTGCACCACGCCGGCATCCACGCCGACGTCGGCGAGCACCTGCTTGGCCGAGGTGACCAGGTCGAACGGTCCGCACAGCCAGAAGTGGTCCACCGAGGGAACCGGCACGAGCAGGTCGAGGATCGTGCGCAGCCGCTCGGCGTCGAGCCGCCCGGAGAACAGCTCGACCTCGCGGGGCTCGCGCGACAGCACGTGCATGAGGTCGAAGCGGGACCCGTACGCGTCCTTCAGGTCGGCCAGCTCCTCGGCGAACATCACCGTGCGGGTGCGCCGGTTGCCGTACAGCAGGGTCACGTGCGCCTCGGGGTCGCGCAGGACGGTCGCGGCGATCGCGAGCACCGGGGTGATGCCGGAGCCGGCGGCGATCAGCACGTGCCGCGCCCCGGTGTCCGCCGGCGGGGTGAAGCTGCCGGTAGGGGTCTGCACGTCAATCTCGTCGCCGACGCGCACCTGATGCACCAGCCAGCTGGAGAACAGCCCGCCCGGCACCTCACGTACCCCCACCCTCGGCGCAGCGCCCTGCGGCGCGCAGATCGAGTAGGACCGGCGCTCCTCGCGGCCGTCGATCGTGCGCCGCAGGGTCAGCGACTGGCCGGCGGCGAAGTCGTACGCCTCCGCCAGCTCGGCCGGCACGTCGAAGGTGACCGCGACCGCGTCGTCGGTCAGCCGGTCGACCGCGGCGACGCGCAGGCGGTGAAAGGCGGCACGGGTGCGTCCGGTCACCGGCTCGGCCGTCGCGGCGGTCACCAGCGTCGTCGGCATGCGCGCCTCACAGCTCCTTGACGTGCGGGAACGGTTCGTCGCAGACCCCGCAGCGGTAGGAGGCCGTGCAGGCGGTGGCCCCGAAGTGCGAGGTCTCCCGGGTGTCCTGACTGCCACAGCGCGGGCAGGGGACGACACGCGGCGGGGACAGCAGCGTCAGCGGCACCGGGCCGCTCGCCTGCCGCGGTGCAGCGCCAGGAGGTGAGATGCCGGCTTCCTGCAGCCGGCGCTTCCCGTCGGCGCTGATCCAGTCGGTGCTCCAGGCCGGCTGCAGGCGGATGCGCACCTCGACCCGCTCGAACCCGGCGCGGGTCAGCCGGTGCCGCAGGTCGTCGCGCATCGTGGCCATGGCGGGGCAGCCGGAGTACGTCGGGGTGATCGTGACGACGACCGAGCCGTCCTCGCCCACCTCCACGTCGCGCAGCACGCCGAGGTCGGCCAGGCTCAGCACCGGCAGCTCGGGGTCGAGCACCTGCTCGGCGACCGCGCGTGCGGTCGCGGCGGGATCGGTACCACGAGTGACACCGGGGTCGGCACGCTCGGCCCGGTCAGCCGGGTCAGCGGCACCCCGGTCGACGGCCGACGTGTCGGTCACGCTCACCACACCCCCTCCGGATGCGCCCGCGCGACGACCTGCAGCTCGGCCAGCAGCGGTCCGAACGCCTCGGTGTGCAGCCCGTCACGGCCGGCCCGGCCGGCCACCGCGCTGGCGGTCGGCCCCGCCGGCACCTCCAGGTCGGCGGCGGTGAACACCTGCGCGACCACTTCGTCGACCTCGTCGCGTACGTCCACCGGGTCCACCGCGACACCGTCCAACCGGCGCTCCACGGCATGCGTCCAACCCAGCTCGGCCACATAGGGCCACACCTCGCCAAGCGCGGCCTCGGTGCGTCGGCGCGACTCCGGCGTCCCCTGCGCGAGCGTCACCACCCAGCGCGCGGCGTAGTCACGGTGGTAGGTGACCTCCTTGACGCCCTTGGCCGCGACGGCGGCCAGCACGGTATCGCGCGAGCCCTGCAGCCGGTGCAGCAGGGCGAGTCGCCAGGTGGCGAAGACCAGCAGCCGCACCACCGTCTGCGCGAAGTCACCGTTGTCGAGCTCGACCAGCCGTACGTTGCGAAACGCCGGCTCGTCGCGGAAGTACGCGAGCGCGTCCTCGGCCGGCACCGGTGAGCCCTCCGGCAGCGGCGGCACGCACCCCGAGTCGGCCGCGGCGGCACGGGCCAGCAGCAGGCGCGTCTGGCCGAGCAGGTCGAGCCCGATGTTGGCCAGCGCCATCTCCTCCTCCAGCTCCGGCGCGCGGGTCACCCACTGGGTCAGCCGCTGCGAGAGGACGAGGGCGTCGTCGGCGAGCATGAGGCAGTACGCCGCGAGGTCGCGACCGTCGACGCCCTCGGGCAACGACGTGTCGACGCCGGCGAGCGGGTCGTCGAAGTCGGTACCGAACGCCCACCGGCTGTCGTCGTGGGCCTCGGCGAGGCTGCCGTAGGCGCTGTCGTGGTCCACGTCGCCGTACTCGGTGCCCGGGCCGGCGGCGGGCTCGTGGTGCTCACTCATCTGCCAGACCTCACATGTGCGGCACGCTGTCGGGGACCTCGTAGAACGTGGCGTGTCGGTAGACCTTGTCGTTGCTGGGCGCGAAGAACGGGTCCTTCTCGGCCGGGCTGGAGGCGGCGATCAGGTCGGCGCGCACCGCCCAGATGCTGACGCCCTCGTTGCGGCGGGTGTAGACGTCGCGGGCGTGGTGCAGGGCCATCTGGTCGTCAGCGGCGTGCAGCGACCCGACGTGCACGTGGTTGAGGCCGCGCTTGCCGCGGACGAACACCTCGTACAGCGGCCAGTCGGCGCGCACGTTGCCGGCCTGCGGGCCGGTGGGGACACCCTCGGTCGGCACGGCGCCGTGGCCGCCCTCCGCGGTGAACTGCGGCTCGTCTGCCGGTGTGGTCGACTTCTCGCCGCCCGTCTCACCAGAGGCGTGGTCGGCGCCCGACGCGTCGCCGCTCACGCCGGCACCGCGCGCTCGTCGCCGGCCGGGCCCGCCGGCTCGCCACCTGCCTGCTTCGCCGCGTACGCCGAGGCGGCCTCGCGTACCCAGGCGCCGTCGTCGTGGGCAAGGCGTCGGGCCGCGAGACGCTGGGTGTTGCACGGACCGTTGCCCTTGACCACGGCCATGAACTCCCTCCAGTCGGGCTCGCCGAAGTCGTAGTGACCGCGCTCCTCGTTCCACTCCAGTCCCGGGTCGGGCAGGCGCACACCCAGCACGTCGGCCTGCGGCACGGTCATGTCGACGAAGCGCTGGCGCAGCTCGTCGTTGGTGTGCCGTTTGATCCCCCACGCCATCGACTGCTCGGTGTTGGGCGAGTCGGCATCGGGTGGGCCGAACATCATCAGCGACGGCCACCACCACCGGTCGACCGACTCCTGCACCATCGCCCGCTGCTCGTCGGTGCCGCGCATCATCGTCATCAGCAGCTCGTAGCCCTGCCGCTGGTGAAACGACTCCTCCTTGCAGACCCGGATCATCGCCCGGGCGTACGGGCCGTAAGAGCTGCGGCACAGCGGCACCTGGTTGCAGATCGCGGCGCCGTCGACGAGCCAGCCGATGGTGCCGACGTCGGCGTAGCTGGGCGTCGGGTAGTTGAAGATCGAGGAGTACTTCTGCCGGCCGGTGATCAGCTTGTCGGTCAGGTCAGCGCGGTCTGCCCCGAGGGTCTCGGCGGCGGAGTAGAGGTAGAGGCCGTGGCCCGCCTCGTCCTGCACCTTGGCCAGCAAGATGGCCTTGCGGCGCAGGGACGGCGCACGGGTCAGCCAGTTGCCCTCCGGCTGCATGCCGATGATCTCGGAGTGCGCGTGCTGCGCGATCTGGCGGATCAGCGTCTTGCGGTAGCCCTCGGGCATCCAGTCGCGCGGCTCGACCCGCTGGTCGTGCTGGATCGTCGCGTCGAACTGGTGCTCGAGCGCCTCGAGATCGGGGGTCTCGACGTTGCTGAGCAGGGTGTCCATGGTGGTCATCCACATCCTCCTAACCGAACGAACGGTCGGCCGGTTCGTCCCAGTCTGCCGCGACCCTTCCGCGACAGCAAGCTCGCCCCCGCGACGGACCGGCTGGTGCACGCTCGAGTGCAAGGATGCTCCCATGAGCGGCGCGCGTACACGCCTGGCCGGGGCCGGGCGGCCGGCCTACGACCTCGACTCACTGCTCGCGGTGTCGGTGCGGGTGTTCAACGAGCGTGGGTACGACGGCACCAGCATGGAGGATCTCTCGGCCCGCCTGGGCATCGGCAAGTCGTCGATCTACCACCACGTCGCCGGCAAGGCCGAGCTGTTGCGCCTCGCGCTCGACCGCGCACTCGACGCGCTGAGCGCGGTGGCCACCGAGCCTCGAGCCGCCCACGGGCCGGCCGTCGACCGGCTCGAGCACCTGGTCCGGCGCAGCGTGGAGGTGCTGGTCGCCGAGCTGCCGTACGTCACGCTCTTGCTGCGGGTGCGCGGCAACACCCCGGTCGAGCGTCGTGCACTGGAGCGTCGACGTGAGCTCGACGCCCGGCTGGGCACCCTGGTGCAGGCCGCCTGCGACGAGGGCAGCCTGCGCCCCGACCTCGATCCCGGTCTCACCAGTCGGCTGGTCTTCGGCACGGTCAACTCGCTGGTGGAGTGGTATCGCCCGGCCCGCGGGCTCTCGGTCACCCGGCTCGCCGACGCCGTCGTGGCCATGACGCTCGACGGCCTGCGGGTGCCAGGCGACCCGCCGGACGCTGCTCGGTACGACGTCGTCAGGGAGGACCCGTCATGAGCGACGGAGCGATCCCCCCCGGCAGCGCCGCCGAGACGTCCGCTGGCAGCGCTGCCCAGACGTCGCCCGAGGCTGGTAGTGCAAGCGAGACGTCGCCCGAGGCCGACAACGCCGCTGGCGACCGCGGCCCCGACCCATCCGCAACTGAGATCGCCCGCCGGGGCGCGGCCGCGATGTGGGCCGACGACGCGGCCAGTCGCGGTCTGGGCATGCGGCTCGACCAGGTCGCACCCGGTCGGGCGCGGCTGCAGATGGTCGTCACGGCCGAGATGGTCAACGGGCACGCCATCGCGCACGGCGGCTTCGTCGCGACGCTGGCCGACAGCGCGTTCGCCTTCGCGTGCAACACCTACGGCGAGGTGACCGTGGCGGCCGGGTTCGACATCGTCTTCCTCAACGCGGCCCGGCTGGGTGACGAGCTGGTCGCCGAAGCGGTCGAGCGGAGCCGGCGCGGTCGCAGCGGGGTGTACGACGTGACCGTCCGCC
This sequence comes from Propionibacteriales bacterium, assembly GCA_038233355.1. GTDB lineage: Bacteria > Actinomycetota > Actinomycetes > Propionibacteriales > Nocardioidaceae > DASQMN01. Next base: position 7,309 of record JBBSMD010000094.1, read on the forward strand.
GCGCCGGCGAGGGTGCCTCCGCGGAGGTTGTCGCCGAGTTCCGGGGCCGCAGCCGGTCGCTCGGCCGGCCCATCCTGCCGGCCTGAGCGCCCGGGTGAACGACAGGGCCGACGGGAGGGCCAGCGTGGGCACCGCGCCGTACGGTGACCCGGTGGGTTTCGCCTACGCCTTGCTCGCCAGCCCGCTGCTCGGACCGGCAGCGTGGGCACCGGTCGCAGCCGAGCTCGCCCGCCGCGGCACTGACGTCGTGCGTCCCTCGCGGCCGACGGCGGCACCACGCTCGTGGCACGACGTGCTCGACTACCTGATGGACGGGCTGCCCACCGAACGCGACCTCGTGCTGGTGCCGCACAGCAACGCCGGCGCCTACGTGCCGCTGCTGGTCGAGCGGTGCCGAGTCGTCGGCACCGTCTTCGTCGACGCGGTTCTCCCGCCTTCGGCGGGCCACGCCCCGCTCGCCCCCCCGGCGCTCCGCACGATGCTGCGCGACAAGATCGACGCACAAGGGCTGCTGCCCCCGTGGACCCAGTGGTGGGACCCCGCCGACACCGCGGCGCTGTTCGAGGATGACGCAGCACGGCGCGAGGTGGAACGTGAGCAGCACCGACTGCCGCTTGCGTACTTCGACGGGCAGCTGCCGGTGCCCGCCGGCTGGGACGAGCGCCCGAGCGCCTACGTGACGTTCGGCGAGACGTACGCGGAGGAGCGCGCGGATGCGGCCCGGCGCGGGTGGCCGACCCGGACCATGGCCGGCAGCCACCTGCACATGCTGGTCGAGCCGGCACGAGTGGCCGACGTGATCGTGTCCCTCGGCAGACCGCCCCCGACGGC
>JBBSMD010000095.1:0-8020 GCA_038233355.1 Propionibacteriales bacterium
GCACCGCACCGCAAAGCCGGTCTGCTCGCCGGCATGGGCATGACCGAGAAGCAAGGCGGCTCCGACGTACGGGCCAATCTCACCCGCGCGGAGCCGGACGACGCCGACACCCACCGCCTGACCGGGCACAAGTGGTTCTGCTCGGCCCCGATGAGCGACGCGTTCTTGGTGCTGGCGCAGGCAGCGGCGGGTCTCACCTGCTTCCTGCTGCCCCGGGTGCTGCCGGACGGCAGCCGCAACGCCTTCTCGATCGTCCGGCTCAAGGACAAGCTGGGCAACCGGTCCAACGCCTCGGCCGAGATCGAGCTCGACGCTGCAGCGGCCCATCGCGTCGGTGCCGAGGGACGCGGGGTGCGCACGATCCTCGAGATGGTGGCCGCCACCCGGCTCGACTGCGTCCTCGGCTCGGCTGCCCTGCTGCGTCGGGCCAGCGCAGAGGCCACCTGGCATGCCGCGCACCGCTCGGCGTTCGGCGCCCGGCTGATCGACCAGCCGCTGATGACCAACGTGCTGGCCGACCTGGCGGTGGAAGCCGAGGCGGCGACCCTGCTGGGCCTGCGGCTCGCCGCGGCCGTCGACCGGACGGCCGACGGTGAGGGTGACCAGCACGAGCGGGCGTTGCGCCGCATCGGGCTCCCGCTGGCCAAGTTCTGGGTCTGCAAGCGCACCCCCGCCGCCATCGCGGAGGCCCTGGAGTGCCTGGGCGGCAACGGCTACGTGGAGGAGTCGGGCCTGCCGCTGCTGTTTCGCGAGTCACCGCTCAACTCGGTGTGGGAGGGAAGCGGCAACGTCAACGCCCTCGACGTGCTCCGCGCGCTGCAACGCGAGCCGGAGGTGCTCGACGCGTGGCTCACCGAGGTCGGTGCAGTCCGCGGCGCCGACCGTCGGCTCGATGCGGCGATCACCGAGGTGCTCGGCTGGCTCGCCGACGTGGAGTCAGCGGCCGCACAGGCCAGGCGGGTCGCCGGAGCGATGGCCGCCTGCCTGCAAGCGGCGCTGCTGGTACGGCACGCCCCACCCGAGGTCGCCGACGCGTTCACCGCGTCGCGGCTGGCCAGCGACGTAGTCCCGGCCGGCACGATGGGCACCCTGCCGCACGGGGTCGACGTACGAGGACTGGCCGCCCGAGCGATGCCCGGCTGACCCGCTCCGCCTGACCCCTGGTGCCCTGGGCGTTGCGCGCGCGGTTGGTGGCGCTCCGGACCCGCCGGCATCGGGCCTCCTCGCCCCAAGTTGTCCGCCTGACGGACTTGTTGTCCAGATGCTGGGATGGCGGTTTGATGCCAGCGCTGTGCACTAGCGACACTCGTGCGGTGACGACGGCTCGCTCGACCCGCTTGGTGGCACGCCGTCACCTCGACCTGGGTCGCATGCGCAGCTGGCTCTGTCCGACGGACTGACCTTCCCCGCCCTCCCGGCCCGCCCCGCTCCCCGTCGCTTGGGGCGTCCGGCCGGGGACTTGCAGCCCGAGGACCTCGATGACAACCAGCGCCATCCACGTGCCCGCCCGTGCGCGCCCAGACGCCCGCCCGCAGGCACGTACGGACGCGGTCGAGCCGGTCACGCCGGCCGCCGCCCGATCCGGCCCGGGCGCCGGCCGTCCGCGCCGCGGCGAGGGCCAGTGGGCCAAGGGCTACCGCGAGCCGCTCAACCCCAGCGAGCAGCAGAAGCGCGACGACGGCGCGCTCAACGTACGCGCGCGGATCGAGACCATCTACGCCCACCGCGGCTTCGACGCGATCGACGGCGCCGACTTGCGGGGACGTTTTCGCTGGTGGGGGCTCTACACCCAGCGCAAGGCCGGCATCGACGGCGGCAGGACCGCCACCCTCGAGCCGGCGGAGCTCGAGGACTGCCACTTCATGCTGCGCGTGCGGATCGACGGCGGCCAGCTCGACCTGGCCCAACTGCGCACGATCGCCGACATCTCCACCACGTACGCGCGTGGCACCGCCGACCTCACCGACCGGCAGAACGTGCAGCTGCACTGGATCCGGGTGGAGGACGTACCCACGATCTGGAACCGGCTGGAAGCGGTCGGCCTCAGCACGCAGGAGGCGTGCGGTGACTGCCCGCGGGTGATCCTCGGCAGCCCCCTGGCCGGCATCGCTGCCGACGAGGTGCTCGACGGCACGTCGGCGATCGAGGAGATCCAGCGCCGTCACGTGGGCGACCCCGCCTTCTCCAACCTGCCCCGCAAGTACAAGACGTCGATCTCGGGCCACCCCAGCCACGACACGGTGCCCGAGGTCAACGACATCTCCTTCGTCGGGGTGGTGCACCCGGCGTACGGGACCGGGTTCGACGTGTGGGTCGGCGGCGGCCTGTCGACCAACCCGATGCTGGCGCAACGGCTCGGTGCCTGGGTGCCCCTCGACCAGGTACCGGACGTGTGGGCGGGCGTCACCGGTCTGTTCCGCGACTACGGCTACCGGCGGTTGCGCTCACGCGCGCGGTTGAAGTTCCTCGTCGCCGACTGGGGAGCCGCGGAGTTCCGGCGGGTGCTCGAGACCGAATACCTGCACCGCCGCCTGCTCGACGGACCGGCGCCGCCACCGCCGGCCGGTCCGAGCGATCACATCGGGGTGCACCCGCAGCGTGACGGTCGGTACTACGTCGGTGTCGCCCCGACGGTCGGGCGGGTCAACGGGTCGACCCTGTCGGCGGTGGCCGACGCGGTCGAGGCCCACGGCTCGGGTCGGGTACGGCTGACCGCCCATCAAAAGCTGGTGGTGCTCGACGTCGCCGAGGGCCGCGTGGAGAGCCTGGTGCGCGCCCTGGCCGAGCTCGGGCTGCACGCCCGCCCGTCGCCGTGGCGGCGCAACACGATGGCGTGCACCGGGATCGAGTTCTGCAAGCTGGCGATCGTCGAGACCAAGCAGCGTGCCGCCGACCTGGTCGACGAGCTGGAGCGCCGCGTACCCGAGCTGGACGTGCCGATCACCGTCAACGTCAACGGGTGCCCCAACTCCTGCGCGCGGGTGCAGGTCGCCGACATCGGGCTGAAGGGCCAGCTGGTCACCGCCGACGGTCACCAGGTCGAAGGCTTCCAGGTGCATCTCGGTGGCGCGCTGGGGCTCGACCCCCGCTTCGGGCGCAAGCTACGGGCGCACAAGGTCACCAGCGACGAGCTCGGCGACTACGTCGAGGGGGTCGTACGCCACTACCTGGCCGACCGTGTCGACGGCGAGGCCTTTGCCGCCTGGGTCGCCCGGGCCGACGACGAGGTGCTGCGATGAGTGGCGAGGTGTCTGCCGTCCTGGCTGAGCGGGCAGGCAGCGAGGTGCGGCGATGAGTGGGCACTCGGTGCCGTTGCACTGCCCGTACTGCGCCGGTGAGGACCTGCGACCGCACGGCGACAAGCACGGCGAGTGGGAGTGCCGCTCGTGCCTGCGTGCCTTCGCCGTGCGGCTGATCGGGCTGTTGGCGCGCCCGGCTGGTGGCACTCGATGAGCGTCTCGTGCCCTGGTGTCAGCCCGGTGAGGCGCAGCCCTGACGCCCTGCGCGAGCTGGCCCAGGTCGCCGGACCCGAGCTGGAGCTGGCCAGCGCCGAACACATCCTCGAGTGGGCCGTGGGCACCTTCGGAGAGCGGTTCTGTGTCACCTCGTCCATGGGCGACGCCGTGCTGGCCCACCTGGCATCGAGCGTCGCCCCGGGCATCGACGTGCTATTTCTCAACACCGGCTACCACTTCGCCGAGACGCTGGGCACCCGCGACGCGGCGGGGGCGACGCTTACGGTCAGCGTGCGCGACGTACACCCTGGGCTGAGCGTGGCCGACCAGGACGCCGCGTACGGTCCCGACCTGTACGCCCGCGACCCCGACATGTGCTGTGCGCTCCGCAAGGTCGAGCCGCTGCGCCGGGCCATGGCCGACTACGACGCCTGGGCCACCGGGCTGCGGCGCGAGGAGACGCCCGGCCGCGTGATCACCCCGGTCGTGGGGTGGGACGCCGACAAGCAGAAGGTCAAGGTCTCGCCGCTGGCGCGCTGGAGTGCCGCCGACGTCGAGCGCTACATCGAGGAGAACAACGTGCTGGTCAACCCTTTGCTGCACGAGGGCTACCCCTCGGTCGGCTGCTGGCCCTGCACCCGCCGCGTGCCCGCCGGTGCGGACCCGCGCAGCGGGCGCTGGCAGGGCACCGGCAAGACCGAGTGCGGGATCCACTCGTGAGCGCCCCGGCCCTGGTCGCGCTCGCCCACGGCAGCCGGGACCCGCGTTCGGCGGCGACCATCAGCGCGCTCGCCGAGCGGGTACGGACGCTGCGGCCCGACCTGCGCACCGAGGCGGCCTTCCTCGAGCTGTCGAGCCCGCCGGTCGCGAACGTGGTCGACCGGCTCGTCGCCGACGGCCACGCGGAGGTCGTGGTGGTGCCCCTGCTGCTGTCTCGTGCCTACCACGCGAAGGTCGACGTACCGGCCGTCGTGCGGCAGATGCAGTCTCGACACCCCGCCCTGCGCACCGGCGCAGCTCCGCACTTGGGCAGCGAACGCTCGTTCCTCGGGGTCCTCGACCAGCGCCTGCGGACCGCATTGTCGTCCGCCCGAGTGCGTGAGCTCGACGCGCTGGTGCTCGCCGGCGCCGGCTCGAGCGACCCGATCGCCAACGCCGGAGTCGCCCGCATCGCACGAGCCTGGGGTGCGCGCCACCGCCTGCCCGCCGTGGCCGCGTTCGCGTCGGCCTCCCCGCCGTCGACCGGTGAAGCCGTACGGCAGTTCCGTGCCGATGGTCGTCGTCACATCGCTGTCGGGTCGTTCTTCCTCGCTCCGGGTTTCCTGCCCGACCGGGCGGCCGAGCTGGCGCTCGAGGCCGGCGCGGTGGCCGTGTCGCAGCCGCTGGGCGTCGACGACGAGATCGCCCGTACCGTCTTGGCCCGCTACGCCGTCGGCGCCGTCGAGCTGGTGCCGCTCCCGGCCTGATCTGGGTAGCTGTTCGGTCGCCTCCGTGCGTCCTTGTTCTTGCGCTTGTTTGCCTCGACAGCTCTACTCCGCTCGAAGCCCCCGCGGTCGCACCCGGGCCAGGGTCGTCCAGGTCCACCCGCCCCGGCCGCCAGCACTAGACGGTGGCGCCGCTGCGCCGACCCGCTGGCACCTATGGCGGCGAGATGTCACGGTCGGGGGCCGTCGGTTCGCGTCCCAGCGCGACCAGGCGGGAGACCGCCCGTTGGTACTTCTTGCGGTAACCGCCCGCGAACAGGTCGGGGGTGAACAGCTCGTCGAGCGGCACCCCACTTGTGCGCAGCGGCACGGACCGGTCGTAGAGGCGGTCGGCCAGCACCACGAGGCGAAGCGCGACCGCCTGGTCGGACACCGGCTGCACGTTGGACCAGTACGCCGCGCTCACCCCGTCGAGCAGCGCGCCGTAGCGCGACGGGTGCAGCGCGGCCAGGTGGGCGCACAAGGTGGTGAAGTCGTCCAACGCGACCGCCTGGTCGGTAGGTAGGGCCCGCAGCGACGCCTCGTCGAGCGGGTCCGGCGCCTCGGGCAGGCCCCGGTGGCGAAAGTCGGGCCCCTCCACCCGCACCACTTCGAACCGCTCGGCCAGCCCCTGGATCTCGCGCAAGAAGTCCTGGGCGGCGAACCGGCCCTCACCCAAGCGACCCGGGAGCGTGTTGGACGTGGCCGCCAGGCGTACCCCCGCCTCGGCGAGCCGGCTCAGCAAGCTCGACACCAGCACGGTGTCACCGGGATCGTCCAGCTCGAACTCATCGATGCACACCAAGCGGTGCGCCGACAGCCGCTCCACCGTCTCGGCGAACCCGAGGGCACCGACCAGGTGCGTCAGCTCGACGAACGTCGCGAACAGCGCGGGCTGGTCGAGCGTGTGCACCGAGCGCCACAGGGCGGCGAGAAGGTGGGTCTTGCCAACCCCGAACCCGCCGTCGAGGTAGATGCCGTTGGGGCAGGGCGGTGCGCTGCGCCGCCTCCACCATGACCGGTTGGGCCCGGCCACCACCTGGCGGGCGTACGCCTCGAGCCGGGCCAGCGCGACCGCCTGGGTCGGCTCGTCGCGATCGGGTCGATAGGTGTCGAACGACTCCGCGGCGAAGCGAGGAGGCGCCACCAGGTCGGCGAGGATCCGCTCCGGCGGCACGCTGGGCGAGCGGTCGACCAGCGCGAGCGGCACCGCGCCAGGCTAGGGCTTGCGGTGTGGGCTGCCGGCTGCAGGGTGGCGGGTGCCGGGGCGGCGGGGCGGGCGGTGGCCGGGGGCCGGAGGGCGGGGACCGGGCGCCGGGGCCGGGGGCGAGGGCACCTGTCGTCGGCCACCACCGCCAGGCCAGCGCCCGCGCCAAGCCCCGCAGGCAACGGCAGGACCGCCGCCGGGTGCATCGGGCTGCCAAGATGAGCCGCGTGCCGATGAGCCTGCCCGTCAACCCGCCGGTAGAGCCGATGCTCGCGAAGACGGCCGCCAAGCTGCCCGCCGCCGACGCGGTCCCCGCTGGCTACGCGTACGAACCCAAGTGGGACGGCTTCCGATGCTTGGTGTTCTGCGACGGCGACCAGGTGGAGCTGGGGTCGCGCAACACCAAGCCGCTCACCCGCTACTTCCCCGAGGTCGTCGCCGCCGCGCGAGAGCTGCTGCCGGCGCGCTGCGTGCTCGACGGCGAGCTGGTGGTGGTGCAGGGCGAACGGCTGGAGTTCGAGCGGCTGCTCGACCGCATCCATCCCGCCGACTCACGGGTACGGATGCTCGCCGAGCAGACCCCGGCAGCCTTCGTCGCCTTCGACCTGCTGGCCCTCGGCGACGACGCGTACGTCGACCGGCCGTTCGCCGAACGCCGCCAGACGCTCGAGGAGGTCCTCGCCGACACTCCCCCGCCCCTCCACCGCACCCCCCTCACCACCGACCGTGCCGTCGCCGAGCGGTGGTTCGACCAGTTCGAAGGGGCCGGGCTGGACGGGATCGTCGCCAAGGATCGCGGCGCACCGTACTCCCCCGGCGCGCGCAGCATGCTCAAGATCAAGCACGTCCGCACCGCCGACGTGGTCGTCGCCGGATACCGGCTGCACAAGACCTCGACCCCGGAGCGGCCCCTGCTCGGCTCGCTGCTGCTCGGGCTCTACGACGAGGCCGGCCACCTGCAGCACATCGGGGTGTGTGCGGCGTTCAACGCGGAGCGGCGCGCCGCGCTCGTCGAGCAGCTCGAGCCGCTGCGGGTGGAGCCGCGTGGCGCCGCCGAGCACCCGTGGGGGGCCGAGCTGGCGACTGCGGTCGACCACCAGGCCGGCACAACGAACGAGCCGGCGTCCGCGGGCGACCGCCAGGCCAGCGCGCAGAACGAGCCGGCGTCCGCGGGCGAGCGCAGACCCGGCGCGCAGAGCCGCTGGAACGCCGGCAAGGACCTGTCGTGGGTGCCGCTGGAGCCGCGGCTGGTGCTGGAGGTCGGCTACGACCACATGGAGGGCACCCGTCTGCGGCACACCGCGCAGTTCAAGCGCTGGCGCCGCGACCGCGAGCCGGAGTCGTGCACCTACGAGCAGCTGGCCGAGCCGGTCTCCTACGACCTGCGTGCCGTGCTCGGAGACACCGCGCACTAGGCTCGGTTCCCCGTCCGGGCGCTCGATTGCCCTACGGCCGGAGCAGAAGGAGTGCCCACCATGTACGCCGTCGCCGTCCTCGCCGAGCAGCCGCTCAGCGCGCTCGACGCGACCCAGGTCGCCAGCCTGCACGAAGCCCTGGACGAACCGGTGCGCTACCACCTGCTCGTGGCCGACGCCGACCGGGCGGTCGACGGCGCGAAGCTACTGCAGCAGCAGGGTCATGAGGCCGCCGCGGAGAGCCTCGGTGGAGCGGGACCGGTCGACGCGCTGGTCGAGCTGGCCGGGCGGGTGGGAGCCGCCGAGGTCATCGTGCTCACCGCGAGCCACCCGGTCCGCGAGGCACTGCACCGCGACTGGACCTCGGCGGTGCGGCGCCGTACCGACCTCCCCACCTTGCACCTGCTCGAGCACGAGACGTTCGACGAGCAGTCGGCGGGCCTGGGCGAGGGCAACCAGATGCTCTGACCGGCCGGTCCC
>JBBSMD010000096.1:0-7947 GCA_038233355.1 Propionibacteriales bacterium
CGGGGACCACCGGGGAGCCGTCGGAGGAGGCGACCACGCAGTCGCCGGCCGAGACGCCGACCGAGACACCGGCCGAGAGTGCCGGAGCCACGCCCACCGGTGCGGAGCAGGCGTACTGCGACGCCGTGCGGGAGGCCCAGCAGGAACTGACCGGCGGTGGCGCGGGCAGCACCGCCGACGTCGACCAGATCTCGCGATCCCTCGACGACATCATCGCGGTGGCGCCGGCCGACATCCGCCCGCAGTGGCAGCTGATCGCCGACGCCGTCGACGACGTGCGTGCGGCCACTGCCAGCGCCGGCATCGACCTGGCGGACCTGAGCGATCCGCAGGCACTGGCCGAGCAGCTGGCGGGCCTCAGCCCGAAGGAACGGCGCGAGTTCACCAGGTCGTTGCGTGGCCTGGACACCAGTGAGCTGCCCCAGGCCAACCAGGAGATCGCCACCCAGGTGCAGGAGGTGTGCGACCTCTCGCTCACACCGGAGGCCGTGCCGACACCGTGACGGCCCCACGGGCACCGGGGTCATGACCGGGGTCATGACCGGTGCCGCGGCCAGCGCCCGCAGTCGGTGCGGCAGCCGGCGCCTGCGGGCGGTGCCGCCACCGGTGTTTGCCGCCACCGCATCGCGCCGCTAGGTTCGCCCGACGACGGTCGGTTCGGGACGCCGAGGACGCCGTCGCGATCTCGAAGAGGTGGACCTCCGTGACACTGCCCCCGCTCACTCCCGAACAGCGTCAGGCAGCCCTCGACAAGGCCACCGCCGCCCGGCGCGAGCGGGCCGAGGTCAAGAACCGGCTGCGGCACTCCGGGGGCTCCCTGGTCGACGTGGTGCACGAGGGACGGACCAACGAGGTCATCGGCAAGATGAAGGTGTTCGACCTGCTGCAAGCGGTCCCCGGCCTCGGCAAGGTTCGGGCCAAGGCAGTGATGGAACGCATCGGCATCGCCGAGACCCGCCGAGTCCGCGGCCTCGGGACCAACCAGGTCGCCGCACTCGAGCGTGAGTTCGGCGACCGCGGCTGACGAGCCCGCCGAGTCCGCCCGCTCGCGGCTCGTCGTGCTCGCCGGCCCGACCGCGGTCGGCAAGGGGACAGTCGCCGAGTACGTACGCGCCACGCATCCCCAGGTGTGGGTGTCGGTGTCGGCCACCACGCGGCGACCCCGACCGGGTGAGGTCGACGGGGTGCACTACCACTTCGTGGCCGACGCCCAGTTCGACGACCTGGTGGCCCGCGGGCAGATGCTGGAGTGGGCCGTCGTGCACGGGCACGCCCGGTACGGCACCTTGCGGGCACAGGTCGAGGACGCGCTCGCGCGGGGTCGGCCGTGCCTGCTGGAGATCGACCTGCAGGGTGCGCGACAGGTCAAGGCGCTGATGCCCGAGGCGCTGTTCGTCTTCCTCGCACCGCCCAGCTGGGACGAGCTGGTCCGCCGCCTGGCGCACCGCGGCACCGAGGACGAGGCCGAACGCGACCGGCGGCTCGCCACCGCGCGGGCCGAGCTGGCAGCCGAGACCGAGTTCGACGTGACCATCGTCAACGACGACGTTCGTGGCGCGGCCGAGCAGTTGGTAGCCTTGCTCGGTCGCCCATCGGTGACACCGTCGTCCCGAGCTGGCCCCGCCACGCCCGGGGCAACCGACCCGCGTCCGCCCTGAACGGTGCGCGGGCGCCACCGGTGTCCGGCGCCGCTCGCGCCCCCTACCTGCTGGAAGGCCGTTTAGTGACTGGCACCCGCCCCGCCGCCGAGGGCATCACCAACCCCTCGATCGACGATCTGCTCACCAAGACCGACTCCAAGTACAAGCTGGTCCTCTACAGCGCTAAGCGCGCCCGCCAGATCAACGCCTACTACTCCCAGCTGGGCGAGGGTCTGCTCGAGTACGTCGGCCCGCTGGTCGACACCCACGTGCAGGAGAAGCCGCTGTCGGTCGCCCTGCGCGAGATCGAGGGCGACCTGCTCACCTGCGAGGACGTCGACCCCGAGGCCGAGGCCGAGGCCGCCTTGCAGGCCGAGGTCGGCCGGGAGTGACAGCGACCCGGTCATGACCGCCCCGCTGGCTCCGCGGGCCTCCGTCGTGGTCGGCGTGAGCGGGGGCATCGCCGCGTACAAGGTGTGTGAGCTCGTCCGCCGCTTTACCGAGTCCGGCCGCGAGGTGACCGTCGTCCCCACCCGTTCGGCGCTCGAGTTCGTCGGCGCCGCCACGTGGGAGGCCTTGTCGGGCCGCCAGGTCGCCAGCGACGTGTTCCAGCACGTGCCCGAGGTGCCGCACGTCCGCATCGGCCAGCGGGCCGACCTGGTCGTCGTGGCTCCGGCGACCGCCGACCTGCTCGCGCGGGCGGCTCACGGCCTGGCCAACGACCTGTTGACCGCCACCTTGCTCACCGCCCGGTGCCCGGTGCTGTATGCGCCGGCGATGCACACCGAGATGTGGGAGCACCCCGCGACCCGGGCCAACGTCGCGACGCTGCGCGCTCGCGGCGCGGTGGTCGTCGAACCGGCCGTGGGTCGTCTCACCGGTGTCGACAGCGGAAAGGGCCGGTTGCCTGAGGTGACCGGCCTCTACGACCTCGCTCAGCTGCTGCTGAGCCGCGGTACGGGGGTGGGATGCACCGACCTGGCCGGACGGCACGTCGTCGTCTCGGCCGGTGGCACCCGAGAACCGTTGGACCCCGTCCGCTTCCTCGGCAACCGTTCGTCGGGTCGCATGGGCTATGCCCTGGCTGCGGCCGCGGCGGCTCGTGGCGCGACGGTCACCGTGGTCGCGGCCAACGTCGGGCTGCCGGACCCGGCGGGCGCCGACGTACTCCGCGTCGAGACCACCGCCGAGCTGCGGGAGCGGGTGCTGGCCGCCGCCACCGAGGCCGACGCGGTCGTGATGGCCGCCGCCCCGGTGGACTACCGGCCCGTCGCGGTGGCGGTCACCAAGATCAAGAAGGACGCCGGGCCGGCTCCGACCCTCGAGCTCACCGAGAACCCGGACGTGTTGGCCGAGCTGGTCGCGACCCGCACCGGCAAGGAGCCGCTGGTGGTCGGGTTCGCCGCCGAGACCGGCGACGACCGGGCCGACGTGCTGACCCACGGGCGGGCCAAGCTGGCCCGCAAGGGCTGCGACCTGTTGGTGGTCAACGACGTCAGCGAGGGCAAGGTGTTCGGCCACACCGAGTCCGAGGCGATCCTGCTGGGCGCCGACGGCTCGGCCGTGCCCGTGCCGCTCGGGCCGAAGGAGCACCTGGCGCAGGTGGTCTGGGATGAGGTGCTGCGCCGGCTGCCGGTCGTGCACTAGCGCCGGTGGCCGGTGGCCGGTGCCGGTGGTGGTCAGGGCGAGAGGCTGCGCCGGCTGCCGGTCGTGCACCAGCACCCGGGCATCTGCCCGCTAGGCTCGAACGCGTACCGCGTCAGCACACTGAGTCAGCTCAGGAATCGACACCGCCGGCGAGACCGTCGGCTTGCCCGCCGACAGGAGCCCCTGTGAGTCGTCGCCTGTTCACCTCGGAGTCCGTGACCGAGGGCCACCCGGACAAGATCGCCGACCAGATCAGCGACAGCGTCCTCGACGCCCTGCTGGCCCAGGACCCGCACAGCCGGGTGGCGGTCGAGACGTTGCTGACCACCGGTCTGGTCGTGGTCGGGGGCGAGGTCACCACGACCGCGTGGGCCGACATCCCCACGCTCGTCCGCGACAAGGTGCTCGCGATCGGCTACGACTCCTCGGCCAAGGGCTTCGACGGCGCCTCCTGCGGCGTACAGATCTCGATCGGATCCCAGTCGCCCGACATCGCCCAGGGCGTCGACCACGCCTACGAGGACCGCACTGAGGGCTCGGCCGACCCGCTCGACGCGCAGGGTGCCGGCGACCAGGGCCTCATGTTCGGCTACGCCTGCGACGACACGCCGGAGCTGATGCCGCTGCCGATCACCATCGCGCACCGGCTGGCCGAGCAGCTCTCGCGGGCCCGCAAAGACGGCACGATGGCCTACCTGCGTCCCGACGGCAAGACCCAGGTCACCGTCGAGTACGACGCCGACGACCGGCCGCTACGAGTGGACACGGTCGTCGTGTCGAGCCAGCACGCCGCCGACATCGACCTCGCCGCACTGCTCAGCCCGGACGTGAAGAAGCACGTCGTCGACGAGGTGCTGACCGGTTTCGACATCGACTCCTCCGACTACCGGCTGCTGGTCAACCCCACCGGCCGCTTCGAGATCGGTGGGCCGATGGGCGACGCCGGCCTGACCGGCCGCAAGATCATCATCGACACCTACGGCGGCATGGCCCGGCACGGCGGCGGTGCGTTCTCCGGCAAGGATCCGAGCAAGGTCGACCGCTCGGCGGCCTACGCGATGCGCTGGGTGGCCAAGAACGTGGTGGCCGCCGGGCTGGCCCGCCGGTGCGAGGTGCAGATCGCGTACGCCATCGGCAAGGCACACCCGGTGGGGTTCTACGTCGACTGCTTCGGCACCGAGACGGTGCCGGTCGGCGCCATCCAGGACGCGGTCGTCGAGGTGTTCGACCTGCGGCCGGGCGCCATCGTGCGCGACCTCGACCTGCTGCGCCCCATCTACGCCGCGACCGCCGCGTACGGTCACTTCGGTCGGGAGCTGCCCGACTTCACCTGGGAGCGTACCGACCGCGCCGCCGCCCTTGGTGCCGCCGCCTCCGGCTGAGGGTCCGCGGGCGGGCCTGATTACCACGTTAAGCAGGTAATCGGACGCCTCCCATGGTGTACGCGCCATTGGAAGCGTCCGATTTCCGTTGTCAGCTCGGCTCGGCGGCGGTTGGTCCCGCACCGCACCCGCGCCGCCCCCGCCCACCGCGCCTCACCCGTACAGCTCGCTCGCCACCCATCCGGAACCCCCGCCGCCTGTGGACGACGTACGCCGGTGTCGGCCCCGGCTGCTAGACACACCCACGTGAGCCCGACCCAGCAGCTCGACCGCCTGCGGGCAGCGGTACGACCCGCACCGGCGGCGAAGACCGCCGCCGCCGCCGAGCTGCCGGTCGCGCGGGTGGCCCTGGCGGTGCCGCTGGCGCACCTAGACCGCCCGTTCGACTACGAGGTGCCGGGGACGATGCACACCGACGCGGTGGCGGGGGCCCGGGTTGTGGTGCTCTTCGCCGGTCGGCAGGTGAGCGGGTTCGTGCTCGAGCGGGTCGATCACTCACAGCACGCCGGCCGGCTGGCCAGGCTGCGCCGGGTGGTCTCGGCCGAACCGGTGCTCGCTTCGCAGGTGGCTCGCGCAGCACGCACCGTCGCCGACCACTACGCCGGCACGATGAGCGACGTCCTGCGACTGGCGGTGCCGCCCCGGCATGCCCGGGTCGAGGCCGAGGACCCGCCCGTCCGCAGCCCTGCGCCGCTCCCCGGTCTCGATCCCGGGCCGTGGCGGCGGCTGGCAGGCGGCGAGCACTGGCTGGGCGATCTGGCCGGCGGTGGCTCCACGCGCGCGGTCACCACCGTGCTCGAGCACGCCGACTGGCCGGGCACGTTGGCGCGTGCCGCGCTCGCCGCGCTCACCTCGGGGCGTGGAGCCCTGCTCTGCCTGCCCGACGTACGAGACGTGGGCCGCCTCGACGTCGCGCTCACCAGCCTCATGGGTCCGGACCGGCACGTCGTGCTCACCGCCGAGCTGGGCCCGGCGGCGCGCTACCGAGCGTTCCTCGCCGCCGCTCGCGGCGATGTTCGGGTGGTCGTCGGCACCCGAGCGGCCGCGTTCGCGCCGGTCCGCGACCTCGGGCTGGTCGCGCTGTGGGACGACGGTGACGACCTGTTCGCCGAGGCACGGGCTCCTTACCCGCACGCGCGGGAGGTGCTGCTGGTCCGCGCCCACCAGAGCGGGGCGGCCGCCTTGCTCGCAGCGCACGCCCGCAGCGCCGAGGCGCAGCAGCTGGTGCGTACAACCTGGGCGGTCGACCTGTCGCCGGCCCGCGCCACCCGACGCACCGGGCAGGCCCGGGTCGAGGTCTCCGGCGCAGGTCCCGACGCGGCCGCGCGCGACCCCGCGGCCCACACTGCCCGCCTGCCGTCGCGAGCGATCGCGGTGGCCCGCGAGGCGCTGGCGCGAGGACCGGTGCTGGTGCAGGTGCCGCGGGCGGGTTACCGCCCCGCGCTCGCGTGCCAGTCCTGCCGGCTGCCGGCCCGGTGTCGGCACTGCGAGGGGCCGCTCACCCAGCCGTCGGCGCAGGCGGTGCCGTGCTGCGGTTGGTGCGCGGCCAGCCACCTCGACTGGTCCTGCTCGCACTGTGGTGCGACGGCCCTGCGCGCCCCGGTGGTGGGCGAGCGGCTCACCGCCGAGCAGCTCGGTCGCACCTTCCCCGGCACTCGGGTACGCCACTCGGGCGGTGAAACCGTGCTCGACGAGGTGAGCTCGCGGCCCGCGGTCGTCGTCGCCACTCCCGGCGCCGAGCCACCGGCCGAAGGCGGTTACGCCGCAGCCCTGCTGCTCGACACGTGGCAGCTGCTCGCGCGCAGCGACCTGCGCTCAGCCGAGGAGGCCGTACGGCGGTGGAGCAACGCCGTCGCGCTCGTGCGTCCCGCCGCCGACGGTGGCCGAGTCGTGCTGGTCGGGGAGCCCACGTCGCCCGCCGTCCAGGCGCTCGTGCGTGGTGACCCGTCCGGCTTGGCCGAGCGTGAGCTCGACGACCGGCTCGCCGCCCGGCTGCCGCCGGCGGTGCGCCTCGCGACCCTGACCGGGCCGGCCACGGCCATCGACCAGGCGGTGCAGTGGTCCTGGCCACAACCGGTCGATCTGCTGGGTCCGGTGCCGCTCGACGCCGAGACGGCGCGCCTGGTGCTGCGCGTGCCACGCGCCGGCGGTGCCGCCCTGTCTCGCGCGTTGGTGCTGCTGGGCTCGCATCGCAGCGCACACAAGCTGCCGGCGATGCGCGTGCAGGTCGACCCGGTCGCGCTGGGTTGAACGGAGGCTTCTCTAGACTGGCCCGTCCCCTCCCGCCAGGAGCCCCTCCCGTGGCCGTCCAGCCGATCCGCCTGCTCGGTGACCCGGTGCTGCGTACGCACGCCGCACCCGTCGTCGACTTCGACGCCGAGCTGCGTCGCCTCGTCGCCGACCTGACCGACACGATGCTCGACGCACCTGGCACCGGGCTCGCGGCACCGCAGCTCGGTGTCGGCCTGCGGGTGTTCACCTGGTCGGTCGAGGGCGAGAGCGGCCACCTGGTCAACCCCACTCTCGACCTCTCCGACGAGACCCAGCACGGCCCCGAGGGCTGCTTGTCGATCCCCGACCTCACCTTCGACTGCACGCGGGCGCTGCGGGTGGTCGCGAAAGGGTTCGACGTGCACGGCGAGCCGCTGGTGGTCGAGGGCAGCGACCTGCTGGCCCGGGTGGTGCAGCACGAGACCGACCACCTCGACGGGGTGCTGTTCGTGGACCGGCTCGACCGCGAGACCCGGCGTGCGGCGATGCGCGCGATCCGTACCGCGGAGTGGAACGGCCAGGCACCACCGGTGGTCAAGACCTCCCCGCACCCGATGTTCGGCCGGGGCATGTGACGTGCGGGTCGTCCTCGCCGGCACGCCGGCGGTCGCTCTGCCCAGCCTGGAGGCCCTCCTCGACGGTCGCCACGAGCTGGTCGCGGTCGTCACCCGGCCCGACGCGCCCGCCGGCCGGGGCCGGCGCCAGACCCGCTCCCCGGTGGCGGTGCGAGCCGCGGCCGCCGGGATCGAAGTGCTCACCCCGACCCGTCCCGCCGAGCCGGAATTCGTCGCGCGACTACGCGAGCTGGCACCGGACTGCTGCCCGGTGGTCGCCTACGGCGCGCTGCTGCCAAGGCCGGTGCTGGACGTTCCGCCGCACGGCTGGGTCAACCTGCACTTCTCGCTGCTGCCGGCCTGGCGGGGTGCGGCGCCCGTGCAGCACGCGCTGCTGGCCGGCGACGAGGTCACCGGGGCGACCACCTTCCGCCTCGTCACCGAGCTGGACGC